>NZ_ANOG01000908.1 GCF_000346295.1 Rhodopirellula maiorica SM1 | reverse complement strand
AACGGCACACACTATCAGCAAACGCCTGGCGGCAAGGTTTGGGATTTCCTATCTGGCGGCGACGGTGGTGACGCGACGGTCGATACGATTTCCTTGTCCGGAGTCGATGAATCGCTTCGCTACAGCAGTTCCCAGAATCTGGGAGGTTTTCGAAAGACACGCTGGGACGCCAACAACAACCTGCTGGAAACCAGCTTTCCAAGCACCGTTGTTACCAGCGGTTCCGAGTTTGTTCCCCAATTCAAAACTCCCGTCTTCGGCAACAACGTTGCCGGTGGTCGTCTGTTATTTGTCGGGGCCAACGGAATCTACGAATCGCTGGACCAGGGGGACACAATGCAGCAGCTGACAAGTTCGACGTCTGGCTTCCTGCAAGATGCTGGCGACTACGGCGGATCGCAAGGCGGGATCGCCAACCCAGATGCCTTTTACATTGCCCAACGCGACGATGTCTTCATTCGCACCAGTTCCGGCACCGTCAATCAGACGGATCCCAATACGAGTAGCAGCGACGATATCAACGACGTCGTGATGAACACCAACGATTGGTCCAACGCATTTGCGGTCGACGACACGAGTGTCTATCAAACGACCGATTCAGGCGGAACATGGGCTGATATCACCGGCAGTCTAGCAGCGATTGCTGGCGAAAGGTTGCAAACGATCGCGTTTGTTTCCGGCGCGGTCAGCGCGTTGGTCGTGGGTGCCAGCCAAGGCGTGTTTGTTTCAAGAATCGATGCACTAGGAACTTGGGCCGAGGTTGGATCGAACCTGCCCAATGCATTGGTCTACGATCTAATATACAACGCGGTTGACGATGTCTTGTTGGCCGGGATGTTGGGACGCGGGGCGTGGACATTCGAGAACGCTAGCGAGCTTCTGGCCGGTGCAGGCAGTGCAATGCCGGAAATCAACGTGCAGGGAGGAACGCCTGCCATCGATATTGCGGACGGCGATGTAACTCCCGACGCGGCAGAGGGAACCGATTTTGGACAGGCGTTTACGGGAGCACCCCCGGTCTCGTCTCATCAATTTACCATTGAAAACACCGGGGCAGACCTGCTTACGATCTCGGCAATCAATATTAGCGGAGCGGATGCCTCCGATTTTAGTGTCACCGGCTTCGTTTCTGGCACCATCAGCGCCGGAGGCTCCGAAACATTCTCGCTGGAATTTGCTCCTTCGGCCGATGGTGTTCGATCCGCAACGATTGAGATCGTCAATGACGATGCTGACGAGAATCCCTACAACTTTGACGTGACCGGTGAAGGGATTCCGCAAGCCGATCTAACCGTGTCGATTGCTGATGGCACGATTTCCGAAGCTGATGGCGCTGCCGCAACGACCGTCACAATTACGCGCGGTACGGACACGACCAATGAGCTGGATGTGATACTCTCGAGCAGCGATCGGTCCGAGGCGACAATTCAAACGATGGCGACCATTCCTGCGGGAATGACCTCCGTCACCGTCGATCTGGATGCCATCGACGACACTGCGGCCGATGGAACTCAGAATGTCACAATTATTGCATCGGTCGACGGGGGTGTCGCCGATGGGACGGCGGGAGTCGACACTTCGTTTGGTACGTCGGGGCAGGTGACAACGCAGTTAAACATGTCCGACAGCAACTCGATCGGACCGCTGGGTGGCATTGCAGTCCAAACCGACGGCAAGATCGTGGTGGCATCGCAAGGTTTCAACGCGAACCAATTTCTTCTGGAGCGGTTGAACGCAGACGGCACGTCCGACGCGTCCTTTGGCACCAATGGCTTGGTATTCACGTCGGTAGGTGCAAATACCTCACCGACTTCGATCGCCATTCAGGAGGATGGAAAGATACTGGTGGCCGGTGAAACGAGTGACAACGGACGAACTCCGTTCCTGGCACGATTCAATGTCGATGGTACGATCGACACGACGTACGGTACCAGCGGATTGGTGGATTTTTCTTCGATACGGTCGTCAGGGATTGTGGACATCGGTCTTAATTCGGATGGGCAGGTGCTCGCGGCGCTGGAGAACTTTGGGGCGGCGCAAATGCATGTGCTTCGCTTCAACAGCGAAGGTACGTTTGACTCGTCTTTCGGAACTGGCGGGCTGAAAAGTTTTTGGGAATTCGGGGCAATGTCAGCCAGCATCGAAGTGCTGCCGAATGATCAGTTTCTATTGGTTGGGAATTCCAATGAATGGAGCACGGTCATTCGTGCCTTCCCCGACGGTACGCTCGACACGTCATTTGGCACGATAGGCTCGACACGCATTCAATTTGACAACGACAGCGGGCCGATTTTTTCGATGTCCGTCGACGAAGATGGTCGCATTGCGTTGGGGGGATCCGCCTTCAACAATACCACTCGAAACGATTTTGCAATCGCACTGCTGACGCCCCAAGGTCTACTCGATACAAACTTTGGTGGCGACGGCATGGTGGTGGTCAGTCTGCCGCCAGGCGAAGACGAATACGTCGACTCGCTCGCGTTCCAGCCGGACGGAAAGATCATTGCGGTCGGAGTGCTTGATCGGTTCAACCCGATACAAAACCAGATCGCGATGACACGATTCAACGCGGACGGGACGCTCGACACAACTTTTGATGGTGATGGCATTCTCACCTTCTCCGTCGGCAATAGTTCTAACCAGCGCGCGTTCGGCACGGCGATAGCATCGGACAGCGATTTGTTGATTCTGGCAGGCGGTGGGTCGGACATTCGAGTCGCCCGCGTGAACACGGGGCTGACGCAACTGCAAGCATCCGATAGTGTTTCGATTACCGATAATGACGGTGCGGCAACTTTCGATTTTGGTGATGCGCCGAACCTGACGCAAAGCGGATTTGCCAGCTCTTATCCTGTGTCGCTTGCTGACGACGGAGCTCGCCACACGGTCGGCGGGCCGCGGTTTGGCGGGTTTGCTCAAGCAGAATTGGACGGCGTCAATTCAGCCGATGCCACCTTTGATGATGGCAATGGTTCGGATGACGAAAACGGCGTCAAATTGCTGTCGCCTGTCCTCTTTGCATCCTCAACGAGTGCATCAACCGGCTCAGTGTCCATCGAGTTATCTAATGCCGATCCGACATCCAACCGGCTTGACGCGTGGATCGATTTTAACCGAGATGGTGACTGGGACGATGCTGGCGAACAGATCGTCACGAACTTTGATCTTGGAACGATCGACGGCACTTACGTGGTGGATTTTGCAGTGCCGCAAGACACTGGCACTAATATCGAAAACGGCTTCTCATATGCCCGATTCCGCGTAAGCACCGCGGGTGGCCTAGGGGTGACCGGTGCGGCAGCCGACGGGGAAGTCGAAGACCATCAGGTCGTGATCGTGACCGCTGATTCGATTGTCGTTGATACGAATTCCGATACGGTCGATGGAGATTACTCGACGAATAATTTGTCGTTGCGAGAGGCGATCGATTTGGCCAATCACCGTAGTGGTGTGGACACAATTACGTTTGACGCGTCGCTCCACGGCGGGACGATCACGCTGGCGATCGAGCAATTGGCGATCGCTGATGATCTGACACTGACGGGACTTGGCGCGTCCACATTGGCCATCGATGCCAATAACGCCTTTCGTGTGTTTGATCTGCCCGAAAGCAAGGATGTGACGATTGATGGTTTGACGCTCACAAACGGCCGAACCATGGCCGCAGGTTTCCGAGGTGGCGCCATTCGCTCAACCGGTAATTTTCAGTTGCGCAACAGTGTGGTCAGCGGCAGTTCGACGACGGGGGCAGCGGCTGAAGGAGGTGGTATTTCTCAATTCGAAGGTTCATTGACAGTTGCCAATTCGACGATCACCGGAAACGCCACCGCCGCAAGCAACGTTAGCGGTGGTGGGATCGCGGCGACGAATGCGAACGTCATTATCAGCCGCAGCACGATACACGCCAACACCACGACCGATGCTGCTGCTGCGGGCATCTATGCATTGGGGAGCGAGCTCACGATGACGGATAGCACGGTTTCCAACAACGTTGCCGGCGGTGCCAGCAGCGTGACCGGCGGCGTACTTGTGATCAACGGCAACCTGATGATCGATTCCAGTACGATCTCGTCTAATAGGAGCGCCGATTTTGGCGGGGGCCTGTTGTTTGCTTCGGCGGGGCTCACGGGCGTGGTCACTAACTCGACCATCTCCGGCAATGTATCAACCAATGCGGATGGTGGCGGGGTATTCGTCTACGACGGTACGTTTAACATCAATCACAGCACAATTACTCGAAATAGTGGCACAGCGGGCAGCGGCGTTACGGGATTTAACAACGGTGCCGGCGTTGCCGCTAATATCAACGTGCTGTCGAGCATCATTGCCGACAACACGGGCGATGATGTCGGAAATACGGGAGGCGGCGGAAATACCTTTACCAGTTTCGGCTTCAACCTGATCGGTTCCGGCAACGCGACCCCTGGGTTCCTTCAAATCACCGACCAGACCGGCGTCTCGGCCGGGCTTGACTCGCTCGCCAATAACGGCGGGATGACGCAAACGCATGCGTTACTTCCCGACAGTTTGGCGATCAATGCAGGAGACACGAGTTCGACGCAAGTCAGTGATCAGCGCGGCGCCGGTTTCCCGCGAGTCGTCGGCAGCAATACCGATGTCGGTGCGTTCGAATTGCAGTCGACCAACCCATCGGTAACGCTGTCGCTTGATAGTGCTAGCATTCCCGAAGCGGCAGGGGTGGCCACCTTCACCGCGACGTTGTCAGAGATCACGGGTGAAGTCGTGACGATCAACCTGGGCTTCAGCGGAACGGCGACACTGACCGACGACTACACACGCGGTGCGAATTCCATTGTCATTCCGGCCGGCAGTCTGACAGGCACGGTGAAGGTCACCGCCGTCCAGGACGGCGTCGATGACGACTCCGAAACAATAATCGTCGACATCGATTCCGTCACCGGAGGCACCGAAAACGGGACTCAGCAGCAGACGACGACGATTGTTGACGACGACAATCCGCCGGCAATTCGGGAAACCACTGTCGGTCTGAACGGATCCAACGACTTGCTGATTCAAGACACCAATGGCGGCACCAGCAACGACACTCTGACGATAAGCATCAACGGCGCCAACATTCGTGTCTATGATCCGAACAATACACTCGCCGCCGGAACGGGCGCGAACGAGGTCGACGCCAATACGGTCGAAATTCCTATAACCAGTCTGGTCGGCGGCGGCGGGATCATCGTTGACTCTCTCGGCGGTGATGACACATTGACTGTTGATTACAGCGGAGGTCTTTTCACCGAGCAGATTACGTTCGACGGTGGAGGGCAAACGACCAATGGTGACGCTTTGATTCTGACCGGTGGCGGAACGTTTTCGGATGTGACCTTCAATTACACAAACAACAGTGATGGTTCGATCGAAATCACCGGTACGTCGACGATCACCTATACCGGTCTAGAACCGATCACTTCGAATGTCAACGCTACCGATGTCATGCTGAACTACAGCACGACAGCTGAAACGATTTCCGTCACGGATGCCGGCAGCGGCCAAACGACCGTCGACTCAAACGTCGGCGGCGAAGCGACAACCTTCAACAATCCTTCGGGAACATTGACCGTTAACGCTGGCGACACCGGAGTCAATGTGATCAACGTTGGTGGTCTTGCTGCTAGCTACCCAGCCAACATTTCGATTGTCGGTGGCGACGGCGGCGACACGGTCAACTTGAACGGCACTGTTGCATTGGCGGTTGATAAATCTTTGACGGTCAACGCACTGTCGATCAACATCCCTAATTCGACATCCGATATCGTCTCCAGCGGATTTGGCCAGGTGACTTTGGTCGCCAGCGGCGGCATTACCATGTCATCAGGATCGAGCATTTCGACGGTCGATGGCGGAGTCAATATCTCTGCCAATGTTGCCGGAACGACAACCGGTGACTTTGTCGGCCTAGCATTAAGCGATGCCGACATTACCACCAGTGGTGGTGGAGCGATCTCGTTATCGGGGATCGGCGGCACTACGGCGGATAATCACGGCATCGTTGTCGACGGTGGTTCTGTGATTAGTTCCACCCAAACATCGACGGGCGGGGGAGCCATCATCTTGGTTGGCCAGGCGGGAGCGGGCGTCGGCGCGGACGGTCTTCGGCTGGATGGTGTCGGTACCGAGGTGACCTCGCAAGTCGGAATCGTGTTGATCAACGGTGTGACATTGGCAGATGATGGCGTCGTGATCACCAACAATGCAGCAGTACGATCGTTGGGCACTACCGCAGATGGCGCTAGCCTGAGCATCCAAGGCACCGGCGGATCCGTAGGCGGCGTCAATGGCAGCGAAGGTGTCGTGATCGGCAACAGTGCCATCGTGACATCGATCAATGGAGACATCGAAATAATTGGGGAAAATTTGAGTGGGTTCCATGGAGTGCGACTATTTAATGCCGCAGCGGTGACATCCACCGGGACGACGGTCGACGCGGCACAAATCCACATCGCTGGACTAGCCGGCGGAGTGGGGGCCGACGGTGTGCAACTGCATGACGCCTCAACACGGATCGAAGCGGATGCGGGCGCTATTAACATTGACGGTGATGGATCATCGGGTGAATTTGGCGTCAATCTCTTCGATTCTGCCACAATCCAAGTCGCAACCGGAACGATGTCGATCCTCGGCACAGGCGGTACACACTCCGGCGTTCGACTCTCAGATTCTTCGAGTGGAAATCTGATCTCCATCGGCAGTGGAGATATTGACATCTTTGCGCTGTCCTCCGACATCGTTGTTGGAGGCGGCAGCGTGATTGGCGGACCACTAGCAACCGGGAATCTAACACTGACAGCTGATGAATTGTCATTTGTTGGCGGTGCAATCCAGTCGACGGGGGATCTGATTCTTGAACCGCTGACAGCTAGCAGAAATATTCAACTCGGTGGCAGCACGGGGGCGTCGCTAAGTCTCACCGACGCCGAACTTGGGATTCTCGTCGATGGCTTCAACTCGATTACGATCGGTGATCTCGTCAACGGCACGGGGACGGTCGACATCGACACAATCACGCTGAACGACCCCGTAACGATCACTGGCAGTACGATTAGCGACAACGCAGGCACCGACATTACCGCACCGACGGTTAATTTGATCGGAGACGTATCGCCCGGTCAGTCACCGGGGATCTTGACGGTGGTCGGCGATTTCACGTTCGCGAATAATGACATCTACACCGTTGAGATTGGCGGCATTGCTCCAGGAGATGCCAGCAACAATCATGACCAGGTCAATGTGACAGGGACCGTCACGATCAGTTCCAATGTGACGTTGATCACCGGAACGTTCAACGGTTTCTCGCCGAGTCCAGGCAACTCTTTTACGATCATCAGAAACGATGGAACTGATGCCGTGACCGGTACTTTTGCCGGACTCGCCGAAGGAGCGACAATCGAAGACTTTTTAGGTTCTGGTCTTGAGGCCACGATCAGCTACGTGGGCGGTAGCGGTAACGATGTCGTACTCAATTTGGAATCAAATTCCACGATAG
>NZ_ANOG01000907.1 GCF_000346295.1 Rhodopirellula maiorica SM1 | reverse complement strand
CGCTCAACAACGACGCCACTGAAGGACTAACGTCAAGCATCTCGAGGCATTAGAATACGAAGAGATCAAACCGGCGCTGCTTGGTTTTTTCTTGGATGAACAAGCGGGCGTGTTCACGGCGGTTCGCGACTCGACCGAGTGTGTCGTCGTGACCGATGGTTTGGAAACGATCGACCAAGCGGTCGCAGGACGAACGCGGCCGTTGACGCCCGGAGACGTATTCAATCTGTACAAGGGACGCAAGATGTTGCGGACCTTCAATCCTTCGTCGGACGTGTGATGGCAATCAAACTAGGTCCTATCCAGGACGCGGAAAATCGAATCAAGCGAGATTTCACCGAATTTTCGCGGCTGTGGAGCGAGGTTCGCCAGGATTGGCTTGATGATCGTTGTCGCCAATTCGAGCAACAGCATTTGACGACGATCGGACCCAGTTTGAGCCGCGTGTCGGCGGCATTGCAAGAGTTTTGTGACGTGATTCGGCGTGCCGATGAGGCACTTAAAGATGATGCGGGCAGTCCAGACAGGTTAGAATGATGTGATGACTGGCCCCGAGAACCGTCTATCTCCCCTTCAAAAACGCTGCGAACAATGAAAGATTCATCGGTTGGTCCAGCTGGACTGTTAAATCCCATTCGCCAGCGTCGTTTGTTGGAGGGATTGGAAGATCGGTTTCGCTCGAGCGTGGCAGAACATCAATCGTTGGTCGAACGGCATGCCAAGGAAAGCGAAAACGAAGAAACGACGTTGGGTTCGCAGCGGGCGGTTAAAACGGATGCTTGTCGGCATCTGCGTCGTGGCATGTTGGTGGAGTGGGACGAACAAGAAGAGAAGCTGACGAGCCAATACGAAGCGTTTGCGATCAAAAACCGCCAAGAACTGAATCGGCTCGGGGCGGTCTATCGCAAAAAAGCGAGTGTCTGGAAAGATGCGATCGAACGCAAAGTCAAAGCACGCTGTACTGCGATTCACCATCAATACAACGAACGCAAAGACAAACCCGGTATCCACCGTGACAAAGAAATTGAACAGATCGATCAATCGCTGAATCGGATTTATGGCGACTTGGAATGGGCTCGAGCGCTGACGTTGCGACGATTGGATCGGCTTCCCGAAGTGCCGCCGGCGGAAACGCCCGAAGACAATCAGCGGTTGCCCGCGCCGCACGATGTCCGCGAATCGCTCGAAGCGATCGATACATTGACGCGGCGCTGTAAACAAACCGTCGCGCAAATGCAGACCGGGGCGGCGTCCAAAATCGTCGATTCGTTTTATCTGCCCGCCGGCGTTGGTGTCTTTATCGTAATCTGGGCGCTGGCGGTGTTGATGATGAAGTTCGATCCGCCGTGGATACCGATGGCGGCCGGGGTCCCTATCGCAGGAGTGATCGGATTCACCATCTTTTTGCTGCTGATGATGCCGCTAAAACGGATGACGCGTCAATTGCATCCGGTGGTCGAACGAATCGCCGAGGCGGCAGAAGAAGCAGCCGAAGCGGGACGGAAAATTGCGGCTCGGACTGCCAAAGAAGCTGAGGTGGAACTGCTGAATCAACGTGATGCCCATCTTGAAGCTGCGGCTCGTTGGCGGACCGAACAACTCACCCTGCTCGAACAAACGATTAATACCGAACGCGAACAAGCCAAACAAAAGTTGCTCGGAGCGCTCAGCCACGCCAACAATGAATACAAATCGGCCTGGAATCGAGTTAGCGAAACGATGCTGGCCAAAGCCGATTCGTTGGCCAGTCGTATATCGACCGATTTGGCCGATACCGAACAAACGTTGACCCAGCAGCGACTCGCCGCAGCCGAGCGACGGGATGCGGAACGCACTCGTTTGGTCGAGCGACTCGAAAACGGTGTCCAGCGTGGGCTCCGCCGTATTTCCGAGAGCACGACGCGTGTGCGTTCCCGATTCCCCGATTGGCAAGACGTGGTCGATGGCGATTGCCCGAGCTCCGCGACAACCGACTTTATTCCGGTCGGACGATTGAAGGTGGATCGCCGCTTACGCCATGTTCTCGATACGTCGGCTAGTCAAAATGGAAGCCCGACTACAATGAACAATTTGTCGCCTGGGTCCACCGAATCGGCGGGTAATTCGATGACGTTGGCAGATATCAACGTCCCCGAATCGTTGCCGGTCGTGCTGCACCGTCGACTGCATTGTGGTTTGTTGATCTCGGCAAACTCATCCGCGTTCGATCAAGCCATTGATGTCGCTCACCAAGTGTTGTGGCGTGTTTTGACCGGCTCGGCACCCGGTCGAGCCAAGTTGACGTTGATTGACCCGGTGGGACGCGGCCAGAACTTTACCAGCTTTATGGCGCTGACCGATCACGACCCATCGTTGGTCGGACATCGCGTTTGGACAAGCGAAACACAAATCACCGAGCGGCTTGGCGAAATCGCGCAACACGTCGAAGATGTATTGCAATCGAGTTTGCGAGATCGATTTCAGCGGATCGAAGACTACAACGAACTCGCGGGGTCGATGGCCGAACCCTATCGAGTGATCGCATCGATTGGATTCCCCGAGGGGCTGACGCGAGATGGCTACAAACACCTGCAGGCGCTTCTCGAAAGCGGGCTGCGTTGTGGCATTTTTTGTGTCATCGTTTGTGACAAATCCAAGCCTTGGCCGTCGGAAACCCCATTGCCGAAGACCGATAAACTGCTGCGGATCGACCTGAACGACGATGGCGAATGGCGAGTCATTCAGAATGGTTTGGATGATTTGCCCTTTGAACCCGATCCTTCACCGCCGATCAAGTTGCGGTCGGCGATGGTTGATCAAGTCGGCAAAGCGGCAGTCGCCGCATCACGAGTCGAAATACCGTTGGCGGATATTCTAAAAGACAGCCAAGCCGCCGGTGGCTCGACCGCCGACCGCATCAATATTCCAATCGGCAGCCAGGGAGCCAATCGACATCTGCCGCTCGATTTAGGCGAAGGCGTCCGTCAACACGTGTTGATTGCCGGGAAAACCGGATCAGGAAAAAGTACGCTGCTGCACGCGATCATCACGTCGGGGGCGTACCGCTATACGCCTGATGAGTTGCAGTATTACCTGCTGGACTTCAAAAAAGGCGTCGAGTTTAAACCGTATGCCGACGCGAGCTTTCCACATGCCCGGGTCATCGGAATCGAGAGTGAACGGGAATTTGGTCGCAGTGTGCTGCAGCGTTTAGATGAGGAACTGCAGCAGCGAGGCGAGAAGTTTCGGGCAGCTGGGGTTCAGGAGCTAGGGGAATATCGCAAAAAGAGCGGGCAAACGATGCCTCGCATCATGTTGGTCGTCGACGAGTTTCAAGAGCTGTTCATTCGTGATGACCGCTTGGCAGGCGATTGTGCAATGTTGTTGGATCGCTTGGTCCGCCAAGGTCGTTCATTTGGGATGCATGTCATTTTGAGCAGCCAATCGTTGGCAGGCGCTTATTCGTTGCCACGGGCAACGCTCGGTCAAATGGCCGTGCGGATCGCGATGCAGTGCAGTGAAGCCGACGCCGCGTTGATTCTCGCCGATGACAACACCGCGGCTCGATTGATCAACCGGCCTGGTGAAGCAATCTACAATGATGCCGGTGGTTTGATCGAAGGCAACCAACCGTTTCAAGTCGCGTGGTTGTCCGGTTCCGCTCACCGCGAGATGCTGCATGCAATTGCGACACGAGATCAGGGCTACGTCCAATCGCTGCCTCCGGCGGTGGTGTTCGAGGGCAACCGGCCTTGTCGCTGGACCCCGGCACTGGCAAACCAAGTGGTGCCCACGTCTGAGGACAAATCACTCTACGGACTGCTTGGTGAAGCTGTCGAAATCGGGCCTCCGGTCGCCGTGAAATTGACTCGTGACACCGGACGCAATCTATTGGTGATGGCCCCAGCCGATTCGCGGCCCGCCGTCATCGCCACCTGTGTCGCCAGTTTCTATAAATCTGATCCGCGTACCGAGGTGATCTATTTCGACGGTGCGCGTGTCGATGACGGCGAGTCCGTGGCACCGTGGTTGGGTGAGTCAGGAGTCCGGTCGAAAATCATCAAGCTTCGCGACGTCGAAAGCGAGATCGTTCGTATCCATGGGATCGTGCAAGAACGGATGAAGGAAGAGGGCGATTTTCCGCCCATCATTTTGGTCCTCGATCCGCTCGAACGTTTTCGTGACTTGCGACAAGATGAATCGTTCAATTTTTCGCTCGATGCCGCGGCGAGTGCGGTCAGCGGCGCCACCGCATTGCAAGAGTGTCTGCGGGACGGGCCCGCCGTTAATGTGTTTACCATCGTCATCAGCGGATCAGCAGAAACATTGTCTCGTTGGTTGCCGCGGGCGTCTCAGCACGATTTGGAACTGCGAGTCCTGGGACGGATGAACGCATCGGACTCTGCACTCTTGATCGACACGCCGATGGCTTCGGAATTGTCGGCCGCGACGATGTTGTTGTACGACGATACCGATGGCCGGATCAGCAAGTTCCGGCAATGTGATCTTCCCAGTACGGATGACATCAAAGCTTGGTTGGCGCCGTCCTGATCCCCGCGTCATCCAAGCATCATTCAATCTCAGTCACGAGTGACATCAGTTTGACCGCTCCTGGGTGTCGTCAAAGCGATGGCGTTCGTTGAGGTCGCTTGCGTGAAACACGAGGAAAACGCCGTTTTTTCCGTTTGGCATCGTTCATGCGTTGTGAAACTCCCATCCGTCAACCCATGATTTTGGAGCTTTCACGATGTCACGTATGTTCACTCTCGCCACCCTGTTATCGGTCGCATTTGCCTCTGGCCAAGCCGATGCCCAGGTATCCACGTCGCCGCAATATCTGCATTCGCAGCCGTATCACGGCCCGGTACATGGAGGTGATTGGGGGCACGATTATTGGCATTCGGCGCCTCATGTTCCTAATATCGCTCAATTGGACGAATATGCGGACCAATTGGCCAAGGTCGCTCGTCATCTGCACGAAGACGCCCACAAATTGTCTCAGGACTACGAACATTCGCATTCGATCGAAGGGTATGTCGATCAAGTCGATCGTTTGCAACACCACATGCATACGATACTGCACGAAGCAGCCGAGCAGAATCGCCTATCGACGGGGTTGCTCGAGCATATCAAGAGCGATGTCCGTCAAGCCAAATCTTTGTTTTCTCGTTTGTACGGCGAGCTACACCATCAGGGTTATGATGGGGCTCGCACGAACGATTTTTACGCGATGGCTCACATGCGAGAAGTGATCGTGTCCGAAGCGAACCCGTTGATCCGTCAGCTCGAGACGGCGTTGTATGGCTTTTCGCATTCAAGTGATATTCACCATACCTATCGTCGCCCGCTGCATTCCCGATGGTACGGACATCATGGGTACTATCCCCATCACTAGTTCCGAAACAAGCCACTCTTAATCTTGCTCCTACTGTTCGATCACCAGAAATGGAGCAATCCGAACGTCGCGAACGGCGTCGGCTAAGAACCGAATCTGATAATGTGTCGTTACAAAACGACTAGATCGATTCGGCAGTGATCACCAATCGGCCTCGCAACCCACTTCGCAGTCGCGTTTGCGGGTTATCGACGGTAGCCCATAAGCGGACTTGACCGGTGACCGGATGGACCTCGGGGGAAACAAAGGTCACGCTGCCGCTGAATTCGGCAGCCCGATCGGAAGCATCGTTGGCTCGAGGGAGTTCTTCGCAAACAAATTTCACCTGTCGTCCAACCAGTTCCGAGCCGTATTTTCGCCCATCGATAAAGCATTCCACGCGAATGGGATCCAGAGAGATGACACGGATCAGCGGTTTGCCTGATTCGACCGATTCACCTGGTTGGACGGTAATCTCGGCAACTTGGCCTCCGACGCTGGCGCGAATCGCATGATTGCGAACGCGTTGTTCGGCAATTTTGACGGCCGCTAACTTTTCGCTGGTGTGAGCAATGGCGACTTGTTGTTCATGTTCGGCTTGCTCAATCGCCAGGGTGGCTTGATCGACGACCAGTCGCAGTTTCTCGACTTCCGAATCGCTGATTGCCCCCGGGAATTTCGAATTGGCTTGCTTGGATTGTTCCAGCTGACGAACATGAAATTCTTTGGCACGACGAGCGTGGCGAGCGTCGACATCGCTGTCACTTTCCAGCTTCGCCGCCTGATGAGCCGCAACGGCCGCTTCCAATTCGGTACGAAAACGTTGGTCGTCCAATTGGATCAACAACGCGTCCGGTTGAACCGTGTTCCCTTCTTTGACCAGCACCTTCTCGACCACGCCGGAAATCGGCGAAGCGATAAAGGTGTTGTGGATCAGCGAGACTTGAGCTTCCGAAACATCGAGTTGCTGTGGTTTGCTTGGTTGTTGCGCAAAAGTTTGCGTCGTGCCGATCAGCGTGAACGCGATAAAACCGAGCAGGCGTTCGGCGGAGAAGTAGCGAATGATCATGTGCGGGCTCGGGAATTCAAGAATGAAACGATTCGTGCGATGGATTCACCCATTGTGAATCGAGTGCGAACTACAATCAATGCTTAGTAATTTACGCGATTTTGGCCGAGGGAAAATAAACGATGGACGATTCATCCACTCTAGCTCTGATCATCTCGACCGTTGAATTAGAAGCGGACGCAAAACGTTTGGCAACCGAATTGGTTACCCTATCGCTTGCCGCGTGCGTGCAAATTGATGGTCCTATCCAGAGTGTTTATCGCTGGGACGGACACGTGGAACTGGCCACCGAGTATCGTTTGATGATCAAAAGCACACTTGCGGTGTGGCCGAAGCTGAAAGAGCGTTTAGCGAAAATGCATCCCTATGATGAACCCGAAATCATCATGTTGCCGATCGCCGAGGCAAGCGACGGTTACCGATCCTGGGTTGTCGACCAAACGAGCTAGCTTGACGATTTAATCCAAATTCAAATCGCACTGGTGAGCCGTGGGCCGTAACGCACCGGGTATCGCGTGGGACCCGGCCGCCGGCGCGTCGCGGATCAATAACTCGACAAGCCGTTGACGAGTTCCGCTATTTCAAATTCGAGCTTTGAAAAAGGACTGAACGTCTACAGCAGCACAATCACGCCGACGACGGTCGCGCCAATTGCGGTCACCAGCACGGCGGAGGCAGCGGTGTCCAGTGCGTCTCCGATCTCAGGATGACGCTGCGCATGCAGCACGCGAACAAGTCGCTCGATGGCTGTGTTCATTAGCTCGGCAGCGATGACCACCGTGATCGCCAAAACCAACACCGCCCAACGCCACCAATCAAACTGTAAATAAGCGGCCAGCGTCAGCACCGTGATTGCAGCAACCGCGTGCACCTGCAGACTGGATTGATCGCGTAGCGAGATACCCAGTCCTCGGAACGCGACCGCGAACTTCATAACCCAGGTTCGGATGAATTGCATTACTCAAGCCCCTCGACGCCCGGTGGTGGAATCAATTGTCCACCCACATTGCCCAATCGCGAGGATGGCCAGAAACGAGGTTCGATCGTAAAGCCGAAGCCGACGTTGTCTCGTCCGCTGTCGACGTTGATCCCCATGCGAACCAAAAAAGATTCGCCGATTCGAGTGATCCCGAACGATTGGCCGATGTTGCCGGTGTCACCAAAGTCGTAGGTCATCCCGGACGACGCCAGCCATTTTTCGTTCAGACGATAATCCATCGTGCTGCGGAACACCGTACTGCTGATCGGCCCTTCGAGCGACAACAAACCGAGGTAGATGTCGCCCACGCCCGGTCGACTGGTTCGCACGCCCGCACTGACCGAACGAAGGCCGGAATCAAAAAAGTCAAAGTAGCCATCGCTTAGCAAACTGACTCGATCCCCGATGTGATAGGCCGTGTCAAAGGTTGCTGGGCCAATGGTCTCGCCAAAGTTGTCTCGGTCCGCTTCGGGAAACAACAGCACATCGGTGTTGAAATGAAACAAGTCAACGATCCGTTCGAGCCCCGGCAAACCGCGTTTGGTTTGGAAACGTTGATCGAGTCCGAGTCGGACTTGTTGCAAATCGTCGGCGATCACATCACTACCGCTGACCACATACTTTTGCGTGCCGTGACGTAGTGCATAGGTTCGTGGGTCAAACGTCGCTGGCAGCATGCCGGCATAATCGCTGACAATAAAGCGGCGACGGAATTGTTGTTGTGAATGGTCGTCCAGCGGATCATACAACGGCAACTCGTCGAGCGCTGTGTCGCTGTCGGCGTAGAAGTAGTCAATTTTCCACTCCAATTTATGTGCCAATCCGCGGATGTTCAGCAAACTGCTTTGGATCGTGGGATCGACTCGCGACATTGGCAAACTTGCTCGAACGCCGCCTTGGCCTAATAAACGGGTCAACGAATCGCCATCGCTTGCTTCGCCATAGTGAGCCGCTTCGCCGGAAATGTAGGGAACCACTTTGATCGGGCCTGTTTGAACCGGCAACGACAATTCCTGCCGTGTGCGTGCGACGACCCCCGAACTTTGTTGTTCGCCGGGAAGCGTCGACATGGCGGCGGCTTCGGCTGGGTCGGTGGCAATATCCGCAGCGTTTAATCGTGAATAGCTGATCTGATTGTGCGCCGACCAAGTAAACAAATCTGCGAACAGCGATCCACCAATCAAGTAATGGTCGAGTGACGGCAGTTGTTCGGTTT
This sequence comes from Rhodopirellula maiorica SM1, assembly GCF_000346295.1. Taxonomy (GTDB): domain Bacteria; phylum Planctomycetota; class Planctomycetia; order Pirellulales; family Pirellulaceae; genus Novipirellula; species Novipirellula maiorica. The sequence continues at coordinate 2,450 of NZ_ANOG01000907.1, read as the reverse complement.
CTTGGAAGAAATCGTTGACTTGGGCTTGCGCAGATAGTTCCAATAGGTTGCTGCCCCAGTACTTACGAAGTCGCACCGACGTGTCCTGGTTCTTCTTCTGGTCCCAATCCTGTTCGTAATACTGTTCTAGGAAGTTGCGATCACTCAGGAATCCCAGCTCGGCAATAAGCTCGTAATCGTTCGGCATGATTTGTCGATGTTGCCAAAACACACGGCCACGATAGGTTTCTTCGGGGGTTAGATTTTTACGGTCGCCTCCGAGCGTATCGGTCCCATCGTCGTCGATTCCCCAAGCATCAAAATAGCCTTTTGTCGGGCCGGGGACGCCGAACAGTCCTGGCAATTGATAGTTCAGCGTTGTTCCCAATGCAGGGCCGCGATCACTTAAATAGTCGGTCGAAAGTTCCCATTTCAAACCTTCGGGCGGATTATCGATGCCAAGGATTTGTAGCAAGTTAAAGTCCAGCAGCAGTTGTGTGCCAAAAATACTGTCGTTTCGCGCACTCGCACCGCTCAGATAGAACGTTGGTTCACGCAGCGAGGTGGCGAACCGCGGCCAATACAAAATGGGCACGCCGCCAAAGTACGTGAAATTGTCTCGGCTGCTAACAAATGGATCGCGGCGTACCGTCGGCAGCCCGGTGATCGGATCGGCAACAGTGGTGCTGCGATCCGTCAGCTGCAATTGTTCGCTCTGCAGCCAATACCGTGGGACGCCCATCCGGCTGCTTGTGACTGCGGCGTCGAACGCGACAAAGTTGCCTCGCGCGACCTGCTGCATCACATCGGCTTTCAAGCGAACGATCCCTTGATAACTAGGGATCGTCGTGATCGCTTCGGCATCGAGCACGATTCCTTGTTCGGTGGCGATGTTGTAATACATCGATTCGGCGTAAATGATTCGTTCGCCCTGACGGACAACGATGTCGCCTTCGAGGTACAGTTCGCCCTGCGCCTGCGTCAGGTCCGTCGATCCGTTAAATAGGTTGGTCACAAGCGGAAGCCAACCGACGATGCGATCGGCCGACAGCGAAACGGTGCCTAACTGCATCAGTTCGCCGCTCGGCAATTGAGCGGTGACGTCGCGAACGAGTACGGTCACACCGCCACGGGCAACGATTAGCGTTTCACCCAACTCGGGGCGGTTGATCGTTTCGAGTTGGGGTGGCATCGTCGATCCGCGAGCCAGCACTTCCACGCTGCGTGTTCCGCCGCCGACAAAAAATTGAAATCCACCGCTTGTCGCTCCATCGGACATCGTGATCGGGGGCGGCGAATTGGCCAAGCCATCCGACGGCAACATGGTTCCCGGGGCAACGTCGAAACTGACTTGCGGTGGAACCTGAGTGGGCGAGACCGACCAATTGCTTGGCCCCGACAACACTTGTTGTTCGGGTTGCTGTGCCCGTTGGAACGCACCGCTATTGATACCCGGGTCGGCAAAGACCGGATCAGCAAAGTTGGGTTGTTGAAGTGGTGAGGATTGATATTGGGTTTGTTGGACAGAACCTATCGATTTGTTGCCAAACGATTCGGTGCCATTCGCATGGGTGACGCTTCCTGATGTGGATTCGCCCGCTGCGAGCGCGACCGTGCTGGCACCAAATCCTAGCCGCGGTGGTTTGGATGGTTTCCGGTACTGCATCAAGCGAGGCGTTTGATCCGGAGCACCACGGTACAGCGGCGCTTGGACTTCGGGATCCATCAGCGTCACAAATTCGATGATGCGAGGGCCCGAACGGGTTCCATTGGGCAGATGAATGCCATCCGCCACGACTTCGCTGCGCACCTGGCCGACATCACCGCTGACGATCACCAAAATCGATTCCGCTGCGATCCGTTTGTCGCCATGTTGCAACACACAATCGCCCTCTAACAACGAGGCCTGTGATGTGCCAATAGCCCAGCGATAGATCACATTTCCGCTGACGCGGACCGGTTCCGCACTGACCTGATTTGCACTGACCTGATTTGTACTGGCAGCCATCACGCCGGGATTCAGGATACCGGGATTCAGGATACCGGCATTCAGGATACCGGCATTCGGGATACCGGCATCAGGGTCAAACGCATTGCCTATCGATGGCAACCACGCTGCCATCACGAACAATGCGATCACCGAAATCCTGTAGCGTCGGGCCGGATTCGAGAAACGTGAAAGCGCAGCGGTCCTCTCAGGTTCGTGTGTTGTCCACTTGAACCTGGTCAAACGTGTATCGGTGGTGGCTTCCTTGCCGACCAAAAGCGTCATATCCCGTTAATAAGAGTCTCGCGGAGTATACGAATGCTCTTCGTTGGATCACAACCGAGAAAATCCCGTAAAAACAGCGTTTATTCTCTGTTGTCGCAAAATTTTCTGCGTGGAACACAGTGAAACTCGCTCGCATCGAGCCCGTCGAAAGCTCTTTCAGCATATTAGCCGCTTTGGCGCTAGCGGCCTGTTGATTTAA
>NZ_ANOG01000906.1 GCF_000346295.1 Rhodopirellula maiorica SM1 | reverse complement strand
TTTTGGTCGACGACCAGGACCAGATGACCGGCCCGGTCCGTCACTACCGCGATCCCCGCACACGAGGGATGATGCAGCGTGCCTGGGAAATCGTTCCCCGAAAAGAGATTTTCGAGGTGACAGGGCTGCAATTCATGGAGATCAATACGCTGTACCAATTGGTCTCGGCTCGATTAGCGGGCGAACCTTCGCTCGAAATCGCCGACGGATTTCTGATGATGGGCGATTTTTTTCATTGGTTGTTGTCCGGACAACGCAGTATCGAAGCGACCAACGCGTCGACCACTCAATTGCTTGATCCTCGCACACGCAAATGGTCCAGCGAGCTGATATCTCGCTTTAAATTGCCTAGCAAGATATTCCGAGACGTTGTGGAGCCCGGCAGCCAGCTTGGCGTCGTCCAACCTTCGGTCGCCGCATTGACGGGTCTCGACAACGTCCCGGTGATCGTTCCCGCCACGCACGACACGGCGTCGGCCGTGATTGCAGTCCCCGTCAATGACTTTGCGTCGGAGAAACCAAACTGGTGCTACATCAGCTCGGGAACGTGGTCGTTGATGGGATGCGAGTTGAATCGGCCAATGATTAACGAAACCTGCGCCGAGCTGAACTTTACCAACGAAGGCGGCATTCAAGGCAGCACCCGGCTGCTGAAGAACATCGGAGGATTGTGGATTTTCCAGCAGATTCGCAAATCACTCGAGCGTCGCCAGGCGGCCGAGTCATGGGACACGATGGTCGAGCGTGCATTGGCGGCGAAACCATTCGAACTGCTGATCAATCCCGATGACGAGGCCTTCGTAGCGCCGACCGACATGGTGGATGCGATTGTGAGTTACGCCGGACGCACTGGGCAAAAGACGCCCGAAAGCAACGGGGTGCTGTATCGCGGAGCTCTCGAGGGGTTGGCGCTTCGCTATCGCGCTTGCTTGGAAATGCTAGAAACCTTGGTGGGCAATCGAATTGAGGTCATCCACATCGTCGGTGGCGGGTCGCAAAACGAACTACTTTGCCAAATGACTGCGGACGCCTGTAATCGAATTGTGGTGGCCGGACCGGTCGAAGCGACTGCGGCTGGTAACGTCGCGGTCCAAATGATGGGGACAGGGCATCTTGGCTCGGTCGTCGAAGCTCGCGAATTGATCCGAACCAGCTTCGGCACCAAGCAGTTTGATCCCCAAAACCCGTCTGCTTGGGACGACGCAGCAGAGAAATTTAATTCGCTGTAGCGTATACGTCACAGAATGACATTCCCATGATGAGCCCTTCGAGACGATTCCGATCGTTCGTTGATCGTGCCATGAATCCCCGGATTAAACTTAGTTGTTATGAGCCAAGACGCATTCTCGGAAAAGAAACAGCAGATCCGCAAAGCGGCCCACGCCGCGAGGAAAGCTCTGGCTGATAAAAACGCGGCCAGCCAACAGATCACCGACCGCGTGATGCGAATGGCTGAATACGAAGCAGCCAGATGTGTGATGTGGTACGTCGATATTCGTGACGAAGTGCGGACGCGGCATGCGTTGCCCGCGGCGGTGGCAAGCGACAAAGACATCGTGATCCCGTATTGCGTTGAC
>NZ_ANOG01000905.1 GCF_000346295.1 Rhodopirellula maiorica SM1 | reverse complement strand
TCCGGGTGGGCTGTCTCCGGCTTGCTCGAACGTTGCACGTGAGCGGGCAGGCGGTTGCGTCGGCGCTTGCTGGGTCGACCCTCACCCGACGAGGCCTAGAGGGCCCGGTCGACCTCTCCCAAGCTGCGCTCGAGAGAGGTGGCTCGCTTGGCGACTGGTTCGGCGGTTGGCGTCGTGGATTGAAGATGCAGTTTGGTTAAGACCGACGTGACACTACATCCCTGGAAATTGTTTTTTCGTCTAGCCGGATGGCGGTGATTTCGAACACAATGGTGTAATTGACAACTAGCGATAATCTGATCGGCCGTTGATGTGTGACCTGCGCGAGAGACAACAGCATGCTAAAAGAAATCTTGCAATCGAGCCAGCTTTGCTGCGGTCTTAATGATGTCCATGCACAGCAAGTGATTGATGCGTGCCGGTTGGTGGCGTTTTCGAGCGGCGACGTTGTTTTTTCCGAGGACGATCCTGGCGACAGCATGTTCATCGTGGTCAAAGGGCGTGTGAAGATCGAAACGGCTTCACCCGCTGGGGCGGTTCGCTTTATCGACCATCTCGACGTGGGCGAACATTTTGGCGAGATTTCGATGCTGACGGGCGGTCGCCGTGCCGTGATGATGACTGCGGTGATGGATTGCGAACTACTCGAGCTGAAACAAGATGCGTTTCAAAACCTGATTTTGACAGTTCCTGGTTTGGCCGCAAACGCTTGTCGCACCCTTGGTTTCCGGCTCCGTCGCGAAGCGCATGGGCAGCAACGACGCAGCCGACCGCGGGTAATTGGAATCGTCAACCAACATTCCGGAACGATGTTCTTTGCGACGCGAGTGGCCGCCGCATTGGCGGGCGAAGGAGACCAGGTTTGCGTGATCGAGGACGAAGCAGTTCATGCCAGTGAGGGGAAATTAGCATCCTTTCAACGTAACCGGATTCCCGCTGACCTGTCCGGCAACGAAAAATCCGAGTGGATTCGCAAGTATGTGCTTGATCACCAACGGCGTGAAGACGCGACGCTGGTCAATCTATCGCCGACGTTATCGGTCGAGACTTTCATGGCGATCTTGCCCCAATGTGAGCAAATATGGTGGCTGGTCACTCCCGACGATCTGGGACACGCGACGTATCGGCTGCATACTTTGTTGAAAGCACAGCCAACACTGGGATCGCGAATCTATTGGATGTGGATGACACAGGACACACAGCAACCACCTCCGCCGCCGGCGATTGCCAGTACGTTAGCGCAGCCGGATTTCAAAATCAGCCTCGATATCACGCCACAATTAGCATCACGGCAGCAACGACAAAGTTTATCACGACTGATCCGGCACGTTCATGGCACGCGAATTGGTTTGGCGCTCGGGGGTGGTGCGGCGCGAGGGTTGGCGCATCTGGGCGTATTGAAGGCACTTGAACGCGAAGGCATTTATTTTGATTTGATCTCGGGGACCAGTGCTGGTGCGTTGATCGCGCTGCCCTATGCTTTTGGCTGGGAACTTGAACGTGCGATCGAAACCTTCAAAGAAGATTTGAGGCCAAGTTGGTTTTTCCGCTTCCTGCCGCGAGGAAACCAGTGGTTTATGGCTAGTAAATTTTGGACCGGCGGATGGGAGCCGATGTTACGCCGCCATTTTGCCGACGTCCAATTGGAACAGCTGCAAATTCCGCTGAGCACGGTGGCGGTCGACTTGGTCAGCGGACGCCAAGTCGTTCGTGATCGCGGTGACGCTGTCGATGCGGTGCTTGAAAGTATCAACCTGCCGAAAATCTCGCGTCCCATTCTGCGTGATGGGATGGCGCTTGTAGATGGAGGTATCTTTAACAACGTGCCAGCGGATCTGTTGATGGACCGCGGTGCAGATTTGGTTGTTGGCGTTGATGTCGCAGCAAAATTGACACCCCAGTTTGCTGGGAATACCCCATCAACGCCGACCGACGAGATGCGTCGCCCCGGACGTTTGGAAACACTGATGCGAGTTAACGAGGTGCAAGACCACGAGATGACCTCATTGCGGACCAAAGCCGTTGATTTGATGATCGCAGTGGATACGTCGGCATTTGACTTTGCTGATTTCACCCAGGCGGATCAATTGGCAGAGATTGGAGAGATCGCGGCGGAAAAGATGTTGCCGCAGTTTCGTCAATTGTTGGCAGAGCAAAAGGATTCCGAATCGGTGGGGGCTTCGCGTTTTACTTGCGATGTGCCTGCGCGGAGTGCAGCAGGTTAGTTTTTCGTCAAAACATTGGCAAATTGGAAGCCGCTGTGGTGCCAACGCGTTGTTTTGTAATTCGGTGGCGTCACCCGGTGAAATTCCCGATGACGTCCTAGGCGTTTTGGTCATCGAAATAAACTCTTATTTGGTGGAACATTCCCATTACAAAACGTCGCTGTATCGTACTGCTTGGGATCGGACATACCAATGCAGAGATCGTTCGTCGCTGGATCGATTCTCCGATTCCTAACTGTCGCTTGGTGTGTATCTCGAAATTTCCGTTTACTACCTATTCAGGGATGTTGCCGGGAACGTTGGCGAATCAGTTTGCGATCGATGAAATGCAAATTCCGCTTGGCCCGCTTGCGAAAAAGGCAGCGGCGGAATTGATTTTGGACGAATGTATTGGATTGGACGTTGACGCTCGGGTGCTGCATTTTGCCAATCATGATCCGGTGGCGTTCGACGCGCTATCGATCGGGATCGGTTCGATGCCCGCGGGCTGGGACCAACACGAATCGCCCAGTCTGGTACCCGTCAAACCGATGCAGACGTTTATTGAACGGCTGAGTCGCCGAGTTGTTCAGAGCCGAGAAGCGGACGGCCGAGATACGGACGACCGGATTCCGAAAATCGTGGTGGTTGGCGGCGGGGTTGCCGGCGTGGAAATCGCCTTTTGCGTTCACACGCGAATGAAACAACTGTTTCCAAAGCGGTCCGTTTCGATTGAGATTGTGACCAGCGGGGAACAGATTGCGGACGGGATGAGTTCTCGCAGTATCCAACAGTTGCGTCGATTGTTGTCACGTCGATCGATCAACGTGACAACCGATTTTCGAGTTGACGAGGTAACGGAAGACGAGGTGATTGATGAAGATGGAAATGGACGGCGGGCCGATGTGGTTTTATGGGCAACCGGTGCGGCGGCGCCGCCGCTGCTAGGATCATTAAACCTGCCGACCGATGATCGCGGTTTCTTGTTGACCGACAACACGCTACGGACGACGACCGGAGCACCGATCTTTGCTGTAGGCGATAGTGGGACGATCGAAAGCGAACATACGCCCAAAGCCGGTGTGTTTGCGGTTCGCCAAGCACCGGTGTTATGGCAGAATCTAGTGGCCACACTCAATCGTACGACGCTCAGCCGATACACGCCGCAAAACGAGTTCTTGAGAATATTGAATACAGGCGATGACAAGGCGCTACTGCAGTACAAAGGTTACAGTTTTCATGCGGGCTGGTGTTGGCAGCTGAAGCGATGGATCGACAAACGATTCATTCAGCAATACCAGGTTTGAACGAGTCCAGATTCAAGCGAGTCCAGATTGCGACGGTCGGAACGCAATCGATGCGAAGGTTAGCGGACCGCTTTGAACAGCTGGAACACTTGGTTCTTTAGCGTTTTAAAACGGTCATCGCTGAGTTTACGGTAGAACGCTTTCAGGATCGCCGCGCCGTGGCCATGGTCGAGATGCGCCACCATCTGAGAGACCACGTCATCGAGTGTTCCAGAGTCAATCGGATGGTCGGTTCCGGTGTAGACGCATGCGTAATCAGAGACCTTGTCACCGAACAACTCGCCGGCGTACTGCACCGCTGCCGCCATTGATTCTTCTTTCAACGCGTGTGGTTGTCGCCAATCATAGGGTGGGTCCCATTCGCGAACGGGTCGCAACAAATCGATATGCGTCAGTACGACGATCACGGAGGGGGGCTTCAATTTACGGTTTTGTTCGTAAACCGCGGCAACTTCGTCCAGCATTTGACGATCGGCGTCGCGCGCCGACGAATTGGCGGCCATCACCAACAGAATCATGTCCGCCGTTTCTGCGGCCTTCTGGATTTCAGCCAATTGGTCGCGGCTGACGTCCGCTTCGTCATACCCCGGTGTATCCAATAGTGTGACCAGGTTGTTCGATCCCGGCACGCTGTATTGGTGCCGCGTCACGCTGCGTGTTTCCGGCAACACGTTGGTAGTGGCGACTTGGTTGTGCAGCAGCGCATTGACCAGACTGGACTTCCCCGCGTTGACTTGTCCCATCACTGCAATCGTGGTCGACAGATCGTCCAGGTCATCAATCGAGGTTTCGCCGCGATCAAACTCATGAGCGACCTCGGACATTTCAGAGAACTTTGATCGGTAGCGACGCGATCCGCTCCGTAAGCGACCACTGTACATTTCGATCAAGTAGTAGCCGAGTTGCCGCAAGAACCGCTGATAAAAACCGCGAATCAATTCATTTTGCAGTTCGACGGTGACGTTTGCCGATTTTCGCCACAGCGGATACGCCAACATTTTGGCTGGGTTGAGCACTGCGGAACCCACATAGACCACCTTTTGCACGACATCCAACGCGTTGACTACTTTGGGCAGCCGTTTGATTTGGCCAATCGTCGCAAGATCGCTGCCGGGGATCGATTCGAGCACCCATTGTTCGAGATCTTCAGCGGCCAAGTGAATCACTGCCAAGATTTCCACCAAGGTCAGCGGATGAAAAAACTCGTCGCGGGTGCGATTGTGATAATGTTTCGCTAATCGTTCGGCCAAGATCTGGGCATCGCGAATGTAGCGATTGAGATCCATGATCGTCTGTGAGTCGATGTCTTGGACTTCGCGGCGATAGTCTTCAACAATTTGGATCGCAGAGCTATCCTGGGGCGTCCAGAAACTCGGAGCCGATAAGGGTTTACCCGAAAAGGATCGGTGGACTTTGGGCGGCTTCCACATCTTTCCGATCAACCACGCCGCGCCCCACATCCCCGGCAGCAGCCAGACGATCTTGTAGAACCAACCGGTTTGATAAATCGCAAACGCGCCGATGGCGACGTAACATGCTACCGGCAATGTCCATAGCACGAACAGCACGACAAACCGCAGACTGATTCCCCGAACCCAATTCACTTGGCTCTCCATAGTTCATGGCCGCGTTTGAGTTCTTCGGCAAAGATCTCCTTTAGCTGCTCCGGACTTGGTACGTGGCCTTTTCGCAAATCGGCAAAGTACCAATCCCACGACATCCCCAACGCATAGGTAAACGCGAAGGAAGTGGCAGCGCCCGCGGCGATCCCGACCCAGGGAATCAATTTTAAGATGCCTCGCATCCCTAATCGGACGGCAACACGGGTGCCGGCGGCACTGCTGAGCACGGCCCAGCGTGCAGGTGTAATCTCTTGATCGTAAATTTTGGCAAGCTTCATTGCCAAATGGGTCTGGATGCCAATCACGATTGGGATATCGACCCACGGCACGGGAACCGCCCCCGCGGTTCCGGCCAATGCACTGGACGCCAACACCTGCCACCGGGCGCGGGTTTGTCGCGACGAAGCATTGTCGGTTTCGCTGTCGTTCAGCGTCAAAATGGCCTGGCGATACGCCAGCGGCAATTGATCCAGGATCGCATGTTTCAGCCGGTCACCGCCAAAATTGGGGTCGGCAAATCCGTCTTCTAATTGTGTCAGATCGACCGGGATCACAGCGTCGTGCAATCCAGCAAACTGATTGATTTTTTCCTGAATCAATGCGGGCAACGGATCCGGAATCGGCGGGCGGGTCGCGTCTGCACCGTCCGAATCCAAAAAAGGATCGGGGCCGTCGGACAAATCGGTCGCACCGGTCACCTCGTGCAAACAGGTCAAAACCAACATGATCGGCCGATGGGGCGCCGCTTTTCGGATCCGGCGTAACGGTTCGATCACACGATGCAGCGCGTGGTCCGCAATGCGGACCGTGACAATCATCAGTTGAGTCGAATCCGCGAACGCCGCGATATCGTCGCTCGGATCGTAGTTGGCTTCGGCGAGCCCGCGGGTGTCAAGGAACGTAAGCAGCGGTTCGAGCGAATCAGGAAAATCGAACCGCCGCGATGTCTTGGTTTCAGGCCGATAGCCTTCACCGATCGTTGCGTCTTCGGCGCCGGTTAAAAACCGGATGACAGAGCTTTTTCCGCTTCCCGTTTTTCCAAACAGCCAGATTGTCGGCACGGGGGTCTTGTCACGAATCTCTTGAATTTGTTGTTCGTAGTCCGCGTCATCTTCAGGACGTCCGCTACGCCAATTCCATCGTGACAATGCCATTCGTGCCGTGTCGATTCGTTTGCATGCTGTGAAAAAGAAAGGTCACAGAAAATTGTAGGGCAAATTGCGAGAGCTTTCGATTGGGGCGCCCCGCCGGGGGCGACCGCTGCGACGGCTCCGCGTGGAGCCTATCGCAGCAAAATCAAGGCCAAAGAATCGAGGCGACGTTACGCCAACTCAGGAACTTCGTAACCGGCTCGATATTGACGTTTCAGCAACGCGTTGCCTGCATCGGCATGTTCGCCAACGAATTGCTCGGTTTTTGGATTCAATTCCAGCATCGGGCTGAGTTTGATTTCGTCACTTTCCATCGCGATTCCATGAGCGGACAAGTGCGAGTCCATCTCTTCGAGCAACGAATTCCAGATCGGCGAATCCAGTTGCGAGGCGGCCGATTTGGTGAAGTTTTCGCCCGAGCGGAACGCGATGTTGGCGAGGTTACACCAGCCGGTGCTGTCGTTACCGAGTTCGATTTCCGCGTTCAGCGAAGCGCGGTCGCGAGAACGCACTGCATCGATAAAGTTGGTTTGATGACGCACATCTCCCGATTTGGCTTTGAACTTTTTGATCACTTTGCCATTCTCGTCGTATGCAGTTCCACCACCGCGCTGGCCTTCATAGCGGCCGCCTTCGCAATAAGCGATGTAACCGCTGCTTGGTCCCGGGTGCTTTGGACTGCTCTTGGCCCCCGGAGCCGATGGCAGGTTCGACAACCCGATGACCACCGGGATCGATCCAGTATCAAAATAGGCAAAGTGAACGTTGGGGGTTTCGCCCGCGTCGTTCAGGGCAACGCGTCCACCGCCACCAAAGATTCGCTGCGGAAGCGCTACCGAGTCTTGGAAGACGTTGTTGCGACAATCGTCCAGCACGTGGACACCCCAGTTGCCCATTTCTCCCGATCCCGTATTCCAAACCCAGTGCCAATCGTAATGCAAGGCTTTGCGATAGATTGGTTCGTCTTGGGCTGGGCCAAGCCACAAGTCGTAGGCGACGTTTTTGTCGATTTCCAGTGGCGTGTCACGTTTGCCGATCGAGCCGCGGATGCCATAGCGATTGACTCGGGCAGAGGTGATTTCGCCAAGGGCTTTTTCTTCGTGTAGGAATTTTTTGATCTCGGCCTGCATCGGATCCGAGCGTTGTTGGGTACCGAGTTGGCAAATGCGATCGTACTTTCGCGCCGCGGCGACGGTTTGACGACCTTCCCATTGGCTGTGCGAAAGGGGTTTTTCAACGTACACGTCTTTGCCCGCTTCCATTGCCCAGATTGCGGCCAAGCAGTGCCAGTGGTTGCAGGTCGCAATGACAACGGCGTCGATCGAATCGC
>NZ_ANOG01000904.1 GCF_000346295.1 Rhodopirellula maiorica SM1 | reverse complement strand
AGTAGCTAATCAGCGGGCTTTCGGGCGAAAACGACTGGGCGATTGCCACCAATTTGCCGTTGTTGTCGACAACCGGTCCACCGCTGTCGCCGGGTTTGATTGGGCTTTGGATTTCGACCACTTTGAAATCATGTTCGCCGTGGTTGGATTTGAATTTCTTGTCGTACACCGAGCGAACGGTTCCCGAGGTGTTGACCCACAAAACGTCGCTTCCGCCGGGGTTTCCGATCACATCGACTGCCGATCCGGGCTTGGTGCTGGCGTCGGCCAATTCGATCACTTTGGCACGTGCCGGGATTTTTGGCAGTTGAATCAGGGCCAAATCGCGTTTGCGGTCGACCGCGACGACTTTGCCAGGCTGGGCAAGTTTCAACACATTGTCGAGGTAATGTTTGCGTTTGACCTCGGGCAGCCCGTTGCGAACATCGGCAAAAAAGACCACTGCCGAGCGGCTGTCGCCGACCACATGCGCGTTGGTGAGCACGAGACGTTTGTCCACGTCGACGAAGACTCCGGTGCCGGTGGAGGTTTCGTTTTCCGCGTCGCTGGTGATGATCCAAACGGTTGACTGCAGCGTTTTGCTGTATTTATCCGCGTCCGCACGAGCGGACTGCGTCATCGCAGTGACAAAGGTCAACGCGAACAGGGCGTAACAGAAGGGCGAAACGACGCCGTGGGGTCGGAAATGGCTCATGGAATCACCTCGAGATGGCTATCGCGACGCGTGAG
>NZ_ANOG01000903.1 GCF_000346295.1 Rhodopirellula maiorica SM1 | reverse complement strand
ACGACTGTCACACGATCGATCCGGCTAACGAATATTACTGGCGACGCGACACTCAGCGATTGCAGGCCGAACAGATCCGTGATGCATTGTTGACGGTGACGGGTGTCCTGAAAGACCGCAGCGGTGGCGGCGCCGTGCTAGGCGATTCGCCTTATCGCAGTATCTTCGTCCGCAATATGCGGAATTCGCCCGATGAATTGCTCAGCAGCTTTGATTTGCCAATGTTTTTCTCGAGCAACTCATCGCGAAACACCACGACCACGGCGGTTCAGTCGCTGATGATGATCAACAGCGACCGAGTGCTTGGCCATGCTCGAAAAATGGCGCAACAGCTATCCGAAACCTCAAGTGACATCTCCACGCAAATCAGCCAAGCGTGGCAGCGTGTGTATGGTCGCGAACCGTCGATCGATGAAGTGCAGCAGTCGATAGCGTTTATTGATGCTCAAACGCAACAACTGCAAAGCAAACGAAGCGATCGAAACGAAGGAAAAATCGAGACGTCCAAGTTACCCTATCGCGACGGGCAAGCCGTTCGTTTTATGGTCGACGATCCGTCGCTGAAGCTGGCGGTCGCCCACGATGATGTGATGAACGTCAGTGATTTTACAATCGAGACATTTTTCCAACTTCGATCGATCGCCAACAGCGGAACCGTTCGTACGATCGTTGGCAAATGGGATGGTGACAAGCGTGGTCCAGGATGGCGTATCGGCGTCACCGGAATGGGATCACGCCGCAAACCCCAAACCTTGGTGCTGCAAATGTTCGGCGAACTGAGCAGTGGAAAGTATGGCGAAGCGGCGATCTTTTCGGATCACCATATCGAAATGAACACGCCCTATTATGCTTCGGCAAGCTTTCAAGCTGCCAAAGACGGCAAACCAGGCAAGGTGACGTTCTACTTGAAGGACCTATCCAATGATGACGAACCACTGCTGCCCGCAGTGATCGAGCATCACATGGCAAGCAAGTTTTCGAACAAAGTGCCGCTGACAATCGGCAGTGTCAGCGGCCGCAACGCCCAAACCTTTGACGGCTTGGTGGACGACATTCGCTTTGTCAGTCGTGCGTTGAGCGTCGATGAGATTCTGTACACAGTCGAGCGATCGGTGGGTGACGCCATCGGTCATTGGCAATTCGAGCTCGACCCTGGTGTGATGCAAAACAGCGTCAATGATCGTTTGCCCATCTTGGCACATGGCGAGTCGATCATCGCGCTCTCAGCGACCGAAGCGGCATTGGTCGATTTCTGTCACGCGTTACTCAATTCAAACGAGTTCCTTTACGTCCATTAGTTGTTGATCGCGACTTCGTCAAAAACCTTTTTATCCCCATCCAATACGACACATCCTCTCTCGTCGTGCCATAGGAAAGTCATGTCCCACCAGAACAAAACCAATCGTCTAGCGACCATCGATTTGCCACATTACGCGCAACCGACCAATCGTCGGGAATTCTTGGCGCGAAGTGGTGCTGGTTTTGGAGCCCTTGCCTTGGCGGGCATGATGTCCGATGCGACGGCGGGACCTGCCGCGGCAAGTATCGCTAGCCGTGCCGATGCTTCCAAACTCGACTTGAATCCCCTCGCCGCAAAGCCGCCTCATTTCGCGCCAACGGCAAAGCGTGTCATCTTTCTCTTTATGGAGGGTGGCCCCAGCCATCTCGATCTTTTTGATCCTAAACCACTCCTACAAAAATTAGCAGGCAAACCGATTCCGGCCAGCTTTGGCGAAGTCGTCACGGCGATGGGCGAGATGCGATCGCCGCTGCTGCCGACGAAACGCAAATGGAAACAACATGGCGAATCGGGAACGTGGGTATCGGATTGGTTGCCGGAAACGGCCAAACGGATCGACGACATTGCCGTAATTCGATCATGCTGGGCGAACGGCATCAATCACTCAGCAGGCGTTTGCCAAATGAACACCTGCTCGATCCTGAGTGGGCGTCCATCGCTGGGCAGCTGGGTTAGCTACGGACTTGGCACCGAAAACGACAACCTGCCCGCTTTCGTCGTGATGCAAGACAATCGGGCGCAAATCGTCAATGGTCCACGCAGCTGGGGTTCGGGGTTCATGCCCGCAGTCTACCAGGGCACTCGGCTCAGCGAAGGAAAGCAGCCAATCCCTTACCTAAATCCGCCCGAAGGAATGACCGATCTGCAACAGCAATCGAAATTGGCATTTTTGAATCAATTGAACCAGCGGTACGCAAATCAGCATCCTGAGCAAACCGAATTGGAAGCACGGATCTCGAGCTACGAGCTGGCATTTCGCATGCAATCCGAAGCGCCCGATGTGATTGATCTGTCACGTGAATCGGCAAAGACCAAGGCGATGTACGGGATCGATCAAAAGGAAACCGCATCCTACGGGCGACTCTGTCTACTGGCCCGGCGGATGGCCGAACGCGGCGTCCGGTTCATCCAGCTGTACCATGGTGCGGGCAGCAAATGGGATTCGCATTCGAACATCGAAGGCAACCACAGCAACATGTGCCGGGCGATGGATTTACCGGTTGCGGCGTTATTAAAGGACTTGAAACAGCGAGGTATGCTCGAGGAAACGCTGGTTGTTTGGGGCGGCGAGTTTGGCCGCACTCCGATGTCCGAGAAAGGCAACGGTCGCGATCACAACCCCAGCGGGTTTACGATGTGGATGGCCGGCGGCGGAGTCAAAGGCGGCCAAACGATCGGCGAGACCGACGATCTCGGATTGCATGCGACGGTGGACCGATTGCACGTGCACGATCTGCACGCTTCGATCCTGCATCTGCTCGGGCTGGGAAACCGGCAATTGACCTACATCCACAAAGGTCGCCCCGAAACCCCCACGGTCAATGAGGGCGAGTTCTTCCACCGCCTCGTCACCGGTTAGTCTCGCGGCGATCTTGATCGCTGCGGAAATGCCGGTTCGTCTGACGGACGCTCTGATCTCTCTTGAGTGCGAAATCGTCGCTGAGCATCCAACCGCACCTCGAGATTGATCAATTGATCAGTGCGTACGTTTTGCACCAACAAGGTGACGTGCCCTCGGTGGCTGGCTCGACGATTCAGTTCCGCCCCGAGCGGGTACAACCGATCTTGTATCCAGCCGACTTGGTATCCACTGACCGCGACGATCCGGTCGCCACGTTCGAGCCCCACGGCCTGCGCTGCAGTGTTGGGCACCGTTCGGGTGACCACAACTCCGGTGTCGGTATTATGGGCGTACACGCCAAGCTTCCATTGATCCGATTGAGGCGGGAACACATGAGGCTGAATTCGCGTGTTCGCACGTGTTTGCGGCTGTTGCGGCATTCCTTCTTCGGTGCCCTGCTGGGCATCGTTGGCATCGCTGGAAACCTCGGAACGAGGAATGCCCCCTTCGCGTTGGACCGCAGCATCACGACCGCGGTCCCGGTCCGGTGCTGTTGCTTGCTGCGCCACAGCTTGCGATCCCCACAATATCAGTACGGGACACACGAGAAGCTGTAGCGAGACGTTTCTTGCAAAATTCATGTTAGAACCTGTCAGAGGTGCCTGTCAGAGGTGAACGTGGATCCAAAACGTGGATCCAATTTGAATTACGAGGGTGATCCATGCGATGAGTGCGTCAGCGAGTGATGGACTTGATAATCGGCATCGACCCAACACTTCGGCAGCGATTCACCCGATGGAAAAACCAAGTCTGACTTGCGAAACATCGCCACATCTTGTTCTTCTTCTCCCGCTTGGCGACATCCCCTGACACTGTCCTCCAAAGGACTGGCAAGCATTTGAAGATCCTCGATACGCACGAGGTCGTCTGACCTCTTTTCTTTCATAAACATTTCAGTAGCTCCCTTAGAGATTTTTTGCTGAGCGGTGTCGTTGACATCTACACAATTCGCCGAGTTTGATTGCAATCAACGCTGCAACTCGCATTCCCAATCCTGCTGGCGCCGGAGATATCGACGGCGCGACAATTGCTCGAAATTTAGATACGAAACGGGGCCATTCAACGCTGCATATTTCGGCCGCGGCGTTTTCGATCGATACCGACGGCTGACCGCATCGCGATCACGTTGTCGACAAACCAACCAGGAGAATTCCATGGCTGTTTCCTCTCAAGCAGTTTCCTCTCAGGCAAGTTCGCACATCGAAACAACGAAACTGCAACAACTGGCAAAGCAAATTCGCCGCTGGATCGTGCAGTCCACCTCCGAGGCTGATTCGGGGCATCCCACTTCGTCGCTGTCCGCCGTGGAATTGATGACAGATCTCGTCTTCTCAGGCACGTTCCGCTACGACGTCGAAAACCCAGAACACCCCGCCAACGATCGACTGATTTTTTCGAAAGGCCACGCCTCTCCACTGTTCTACGCATTGTGGGCCGCTGCGGGTCAGGTCAGTGAACAGGAACTGATGAGCTACCGCACGTTTGGTAGCAAACTCGAAGGCCATCCGACGGCTCGATTTCGATTTACCGAAGCTGCCACTGGCTCGCTCGGCCAAGGATTGTCCGTTGGCTTGGGAATGGCGTTGGCGGGCAAGTACTTGGACCATGCGTCCTACCGCACGTTTGTCCTGCTAGGCGATAGCGAAATGGCCGAAGGATCTCAGTGGGAAGCGATCCAATTGGCTGCCCACTACAAACTGAACAACCTGATTGCCATTTTGGACGTCAATCGACTCGGTCAACGCGGCCCGACGATGTACGGGTACGATTTGGAAGCGTACCAACAACGGATCGAGGCATTTGGATGGAAATGTATCCTCGTTGACGATGGCCACGATCACTCGCAGATCCGCAATGCTTATGCCGATGCTTGCCAATCGACCGACCAGCCAGTGATGATCATTGCACGGACTATCAAAGGCAAAGGCGTCTCATTCCTGGAGAATCAAGAAGGCTTTCACGGAAAGCCGGTCGACAAAGATCGTGTGGACGAAGCTTTGTCGGACATCGGCGAGATTGATGAACCAGTGCATGGTGAAATCGCCAAGCCCAAAGAGATGCAATTAAAACCACTGGAGTCAGACGAAGCTGAGAAGCCGCAGTACAAAATCGGTGACGAGATTGCCACTCGCGACGCTTATGGAAACGCGTTGTGTCGGTTGGCGATGACGTACCCCGAATTGATCGCACTGGACGGCGAGGTATGCAATTCAACACGTTCAAAACAATTCCGGGACGACTACCCTGACCGCTTTTTTGAAATGTTCATTGCCGAACAGAACATGGTGGGAGCCGCGACAGGTTTAGCGCTGCGAGGCAAGTTGCCGTTTGTTTCCACCTTTGCCGCGTTCTTGACTCGCAGCTTTGATCAAATCCGGATGACGCCCTACAGCAACGCGAACGTCAAGTTTGTCGGTTCGCACTGCGGCGTTTCGATCGGCCAGGATGGGCCGTCGCAAATGGGACTCGAGGACATCGCGATGTTCCGCACGATTCAAGACGGCGTCGTGTTGTATCCATGCGATGCAATATCGACCGAAGCCTTGGTCGAAGCGATGGCCGAGCACCCAGGCATTGCGTACCTGAGAACCACGCGTGGTGACACACCGGTGATCTATGACATCGACGAAACATTTCCGATCGGCGGCAGCAAGGTGCTGCGTCACTCCGACGAGGATCAAGTGACGCTGATCGCTGCCGGTATCACGCTGCACGAGGCGCTGCGTGCTCACCAGCAACTGAAAGAACACGGCATTGCCGCCCGAGTGATCGACTTGTACTGCATCAAACCACTGGACCACGCCACGGTACGGCAAGCGGCTGACCAAACCAAAGTGATCTTTACGATTGAAGATCATTTTCCCGAAGGCGGGATCGGCGAAGCGGTGTTGACCAGTCTGTCGGACCACGCGACCCCGGTGAATTGCTTGGCCGTTCGCAAGCAGCCGCTCAGCGGATCGCCAGACAAACAGCTCGACATGCAAGGCATCTCGGCAGCTGCCATCGTCGACGCGGTGCAGCGTTTTGTCAATCATGACAGCGGTGCCTCGGCCTAGTGGACGCCGCTCTGCTCGACTTGTGATGGGACCAAGATGGTGAAAACCAACTCGATCGAAATATGGACGATTGGTCACTCCAACTTGCCGTTGGACGATTTTGTTGAACTGCTACAGCAGCACAACATCGAGTTGGTTTGCGACATTCGTCGATTCCCTGGCTCACGTAAATTCCCGCACTTTGGACAAGACTCACTGTCCCAAACGCTACAGTCAAACGGGATTGAAT
>NZ_ANOG01000902.1 GCF_000346295.1 Rhodopirellula maiorica SM1 | reverse complement strand
GTCGAAGTCCGCGATGAAGCGGAGGTCGTTGCCGCGCGTCGCCAAACAGGGCAACCCGAAATCGATCTCGCAGGATATCTTGGATCGTCTCAGCATGCGGTGGCCGCGACCGATGTGGAATTTGAAGGGGAAGTCATTGGCCAAGTCAATTTGGTGATGTCGCGACGGGCCGTGATTGGCGAGATCCGGCATGACATGATCTTTGCCATCGTGCTTGGCGTCGTCATGTCGATCGCCGTGTCGGGAACATCGATTGTGATTACGCGGTGGTTCGTCTTCCGGCCGATGCGACGGCTAAATGAAATCGCCATTCGAGAAGAGCAGCGTGCCGAGGCGGCGAATCATGCGAAAAGCGAATTCCTTGCCTCGATGAGCCACGAGATTCGCACTCCGATGAACGGAATCGTTGGCATGACCGAGTTGTTGCTGGGCACCGAATTGACCTATGAACAACGTGACTATCAAAACATCGTACGCCAATCCGCAGATGCGTTGATGCAATTGCTGAATGACATCCTGGATTTCTCTAAGATCGAAGCAGACAAACTGGAACTGGAAAGCATCGCGTTTGGATTGCGAGAAACGATTGGCGATACGCTGCTGACGATTAGTAATCGTGCCGCCGAGAAAAAACTGGAATTGGCATCTCGGATATCGCCGGATGTCCCTGACACGCTTATTGGCGATCCGACGCGGCTACGTCAAATTGTCATGAACTTGACGGGCAACGCAATCAAATTCACCGAGCATGGAGAGGTCGTTGTAGAGGTCGGTATTGAATCGCAAACCGACGATGCGTTGATGCTACACATCTCGGTTCGTGATACTGGCATCGGTATTTCGCCTGAGCATCAGTCGCGGGTGTTCGACATGTTTAGCCAGGCCGAGAGTGCAACGACACGCAGGTTTGGGGGCACCGGGTTGGGGTTGACCATTTCAAAGCGACTCGCCGAGCTGATGAACGGCCGAATTTGGGTCGAGAGCGAGCTCGGCAAAGGAAGCAATTTTCAATTTGTGATTCAGCTGGGGATCGCCCCCGAGCAAGTTTCGAGCGAGATTCCCAAACCACTGATCGGACAACCGGTTTTGGTGGTGGATGGCAATCGCACCAGTGGCGAAATCCTAGGTGAATTGTTGGTTCAGTGGGGACTAACCGCCACCGTGGTGGCAAAGGATGATGCCGCGATGGCCGAGCTAGAACACGCTTGTCAGCGGGGACACCCCTATCGACTTGTAATTGTGGATGTGACGATGGCGGACCGTGACGGTGTGCAGCTAACCGAACAGATCCGTCGACATGCTGACGGCACTTTGGCGGCGATGCAGGTCATTTGGATGACGTCGGCATCCGCAGCACTGGAGCTCGCGCGGCAGCTGAATGTTGTGCGGTGTCTGCCTAAGCCGATCAAGCATTCAACGCTGCTTCATACAGTCACGATGACGCTAGGAAGTGACGAGTCGCAGTTGCCTCAACGGTGTCCGGCCGCTGCCAAAGGTAGTAACAACATTCACGCTCGCATCTTGCTTGTCGAAGACGGATTGGTGAACCAAAAAGTCGCTGTGTCGTTACTCGAGAAACGCGGGCATTCGGTTGTCGTCGCCAACAATGGTCGCGAAGCCGTCGATGCCGTCTTCGCGGCCGATCCGGCGAAATTCGATGTCGTCTTGATGGACATACAGATGCCAGTGATGGACGGAATCGAAGCGACGCGTGAGATTCGGGCACACGAACGAACCAGTGGTAAACACATTCCGATCTTGGCGATGACCGCAAATGCCATGAAGGGAGATCGCGAACAGTGCATCAATTGCGGGATGGACGACTACGTTTCAAAACCCTTTCAATCGCAAGAATTATTCGCCAAGGTCGAACGCTACGGTTCCGAGGTCTGACCGCATTTTTATTGGGCGAAGTTCGGGTGGCGCCTATCGATCGCGTCTTGGCCAGGGGTTTCCGGTTCCCTTTGCAAGGGTCGGTGGCATACCCATCATGAAATAAGCTAAGATTAAGCGTTCCCCGAAAACCTCTCCCCCCCTCCTCCGAATTTGTTTGACGAATTTTCATGATGTATAGACTTGTCCCTCTGATTTGTCTTTGTCTTGCCACTGCTTTCGCCATATCGGCGGTTCCCACGTCGGCGGCCGATAAGCCGAATGTCCTGCTGATTTCGATTGACGACTTGAATGATTGGGTCGGTTGTCTGGGTGGACACCCGCAAGCCAAGACGCCCAATATCGATCGGTTGGCCGGAATGGGAACGCTGTTTGAAAACGCGCATTGTCAGTCGCCGGTCTGTAACCCGTCGCGTGTGAGCATGATGACGGGACGTTATCCGCACACGACCGGTGTTTATTTCTTAGCGCCGGACCTGAAGCAGGCTCCTGCGCTGCGTGACGTTAAGACTTTGCCCGAGGTGTTCGCCGCAAACGGGTACAAGACAATGGCGTCGGGTAAGCTGTTTCACACTGGCGACAAACGCTTTTTTCAGGACTATAAGCCTTCGGGCGGTTTTGGTCCGAGACCGGAGCAAAAGATTTCTCAGCCGCACGGCCACCCGCTGTGGGACTGGGGCGTTTATCCCGAAGACGACAACCAAATGCCTGACGTGAAAGCGGCGAAGTGGGCGGTCAAACAATTGGATACGGAACACGATAAGCCCTTTTTTATGGGCGTCGGATTCTATCGACCGCACGTGCCGATGTATGCGCCGCAGAAGTGGTTCGATATGCATCCATTGAAAGACATCCAATTGCCACTGGTTCGCGAGGACGATCGCAACGACCTCAGTCAATATGCAATCGACTTGACGAATTTGGAACACGTTTCTCCGACACATGATTGGGTCACCGAAGCGGGCCAATGGGAGCACGCAGTGCAATCTTACTTGGCCTCCGTCACCTTCGCCGATCACTGCGTCGGCATGGTATTGGATGCGCTGCAATCAAGTGACTATGCGGACAATACAATCGTCGTTTTGTTTTCAGACCACGGTTTTCATCTCGGCGAAAAACAACGATGGGCAAAGCGGTCGCTGTGGGAAGACGGTACTCGTGTGCCGCTGATTGTATCGGCACCGGGGTTTACCGCAGGGCAAGTGACGGAGCGACCATCTGAGTTGGTGGACGTCTTTCCCACGCTTTTGCAGCTAGCCGGGTTGCCGTCGGATTCCACACTGGAAGGCGACAGCCTCGTTCCGCTGATGCGGGATCCAACGCAAACTTGGGCAAATCCTGCAGTCACCAGCTTTGGTCTTGGCAACTTCGCGATTCGGTCGACTCGTTATCGCTTCATCCAATATCACGATGGATCGCGTGAGTTGTATGACTTGAGCAAAGATCCACACGAGTGGACGAATTTGGCGGCCAACCCCGAGTACGAAGCGATTGTGCAGCAACATGCGGCGTACCTGCCCACAGACCAGCATCCTGTGTTGTCGGGCAAATCGACCGGGCACAACGCCTACGCCGCAGCCAACGACAAGATCGAGAAATAAGCAGTCGAGGCAACTCAGCCAACCACGTTCGCGGTTCTCGGTCGCTCTACTGAGACATGGTGGTCAAGTGGATATCCTCGTCGTCGTGAACAAACCATACCGATCCGTCGTCGGTAACGGCGACTCCTTCGACGTTGTCCCGCTGTTCAAATGTAAACCGCGTTTCCACCTGGATGGGTTCGACTCCGTAGTCGGGACCGTCGGGGATGTCAAAGACATGGTAGCGGTTGGGCGAATCGAATCCTTTCGGATGGTCGGCCAGAATCTGAGATTCATCGGGATCCGAATCGAGGTCCCCGGTAATTGCATAAACGGTGCGACCTCGCTGGATCATTGCACGGATTCCCGCCGGCTGTTCGGCTTTGCCTACGTTCTGTAGCACGAACACACGAGTCGCTTTGACGCGTCCAAATTTGCGAAGCCCCTTCTTTTCGAATAGGCGATCGATACCGTCCACTTCGACCAGGATGGGGTGTCCCTCCGCGGTCACAGGGTATCGCAAGCCGATCAACACTCGACCGTTCGGAAGAAATGCGACGCCCTCGATATTGATCGGTCGGTCGCTATGATGCAGACGATCACGCCATTTTGGTTGGTCACCGTCGGCGTCTGCGATCGTGGCGCGGATGTAATTCTTTAATGACTGGCTGCCTGCGGCGATCAATTTTAAATCGCGTTGTGTGATGGCATCATTGATCGCACGATGCAGTGCAAAGGGAACGCGACAAACATCCATTTGCGTTTTAAGTTTCTCGTTTCTAATTTCTACGAGCGATTCGTTAAATCTTGCGATGAAATGCCGCTGCGGATCCAGCGGTCCTGACTTGCTTCCGAAATGCGAACCAAAGATGTAGATCCATCCGCCAACCCGGGCGACGCATTCGGGATCATCGGTCTCTTCGTCGGTCGAATGCTTGCTGAGTTTCGCCTTCACGGGAATCACATGCCACGCGTCGGCGTCATCGTCGGTCGATTGCGACTCGGCACACTGTTGCCGGCCCAGCAACGCGACCGAGTGATGAGCCTGGGCTTCGTCGCTGACGATCCAGAACGCTAGGTCGAAACCAAAAGCATCGAGGACTCGACGGTTGTAGCACGCCGTCATCGCAGAGACTTCGTTGTGTTCGGATGGAATTCGTAGATCGTTCCGCTCGTGTTCTGATTTTGTTTGTTTCGCCATCGGATCGGTTCCCGTTTGCTTGTGCCCGTCTCGTTTGCTGGTGCTTGTTCCTCGGCGGTCGTCGAAGAGGACCGAGATTACGGCAAGCCGAAATTACATCCGCGATCGCAATTGGCGGCCTTTCTTCAATAACCCAAGACATTGCACCACGCGAATGTTATGCCGTCACAACGACGGCCAATTCACCTACGGAGTGATGCAATGGTGAACCAGAAAATTTTTTGGCAAGTGTGTTTGTTCGGGCGCGCTCGTTGCGGGGTCGTCTGGTGAATCGGATCTGCATTCGTATGTCCCATCCCCAATTCGCACGAGGATTGTCATGCCAAGTCGTGGTCGATCACCACCCATCAGCTTGTCCATTCAGCGAACACCTTGGATCTACGAAGCCTTCTTAACACAAACACTTGGAGCTAACCGATGCGAATCAATACACGATCCTGGCTAGCGAGTCTTGCTAGCGCCGTCGCACTTGCCGTCATTTCATTCCAGCCGGCAACCGCAGACGACTACGAGTGGGACCCCGATCACGGATACCACGAAGAGGAATGGTATGACCCCGGCGACTGGTTCGACTCGGACTCGTCGATTGACTATGAAAACGACTACTTCGGTAGCTATTACGACAACGACGAGTACGACGCAGGCGAAGCGTGGTACGGCGACAACTACTACAGCAACGACTGGTATGACGACGAACCTGACTTCGACAATTGGTACGACGACAACGAGTACGGGCTAGACGACGACGGCCCCGTCGGTGTCGACCGGTACGACGAATTTGAGGAATAGATCCGTCGGTTGACCGGATCCTCAAAGCTCAAATCACGACGACTCAAATCAACTGAGTCATTCCGATATTCCCCAACGATTAGGAACTAACGCAATGAAACTTCACAAATTCTTCACGGCAGTTTGTCTGGCATCGCTATGCAGCGGCGGTGTAGCTCTTGCTGTCGATGACGACGCCCGCTCTGCCTCTGACTCACAATCACAATCGACAAACGAGAATCAGCAACAGAGTCAACGCCGAAGCGATTCACAAGGCGAATCGGAAAGCAGTAAAGATCCGAACTATCGCATCTCGCCGAGCGGTTGGATTCGGATGGCCGTCGATTATGACAACGATGGCAGTTTCGATGCGGTCGAAACCATCTTTACCTACGACCTCGAAAAGGCTCGTGAAAGCAGTCGTCAGCGTGCCAACCGTGACGCTCAGAAACGCGACAAACAGCAACAAACCGTTTCGAAGCAGCGTGACCAACAAGCACGCTCTGAAAAGCGAGCGTCTGGCGATAGCGATAGCAAACAACGTCGTCAAATGGCGTCGCGCTCGCAAGAATCCATTTCCGGAAAAATTTTGCAGTTGAAAACCGAATCGATCGTTGGCATCGACGATCCTTGTGTGATCGCTCGGATTCGTAGCGAAGACAACTGGCCTGCCAAAGCGGTATTAGGGCCAAAGTCGCAGCTAAAACGCTTGGGGCTCAGCGAGGGTGACGAGATTACCGTCACCGGCCGGAAAGGACGTGTCAATGATCGCTCGGTATTGCTAGCCAGCACCGTGTCCAGCGGTGGCGAAAAGGTCACGGTCAACTTGCCATCGAGTCGCAATGCAAAGCGGGTTCGCGCCGAAGTTCTTAACTTGCGGACAACCCAATTTCGAAATTACGACGGACAATTTGTCATCGCCGAAGTGCAATGTCAAAACGGCAAAAAGGAAACGGTCAACCTTGGAACGAAATCCAAGGTGGACCAGTTGAATTTGAGCGAAGGGGACGAGCTGCGACTGATCGTTCGACCTGCCAAAATGAATGGCGAACCAGCGATGGTGGCTGACGAAATCATGGCCAATGGTAAATCGGTCAATGTCTCACCACCCACGCAGGTTGCACGACGGTATCGAGCCGATCAACGCGGTGACCGCAACCACGCTCGTAACGAGTCTCGGCGATTTGCGCAGGACTCTCGCAATCAAAACCGTCCGATGTCAAACCGAAACGATCGCTCGCAAACGGATGCGTCGAATCGGAATCGATCCGGCGATAACGCCAACGTGTCGCAAGCCGCTCTCGGGATCGCCGTGGGGGAAACGGACGAAGGTGTTGTCATTCTTGGGATCCATCCGCAAAGCCCGGCGGCGGAGACCGACCTTCAGACCGGCGATGCAATCGTCTCGATCAATGGCGACTCGGTCGATTCGCCCAAGGGATTGATCCAGATGATCAGCGATAAGAAGCCGACGGAGAATGTTCGCGTCAAAATCCGACGCGAGAACGAAGAGCAAACGGTCCGCGTGCAATTGACCAGCCGCGAAAAGTTGATGTCCAGCTTTCGATAAACGCTAGTTGCGTTTGATGAACCGCAGGATTTTGCGAAATTCGCCAGCGATCGGTTGTTTGCCGTCATCGCTGGCGAATTTTGCTTTTTCTTCCTTATGCGACCAGCAACAAGCCCGCGTAGCTAAACGCCCCCAACGCAAACGCCCAAAAACGACTCTCGCGTTCTTCGGGTAACTCCTCTTTGAATGTATTCAGCAAAATCCCACCGGACAAAAACGCGATGGTCGATGCGGTCCACGCTTCGTGAAGCTCGGTAGAAACTCCGACACCCCAACCCGCTAAAACCGCCGCGGACAAAATCCATCGACCTGCCCGATGATAACGCTGTCGATGATGTTGCCGAAGCCCGTGATCGTTGACCAAGAAATGCAAACCAATTCCGACCAAATAAAAGGACAACGAACGTAACCCGCGATCTTCGCGCACCAGCAGGTAACCCAGCAATGCGTTGTAGATTGCATAGGAAACGATATGTAGCCAAAACGCCGGAGTGGTCGATTCGCCGGACTTGGTTTTTGACCGGATCGCTAGTTTCTCGAGTCCGTAAAAGAGCACCAATCCGCTTAGCACCATCAACCACAACAGATGCTCAGCAAGCGACTGAAAACTATTTGCCGCGATGGTCGTGCGAAGTATCTCGTGGTGCTGTTGCAGTTCAGGCAACAAATGGACGAACGCATAGGCAACGGCAACACCGCCCGCAATCGACAGCCAACGACTTCGCGGGATCACATCAAGAAAACGAAGGCTGCCGGCGAACAAGTGGATCAACGCCAGAATGCTTGCTCCGATAAAGGACTCGATGACCATGTTTGCGGCTCCGTTTTGTAAGGAAATAGCAATGACCGGTTTTGCAAATCAAGAGCCAAACGCTCCATTGCCGCGTCCACCACGCTGAAACCGTTGGTATCGCCAAATCGAGCCAGCTTCGGCCCAATGCCATCGACTTTCGTAGTGGGACTCGCCAGAGTTCCTGGTGTTTCAACAGCAAAGATGGGAATTCTGGCGAATCCCACTACTTGAGCTTCCCCCAATGGTTGCCAAAGTAGATGGCATTGGGCTTCGGCCCCCCTATCCTAATGACGGCTGCCGTTTGCCAATTGTCTTTTGACACCACTCGCGTTCGCCAAACGCATTTTGCAAGTTCGCGACACCCCTTTCTGCGTTTGCCATAGTGCTTCGAACATGCTCAGTAGTGCAGCCGGATCATCGGCCGCGAACCATCTCTAAAACCTTGGTGAACCGCTTGCCATAACATGCTGTTTTTGGATAGGCGATCGAGTATCATGTGCGTTCGAGGCTTTTCAGAAAGCTTTCCTGCCCAAATTCCTGCCTACAAATCAAAACTTAAAAAATGCATCCACACTCAGGTTTCAGATTTTGTGGCTCCGTCCTTGCATTGCTGCTAATTGTAATTGTTTGCCGGCCAGCGGCGGCGCACGACGTCGATCCGATCGCAAAAATGCAGACTGACGCGGTGACCGCTCGTCAAGCGGATTGGGGGCACTGGGGACCTACTGCAGAAAAATACTCGAGTTGGAAGACTCACAGCAACCGCTTGATTCCCGTTTATGCATTTGGAATCGGACTGGATTCGGTCAGCGGAAAGAACAGCTTGTACCGCGATGCGTCGGCTATCAAAAAGCTGTATGGATACGTTCCTAAGAACACGCTCAACCCCGAGGCGGAATATTTTGACCAGACCGATGTTTACCAGTTGCAAAAGTCGGCCATCGCCTCAGGCAAGAAGCGTGTGATTCTGTTTGTGTTCGACGGGATGGATTGGGATACCACTCGCGTTGCCGCGATCGCAAAATCGGGCAAGGTCTATCACGAAGGACGTGGCGAAGGATTGCATTTTCTGGATTACCGAGGCGTGAAAACGGATTTTGGCTATTGCGTCACCAGTCCTCACAATGAGGGCACTGCGGTGGACGTCAACACTCAGACCATTGTGAATCCGGATGGAAAAGTTCGCGGAGGTTACGATGCCTCACTCGGTGGCGATGCACCATGGCGGCCAGTCACCGACGCCGATTACCCGATCGGAAAGAGCAAAAAGACCAAGCATGCCTACGCGGAATCGTCGGCGACCGCGACTTCATTGACGTGCGGCATAAAGACCTACAATGACGCGATGAATGTTGACTTCATGGGACGCGAAGTACAGCCGATCGCCAGAACGTTACAAGACGATGGTTTTGCGATCGGTGTGGTGACGAGTGTTCCGATCAGCCACGCGACACCTGGATGCGCCTATGCCAACAACGTGCATCGCAATGATTACCAAGATCTGACACGTGACTTGATCGGCCGTCCGTCGGTCTATCATCCTGGCGGATTGTCAGGCGTCGATGTGCTGATCGGTGGCGGCTGGGGAATCGAAAAAGACAAAGATGGCTCGCAGGGCAAAAACTACGTCCCCGGCAACAAGTACATTGCGGCGGCCGATTTGGCCGCGATCGATGTCGACAACGGCGGCAAGTACGTCGTGGCGCAGCGAACCCCGGGGGTCGCTGGTCCCACCGTGCTGAGCGAAGCGGTCCAGCAAGCCAAACAGAACGACAAGCGTTTGTTCGGCTACTTTGGCGCTCAAGGCGGCCATTTGCCGTATCAAACGGCCGACGGCAAATACAATCCGGTGGTCAGCTACGGCAGTTCAAAGCCGGTAAAGGCCGAGGTCTATAGCGAAGCCGATTTGCACGAGAGCGTCAAACTCGACGAGATGGCGCTGGCGGCGATCGACGTTCTCGATGCACGTTCGGACCGTTGGTGGCTGATGATTGAAAGCGGTGATGTCGATTGGGCAAACCATTCCAACAACATCGACAACTCGATCGGTGCGGTTCACAGCGGTGACGAGGCGTTTGCCGCCATCGTGTCGTGGATTGAACAGAACGGAGGCTGGGACGAAACGGCATTGATTCTGACCGCCGATCACGGCCACTATTTCAATCTCGACCGCCCCGACGCCTTCATTCCAACATCGAAAACGCAGTAAACGCGTTGACAGAAGGGTCTAAGACGCTTCTGTTCGCCGTTGGCCATGCTGACGCGGACTAGCGGCACTCATTACAGTGTCCGCGAAGCAAAATTTCGGTGACTTCACCGACTTTTTCGCTTTCTCGCTGGCTTCCCGCGGTCAGCTTGACGTCGTCCAGACAGGAGACGGTGCCGCAATCGACACAGAGAAAATGCGGATGTGCAGCGTCATGTCCCGCTTCGCCCCTGATCGCTTCGAACCGCCAGACGTGATCGCCGACTTCGGTTCGACGCAACAATCCCGCGTCCACCATATCGTTTAAATTGCGGAACGCCGTCGCCTTGTCGACGCCCGTAGCAGAGAGATGCTCGGCGACGACCGCGTGAGTAAGCGGCGATGTCGATGCGCGAAGTAATTGCAAAGTGGCAATTCGCGCCGGCGTGGCTCTTAGCCCCGCGTCGCGAATCGCTTGCTTGACCAGGTCAAGCGATTCGTCGTTCTTGGTCATTTTGGTTTCCAACGTTTCAGATGGCTGCAATCCTTCATCCTATTCCAAATGCAACGTCGTTGCAAGAAACCCCTCGCGCGTCTCCCCGCCTCGTAGTGGACGAGGCCACGAGTCCCTCTCCCGATTCGTAGTGGACGAGGCCACGAGTCCCCGCACCGCTCGGAGCAACGCAGTGCAGCAACTATCCGCCGTGTTTTGCAAGGTTTTAGCGGCACGGCGCGGGGCCCAATGCCATTTACTTTCGTAGTGGGACTCGCCAGAGTTCCTGGTGTTTCAACAGCAAAGATGGGGATTCTGGCGAATCCCACTACTTGAGCTTCCCCCAATCGTTGTCAAAGTAGATGGCATCGGGCGCGAGGCCCGTCCGGTTGAGGCGAGTGAAACGTTCGGGTTTCTGAGGTCGGAATCCATAACCGCCGGACTCGTTGCCTCGTCCACTACATAAAAGTTTGGCGAAGACGCTCCTTACTTGCACAGCGTGTGCATGTGAAGTAGGTTTGACGTCGCAGTAGGTTGCAGCGTTTCGCAACCGATCTGCGATCACGGCGGCCTTCGGATTTGCGGTGGATTGTTGCACCGCTTGCGAACCCAGTTGGTCCGCGACAGGGATAGCATGATTAATACCGCTACAAACAGATCTGCGACCAGTGAATTCGTTTCCCACCAACTCAATGGGGATGATCGATCCAAACTCGATCGCAGTGGGGCTGCGGAACTAGCAGGCGTGGTGCTGGGGAAGAGACTTCGTGTGTCCTGATGACCAACAATCAATCTTTGGAGATAGCGATGCAGCAACAAGAGGCAGAAAGGTTCTTCGACCGTCAGTGTGCGTCGGGATACGATCAGGTACAGGCGAGACTATCGCCGCTTCGAAATGCGTTGCATTTGTTGATAGAGGCGATGCTTTCGGACATGCCATCGGTCGGTCGCGTGCTCTGTGTCGGCGCTGGTACCGGCTGGGAGTTGATTCGGCTCGCCGAGCGGCACCCGCGGTGGACGTTTACCGCGGTTGAACCATCGGCGCCGATGCTTGAGGTTTGCCAAAGGAAGGCCGAAGAGCATGGAATCAGTTCTCGTTGTGTGTTCCACGGCGGCTACCTAAACTCGCTCCGCGAAGCGGAACCATTCGACGTGGCCACCTCGCTGCTCGTTTCGCAGTTTATTTTAGACCGAGGGGATCGAACGGATTTCTTTCGCGAGATTGGCGAGCGACTGAGAATCGGCGGACGGCTGATCAACGCAGATTTGGCTGCGGACACCGAATCGCCCGAATATGCGAGTTTGCTGGAGGTCTGGTGGCACGCCATGCGGACCTCCGATGTTCCGCCGGAAGGAGTGGAGCGGATGAAGGCAGCTTACGGACGCGATGTAGCGGTGTTACCACCCGACGAGGTGAAGCGCCTAATGGTCTCCGGTGGCTTCGAGCCTCCCGTGCAATTCCTTCAGACGGGGCTGATCCATGCCTGGTTCACGCGGCGGACCACCCAGGATCCATCGGAGCGTTCATCGAACAATTGAACCCTCACTCGCCAGAAGTTTCGTTCCACCTCTGGCAAAGTCAAGCCGTCACAGGTTACGGGTATGAGACACTTCGATTTCGAGATTTCTGAACAGAGCAAGGGCGGGCAAATGAAACTGAAAGCGATGAAACATATTCGTTCGGTGTTCGCCCAGAGCGTGTTTTGTTCACTGGTGGTGTGCTTTCTAACGATAATCGTTGGTTGCGGGGTTAGCCGTGTAGAACCAACATCAACGGACACGATCGAAAACGAGCTGCCAGTGCTCAGCGGAGAACAATTGAGCGAGTACGTTCAGGCCAGTAAATCACCGGTGCTCGTCGAGTTCGGAGTCAATTTCAATTGTCCGCGATGTGCGCAAACGAAACGCGATGTCGTGCGTCTGCGTGAATCCTTGGAGGGCAACGTTGATGTTATCCGAGTCGACTTCAATGCCAATGCCCAAAGAGTCGGACAACTCGGCGGTACGATTTGTCCGACGTATGTGCTTTTTGATCAAGGGAAACCTGTCATCACACGCAGTTTTCCGCTTTCAATTGATCTACTCGAAGGCGAAGTTCTCCGGCTTACCGAGCCGTGATTTGCGGCGGAAACATGACTTGCAAATGCAGTCTTCTCTCACGATGATCTTTGCAGCTCACCGAGGCAACAAGATCATCGTCGTCGAACTTTCACTCAGGCCCCACGACGGATTTGCACGAGTGGTTCGGGAGCCTTCTGCAGTGTCTCCAGCGCAATCGGCAGATGCTCAGGGCTGTCCTGTAGCAGACCTTCAAAGTGCGATTGAGGATCATCGAGCCAACGCCGGTAGGCTGTCACAATCAAATCAATGAACTCGTAGTCACACGCTCGCAAAACACGAACAAAACATCGATCCATCGACGGGACGACCCGTTCGGGAACAGAGTCGAGTGTGGATAACGCGTACACGCCGGCAAAAACGAGGTGCTTTTGATGGTCTTCCAACATTTCCGTGGCGGTCTCGATCGTTGCTTCATGCAACTTGCCCAGTTTTGCGAGGACACACATGGCCTTCGCGCGGACTTCGTCGTCACGATGGTCGGTCAGCGTGCGAAGTTCACGAACAACCGATTCGCTGACAACCGTTGGGTGCTTTGAAGCCATCCGTTCGGTTGCCGCGATCGCATTGAGCAAAATCGCACGGTTCGTTGCACACAACTTTTCCAACAGCAGTGATTCTTGCGGGTCATCCAGCTTGCCGTCGGACTCCAAATGCCGAATCGCGATCACTTGATTCGATGCGGACACGCTTGCTGCCAATTTCCACCATTCGCTCTGCGACTGCGTCAACAAAGATCGCTTGGCTCGCGGTTGAAAAAAGGAGTCATTCGTTTTTAACAAGAATTTCAGCGATTTCCGCATCGAGCGTTTGACGTCACTCGGCAAATCGTTCGACCACTCGGGCGTCGCATCGTCGCGAGCCCAGGCCGCACTCGCATTGGCATACGCGAGTGATTGGCAATCAAGGAACGGTCGCGGGATAAGCTCCCACTGCGTCGAATCCCAGCAAGTCGGTTGCTTTGCGACGAGGCCAATGCTGCTGCGGATCATACCAAGCCCCATCGCGACAACGGCAAGGTCGACCCGTTCGGGCAGGTGTTCCGAATCGAGATTGTTTTGAGAAAGCAGGTCGCAGACAACTCCATTGATCAGGGTGGCGAGCCCCATTGGTGGATCGCTGTCAATCCGTAGATCAAGGGTGATCGTTCGCTCGGCCGCATCGTATCGTCCCGGCAGTCCGCCGGGGCCATCGCAAGAACCACCCCCGCATCCGCCGCCGCAAGAGCTCTGGGCAAGCTGTGGGAAAACGCGAACCTGAATCCCGCTGACATCATGGTCAAGGTGTTTGCCTACGAACTGAATCACCTGTTGCGGGTCTCGCTCGGATTCGTACACCCCGAACAACGTTTTTGGGCTCAGCACTGGTAGCGTGAAACGCTCGAAGCCAACGCATTCAGCGATTTGTTGCAAGCAAAGTTCAATCCGCGACTTTTCGGCGTCGGACAGGTTAGCTTTCGGCTTAAAAAACACGATGAACGACCTCAAAGTGGTGCATTTCCACGGAACAGATTCAGTACGAAGACCGCATGGCAGGATACAGGAACCCAAATCGCAAAGCAGCGCCAGTTTGATGCGCATCCGCGTCTGGCGAACAGATGCCTCAGTCATTGATTTCCCAAGTCACCCAAACCACAGTCAGCCAGATGATACGCACGGCGGAGTGTTTGATCTGAGTCTAAGCCGGTCACAAGCCGAGACGACGTGTCCCGATCGTCTCGATTAAAAAATGCATCCTGTGCCCTCGACCGGTAGAGCGAAAACCAAATCACCGGATCGCAACACTACCTTTTTCAGCACGCGAAAGAGTCCGCGTACCTTTTCTTCGCCTGGAAAATGACTTTGCCGACATCGAAGTGGAACGCTTTCCTGAGATGCTCAAGCGGCACGGACGCAAAGATGAAAACACGTACTATCAAATGCCCGTTCCCAAGGATTTGACAAACCGGGAGAAGTGGCCGGTTCTCATTTCAACAATGGTGGTTTATCCCATAACTATCGTCACGGTGAGAGAGACCACGATCCCGATGACGATGATCATCACTGCAACAATCAGCCAACTAGGATTCCGGCTGATAGTGATGGGTTCGTTAATGACAACCGCGTTCGGGTGATCGATCGGAAGCGAGTCTTTATGATCTAGATTGAACCAGGCCCAATCAGGTGGCCCATCGTCGTTTGACGTGCGGACATACCATATGCCCTTCCGACCTTCGTGATCCACGCGAAACTCGTAAAGAATTGGAAACACTCTTGTGTTTGGAAACGGTGCCTCCGTCGGCCGCCCGATCGCACGCTGCTGAATCACCTTGCCGCCCCAAGATTCAATTTCCTTGCGAAGGTGTGATGGCTCGGACAACGCACGCTTGTTCCGATTGTAAATGTCGAAAAATCTAAACACCGCTATCACTTTAATCGAAGGTACCGCAGGGAGCACGCGACGCATATCGCTCTAGGACTTCCTCAGGCCGTACCGACTGGTTCAGCTTAGTGGAGGCCATCCACGGCTTGTCAATTCTCGTAAGCAGCGACGCGTTAGCGCAGTCTGAGCAAACTGCATACCGTTTAAGAGGCGGACGAGAACTGATGGCGATCTGGGTGGACTCGGATATTCCGTGTTCGCTAACCAGGACGAACTGTTGGCCGCTGGGCTTGGGGGTTAGCCACCGGCCACTAAAAGCTTGCGTTTGCAGTGGATTTCGGCAGCTAGCTTTCTCCTCCGGCAACTTCATTCGTTGCCTCGCCCCCGACGAAGTGAGACTGCTGAATTAGTCGGCAATCGTAGAGGCCGGAGGCCGGAACATGACCTGCCGTTGGCATGAGCCAACGGTTTTGGGGCGAACTGTCGCCGTAAGGCCGGAGGCCGACACATTGACCGAGAGTGTGTCGCCCGCCGGGCTATGTTTTGCCTCCTCCGCTAGCCGGCGGCTTACGCCCAATGCCATCTACTTTGGTAGCGGCACGGCGCGAGCCGTCCGGTTGAGCCGAATGAAACGTTCGGTTTAGACCGGGCGGCTCGCGCCGCACCGCTACAACATGCTTCACAGCGTCGCGTTTGGGGGCATGATACGAAATGATCCATCGCGACCCGCCGGTCCGCTCGCTGCGTGATGATCTCGATCGGCCTACCGCAGCAAACCTTCAATATCCATCGTGATCGCACGGTACT
The DNA here is from genome assembly GCF_000346295.1 of Rhodopirellula maiorica SM1. Lineage (GTDB taxonomy): Bacteria > Planctomycetota > Planctomycetia > Pirellulales > Pirellulaceae > Novipirellula > Novipirellula maiorica. Next base: position 1,813 of record NZ_ANOG01000902.1, on the reverse strand, counting down.
GCGATCAGTCGGGCGTCGGTCGACCGAGCAATTTTTTCAGGATTCGGCTGGCGTTGGATACGTTCGGGTGTCTGTGGTCGAGATCTCGAGCTGCGGGACTCGTTGCCTCGTCCACTACCAAGCTGCCGGACTCGTTGCCTCGTCCACTACGGGAAAATAGCCCGAGTGTTTTCCACGTGCACACCGTTTGCATGTGCGGTAGGTTTGACTTAGCAGTGTGTTGCTGCGGTTCGCAACCGATCTGCGATCATGGCGGTTGCCACGAGTTCGATTTCGCAGCTCGGAAGTCGATCGTCCCGATCCTCTCCTTTTCTAGACCTCATTGCCCAACTCAAAACAACGATGCAATCCAATTCAACAAATCGTTTGCCCGTTACCGTACTCTCGGGGTTCCTCGGCGCCGGCAAAACGACGCTGCTCAATCACATCCTGACCAACCGCGAGGGTTTGCGTGTGGCAGTGATCGTCAACGACATGAGCGAAGTCAACATCGACGCCGCATTGGTCAAATCAGGAGGCGCAAATCTCTCACGTACCGAAGAACAGCTCGTCGAGATGTCTAACGGTTGCATCTGCTGCACCCTTCGCGAAGACCTGCTGGTCGAAGTTCGCCGCTTGGCACGCGACGGGCGCTTTGATTACCTGCTGATTGAATCCACGGGCATCTCCGAACCGATGCCGGTAGCCGAAACGTTTACCTTCGAAGACGAACAGGGCGACAGTTTATCGTTGGTTGCGGAGCTTGACACGATGGTAACGGTCGTCGACGCGGGCAACTTCATGAAAGACTTTGGTTCATTGGATGACCTAACCGATCGCCGGCTGGGGCTGAGTGAGGAAGACACTCGAAACATCGTGGACCTGTTGGTCGACCAAGTCGAATTCGCAGATGTGATCATCGTCAACAAGACCGACTTGGTGTCGCCGTATGAGCTGGAACAGCTGACTCAGATACTGCGGCGACTCAACGCGGATGCTAAGATTCTGTGCACAACCGAAAGCCGCATCGAACTGTCAGAGATCATGGGGACGGGGCTGTTTTCGCTGAGTGAAGCCGAGTCGCAGCCCGGTTGGTTGGCGGTACCTCGCGGCGAAGAAGAAACCGAAACCGAGGAATACGGCATCTCCGATTTCGTTTATCGCCGTGAACGCCCGTTCCACCCCAAACGCTTGATCAAAGCGCTTGACGCCGACATGCAGGAGGGGCTTTTTACGGGGGTACTGCGGAGCAAGGGGCTGATGTGGATCGCGTCACGGCACGATTGGGCCTACGATTGGTCGCAAGCGGGATGTTCGATCCGTATGAATCCGGCTGGATTTTGGTGGGCCGCCGCGCCGCAAGATGAGTGGCCGGATGACGAGGAATCAGTAGCGGAAATTCGAGCCAAATTCGTGGGCGAGCATGGGGATCGCCGCCAGGAACTGGTGTTCATCGGCAACGCGATGGATCGCGAGCGAATCACCGAGATTCTTGACGCCTGCCTGCTAACTGATCTGGAATACGTCCTCGGCCCCAAGGACTGGGCGAGGTTCGAAGATCCGTTGCCGCCAATCGAATTGGGAACGTCCGATGAGGACGTCGTGGCCGCCACGGCAGATGCACGATGATTGTTTGGCACCGGCAGAACAATTGGTGACGTGTGGTTGATTTAATCGTTTAACCGTTAGCCGAAGGCGTACTCGCCTGTGTTGGCGTACGCCTATCGGCTGACGGTTAAACGAAGCATTCCAGTGTCAGGCTAGTTCAGATCGCACCGGTGAGCCGTGGGCCGTAAGGCACCGGGTCGTGCGCGGGGACCCGGCCGCTGACGAG
>NZ_ANOG01000901.1 GCF_000346295.1 Rhodopirellula maiorica SM1 | reverse complement strand
CAGCCGGCTTCGTGAGCCGAGCGACATGGAACCGTCGGAACTGCTGGCCGAAGCCGCGACGGTTTTAGCGGGCACGATCCTAATGGCATCAGGGATCAGCGGATGGGGGCCAGGTGCCTACACCAGCGACATTACGCTGACATCACTGATGAAGCCGATTGCTTCCTATCGGGACGCATTTTACGAAGACCGACTGCACCAATTGCAGGGCAAACACGCCGAACGCTTGGCGCGGGAACAACAACTGCGTCGCCAACCGTTCGGAGCCGCCCGCCAACATCTCAATGCGGCACTTGCCGAGCGGCGTGCTGTTCAGGTTCAACATGTGCAACTGGCGCGGATGTATGCCCGCATGGGGTACCCTGATGCGGCCAAACGGCAATCCGATACGGTGCCGGCGGCATCGGCAAGAATGTTTTGCCGGATCGACTGCGACATGACACTGGGGCTCCGTGCGCTGCGTGCCGGACGAATCGATGACGCACTGCGTGTGCCAGCGGAATCGTTCGATTTGCTTCGCCGCGCGATTGAATGTGGCGCGGTCATCGACCCTTGGGACATCCTCGGGTTCGGGGGCAACTTTAGTTTGTACCCCAGTCCCGAATGCAGCGTTCATGACGCCCGAGTCGATGACCTACTGTTCATGATCGAACAGATGTTTAGTTACATGGCCCGGGTTTGGAGCGAAGCTGCGGCACAGAACAACCAAGCCGCCTATGACGAGATGGAAAGGCGTTATCGCGAGATGGCCGAGTGGTGGCGTCAATTCGCTGCGCACACGATCGATTCCATCGAAGCCACCGATCCGCTGGAATCTTACGAATCGGCAAAGCTTGTCGCGCGAGCCCTGCGGCTGTGGCACGAAGGGGGCGCCGAGGCCGGCAACATCGCTTTCTGGGCACCCCATGCCGAACTATTTGACTCACCCCGCGCCTATGCGCTGGTGATCTCGGCACTACTAGACCGCGACGATTTCACGCCCGCCATGGCGCTGCTGGTGCACTGGCTGAACAACGCCGATCGCGTCGGCCTGCGACTCGGTGGCAGCTCGCTACCGCGACTCGCCGAACGTTGGTTGCTGCGATTGCGATTTTCGCTCGAAGGCGAAGGCGAAGCCTACGTGCAGCCTGCGCTGAAACAAGCCGCAGGAAACGACACGGCCAAAATCTGGCCCATGGTACGCAAGTTCTTTGACTACCTCGAAGCCAATGCCGAATCATTCTGGTCCGCCCCGCAATTCAATCTCGATCAATCGCCCGGCAGCTCGAAGAACCGCGACTGGGATCGCGAGCTGCTGCAAATCGAAGAAGGCGATGAAGACGACTCGGGGCTGTATGACGCCGCGTACGAAGACATGTCCTATCGCGACACGACCGACGATGGCAACGAAGGGGCGATCTACGAATACGGCGACGACGGCAGCCGTGATGAGCTCGAAGCGGAATCCAAACGGCTGACCGAACACCTCAGCTTCATGCAGTCGTTGGCTCGCATGTGGGCTGTTGCCGCCGACGTCGCCGTGATGGACGAAGACGAAAACGATTTGCCCGACCGCGTCCAGTCGCTCGAAGCCTGGGGTGCTCGGGCTCGCGAGAATCGTATCGGGCTGCTCGAATTGCTCGATGCTGTGCGTCGTTACAAAATCACCTCAGGCGGCAGCGACAAAGAGTCGATGCGGAACTATGACCGCCATCGTGTGCTGCGTGACTCGTTGATGGAACGGATCATCGGAACCGCGGTTGAAATGTCCGATTCGCGGCGTTTGGTTTGCGGAGCGCTGCTGGCTCATCCCACGACCAGCTGGGATTCGATCGACCCCGACGACGAGATGGTCGAAGACGACGTGAAGAGCGTCAAAATGTTCGCCGCCCTTATCGCCGGCGATACCGAAGCGGTCCGCAAGCAGTTCCCATCCTTCTTGGCGGCACTGCGAGACAAGAACCTGCTGTACATCCCGCTCTCACGCGGTGGCGATCCCGTAAAGATCTATGTCGCACGATTGCGTCAACGCGTGCTGCGACATCTGATGCTTTGGTTGCCTCGGCGTGGTTTGATCGCCGAAGCGTGTCAGTTGATTGAAACAGCGCGCGAGATGGAGCAACTCAATCCGATCGGCGTCGGCGCGGTCACCGAATTTGACGGACTGTTCCAAGTGGGATTCCGCGCCCTGGTCGCTTCGATTGTCGAATCCGTACGCATCAACTGCGAAGCCAATCAGGACGAACCGGTCGACGAAAAAGCGATTGCCGATGACCTGATTCCGCTGCTGGAACGACTGACCGAAACACTGCTTGGCAGTTGGCTGGCCCACAGCCAAACCCTACGCCTTTCGCCGCTGGAAACCGTCACCGACCCGAAGAAGTGGGCACAGCTCGTTGAGTTCATCAAAGAGTATGGCGACCCCATCTTTACCCAAATGTTCCTGCAACTTGGCAACGTCCGTGCGATCCTGCATCAAGGCGTCGGTGTTTGGTTAGAACGCGTGCTCGAAGAAGGGGACGACCAATTTTGTGACACCAAGCTATTCAGGGACATTGAGTCGGGTGCACTGAAGATCTCACGCGCCGAACGACCGATTGCACTGGTGTATGAGGCACTGATTGATCATCACGCCGAGTACCTGGATTACAACAGCACGACGACGCAAAGCGATCGTGGCGACCTAGTCTATATGTTCTTGGACTTCCTGCGACTGCGAGTTCGTTACGAACGCATCGCGTGGAACTTGAAACCAGTGATGTGGGCCCACGAGGTACTCGTGCGAAGCGGACTCGAAGCAGCGTCGGTACTATGGCGGCGCAGTCTCAGCGAACGCATCGATTCCGAAGCCGAGATCTACGTCACCAAGCTTCGTCAGATGCAGAAAGATTACGCGATGCGAATGCCAACGGTTGCCGACCGCATCCTGGAACGTTTTGTGCAACCGATGACGATCGACCGGATGCGTGCGTTGGTGGGGCCCGCGATGCGTGATGCAGAAAACAATCAACCAAGCCGATCGTTCGAATTGCTCGAAGAAGAATCGGAAATCTTGACGCGGCATCCCACCGGTGTCGGACTCGATGTTCCCGCTTGGCTGGATGCGCTAGAAGAAGAAGTTGAACAGCTAGCAAAGCGACGAATCAGTAGCGAGATCGACCCCCAATCGTTAATCACGATTCCAGTCACTCCGCTGAGCGTCAGCGAGCTGAATGACCAATTAACGCTGGCACGCAGCCAGGGACGTCGCTTGCCACACATGCAATAGACTAACGCCTAGTACGCATAGAACTTTTCTTTTCTTTCCTTTTCCTTTTCGATGCAAGCTTGCGAGAATTTCCCGACGAAATTTTCTTCTGCAAACTATGCGGATAAACGAACTTTACAAAAGTGGCCGAGCTATCCATACTGCGACCCGCACGTGATGGACGCAGGGCACTCTGTAAACATTCGTCCGGATTATTTCGTTCGAAAAACTCACTGAGAACCAAATCGGAATGGACCACTTTTCGACAAGCAAAGACACACGGATGAACATGCTTGCCATTAGCCAGTTATCCACACTGCGATGGAGTTTTTCAGAAGACGTTCACGCGTACACATCACGCGGCTTCACGGGAATCGGAGTCTATCGTCCGAAACTCGAAGACTTTGGTCTTGACCGAACGATTGAATTGCTTGCCGAAGCCAGCATGTCCGTCACTTCGCTATCATGGGTCGGTGGCTTTACCGGCAGCGATGGACGCGCCACCGATGATGCGATTGCCGATGCGATCCACGCGGTCCGCGACGCAGCCAATCTAAAAGCCGACACCTTGATCGTGCTTGCCGGCGGCCAGAACAATCACATCCGCAATCATGCCCGACGCACCCTTTGTGACGCATTGCACGAGATCGCGATTGTGGCGGAAGAATTTGGTGTTCGCTTATCACTCGAACCATTCCATCCTGGGTGTGGCGACGAATGGTCATTCGTTAACGATTTGCAATCGACCCTCGACATCATCGAAACCGTCGGCAGCCCCAACCTGGGTTTGGTACTGGACACGTATCATGTCGGCATGGACGAAGAGGTGGTGCGTTGGCTGCCCGACGTCGTGCCCCACTTGCATCTGGTTCAACTCGGTGACGCCCGTCATTCACCGCTGGGTGAAATGAACCGCTGTCTGTTAGGCGAAGGTTGCGTTCCGCTGCGCACGATCCTGGAAACGCTTCGCGAGCATCGCTACGCAGGCCCGTTGGAAGTCGAATTGATCGGCGAAGATGTCGAGACTCATTCATACGACGAGATCCTCGATCACGCCCGCAACTTCTTTGACCGCATGCCCGGACTCGTCGGCCACAAATAAGCCGTGCGGCACAGTCAAGAGTCAATAGAGTATCGGCATGTATAGTGCCCGCTGTACGGGTCGCGCCCTGACGACACAAACCACAGCGACGGCAACTGCAATCGATATCAGCGGTTTGTGGCAGTGACAAATTAGCAATGTCCACCGCCACGATAGCCGCAATCTCCTGCATCTCAGCATCTCTGCTAAGCCCGATAGAAGGATCCCGTTGCGATGCCAAGACAATCAGCGCGCAGATGCAATTCTCGGGTCGCCCTGTGCATGACGCGCAGAAAATTTGACTCCAGGGTTTACAGCTCTTAAACTTCGCCTCCCTGGTTTCGTTTTCTTCGACGCGCACGTGCTGCGTTGGCTCCCCAAAACTTGAGAACCTTCCATGCTGAAATTGCCAACCCGTTCCCGATCCATCGCCACCCGATCCAGTCAACGGAATCGTCGACGATTGCTTTTGGAAAAGTGTGAAGCGCGAGAGCTTTTAGCCGGAGATATTTGGAGCCAACGGGGCGGCGATTCGGGGCATTCCAGCTACGTCGACACGGCAGTCAATCCGACCTCGATTGCGGAAGCTTGGTTTGCGGAGCTTAATTACAGCCAGAGCGGGACGGGATCGTGGCGTGAACGGGGAGTCGCGATTGACGAATCGCACGTTTATCGAACGGCACTCGAAGGCTATGCGCCGTCGGGCACGTACCATGTCATCGCATACGATCTGCAAACAGGCGAAGAAGTGTGGCACAAAACACTCACCGGTGGAGCGTTCGAAGGTGTAAGTGAACCTTCGCTGCGTGACGGCGTCGTCTATGTCAATCGGGCTGGCCATTCCGGGATATCGGGAGGAACCTCTAGTGATCTTCCCCGACTGTATGGATTCGATTCCGACACGGGTAATCTTGTTTTGCAGCAAACCTACGCGGCGCAGTGGGGCTCGGGTGAACGCCCCGTGATTGATGACGACCAGCTCTTTGTCGAAGACGGCTACTATGGCGGGATCAGTGCTTACCAAGCATCAACACTGAGCGAACAGTGGTTTGTCGGACGCTCCGCGGCGTACAGCCAGCCGCTATCAGCCGTCAATGATCAATTTGTTTTCGCCTTTGGAACCGAAGTTTACAACCGTTACACCGGCGAACGTCTCGCTAACATGGTTCATCCCGTCAACAGCGGAACAATGACCTCGCCCATTGTCGCAGAGTCGGGTGATGTGCTGTACACGACTGCAGGCGTGGCACTGTTTGATGGGGACACGCGTGAGCACTTGTGGACAGCGTCCTCTTCGAGCGGAGTTAATTTTAAGGCGATCGGGGGTGGACGAGTGGCGTTCACCAGCGGCCGGGAACTGCAAATTCTCGACCAAACCGATGGCTCGCTGCTGCAAAGTTGGCAGAGTCCCTCAAATCTCGGAGAAGTGCTACTGACCGACACTCACGTGCTTGTTATTTCATTGAATTACTCGACCGCCACAGTGCATGCCATCGACATCGAGTCGGGTGACGAAGTATGGAACTACTCTCAGGTTTCCCCCGGTGGATCCGCGTTGTTAGAAATGGCGTTTAGCCAAGGCCGGTTGGTCTTAAGTGATCGCACGGGTGTGCGAACGTTTGCTGTGAGTGACCTGGATTTACCGCCTATCGCCAGCGACGACGAAGCGATCACCGACGAGGACCAAGCGGTGACGATCAACGTCCTTGCCAATGACAGCGATCCCGAGGGAGGCCCATTGAGCATTGTGACAACCAGTGACCCTGAAAACGGCAGTGTGGCGATCAACTCGGCCGACGGTACCGTCACCTATACTCCCCTACCCAACTTTTGGGGAAGCGACGCATTTACTTACACAATCGAAGACGCCGGAGGAATGCAAACGATAGCAACGGTTTCGCTGCTTATCGAAGAAATCAATGATGCCCCGGTAGCAGCGGACGCATTTTTCTCACTGCCAGAGAATTCGTCAAATGGAACGACGGTTGGCTCCATCGAAGCGTCGGACATTGATGGCGACGCACTCAACTTTGCGTTACAGGACAGCATGCAGTCCGCGTTTAAGATCGATCCAGAATCGGGCGAAATCTCCGTCCGCGATGCGGCGTTACTCGACTACGAGACGACGCCCACCTTCGACCTCGTCGTTGTCATTTCCGACGGCAGGGGAGAGGAAATCAACGCCCCGGTTCAGGTGGATTTGACCAATCAACTCGAGGTCGAAATCGACATATTGCCTGGCGATCCCAGTAATCAAGTGAACCTAAAACGGAAAAAGATTGAGGTTGCCATTCTTGCCAATTCCGACCTCGATCCGCTTACGATGCTCGACTTTGGCTCATTGCGGCTTCAATCCTCTGAATCCGGTTCCGCGGCAAGGGTCCCAAGCCACCGCAAGCATGGCTTTAAGTACGAGACTCGCGATGTCAACGGTGATGGAAAACTCGATGTGGTTATCCAGTTTCAGAGCTCTGACACGGGACTCTCTAGCGATGACACATCGCTGTTGTTGAGCGGTAGCTTGCTGCCGGAATATGGCGGAGAATCGTTTTCCGTCGAGCAAGACATCAGCGTTTCTCAATCGCGACGCAAAGGCAAGCGGTAAGCGATGACCACGCGGCGGCGAATGCAAAAAATCCACATCGGCGTTGGGGCTAGTGCCCAAACGGCCAACATGACAGCGGCAGAAGCCTGCCTCACCTTTTTAGTGATTCGCCGCTTCGCCGTTCGCCTGGGTTGCTTGCGGATCCCAAAGCGGGATGCGGCGGTCTTCGGACAAGAATTCGCGATTCACTCGCTCGGGATCCTGCTGGGACCATGTCTCACGCATCGATGACGACGTCACCATTTTGCGGACTCCGTCATCATGCCAAACGCATTCGTAGAGCGTCGGGTTCCAACGTCGCGTGGGCAACTGAGACGGCTTCTTCACCAAACGCCATGCGCGAACATGGAACCGCTTCTCCTGCGTTGACCAATCATAGAAGATCAGCTGCTGAAACACCTCACGTCCATTCTCATCGACAAAGTGGTTCAGCTCGATCATATCGACCCGCTCAGTCAAACTCGATGGACTTTGTTCTGCCGCGCCCGAAACGGCGGTGGCAACGATAAAGGTGGCAATGGACCAAAATGTAGACATCGCGATTCTCCTCTATTTTGAAATCACAACATTGGCGTTAGCGAATCCTACCAACGCATGTAAAGAGTGATACCGAGGCAAGAAAAATCGGGGGGCGATCGTGCCCTCAACCCGATCGGCGGCAATTTTGACCGCCGCTGCCAGAATGAATTTTTTCGAAATGCTCGACAAATCACGAGACAGATGGCATCCGTGGCCCCCAATATCCAGAGCGTTTTTTGGCCATCCGATGCCGCATGCTGCCACCGGATCACGCGGCAAATGACCGTAACAAAGCGGCAAACCGCAAAAAAAAACATGCGCCTTCGGAGACGACGATGCCTGATTTTTTGAGAGTGAAGCCGAACTCGTGAAGCCGAACTCGTGCTGCCGAACTCGTGCTGCCGAAAGCGTGACGAAAGCCTGGGCGACCTGCGCTACGTAGAACCCAACGTTTGCAGCCCTGACAAAACGGTATCCGATCCGGCTTCGCCATCAGCCGCGTCCACCGTTTCCTGCTCGACGGGTGTTTCGTCGGTCGGATTCTCTTCATTTGGCGTATCGGTTCGGACGCGAAGCCGGACGCGGTCGTCCTCGAATTCGATCTGCTCAAACCGGCTTAACCACTTTGCGGTCTCGGGGTTTTCATATAGATCTTTGGCCAAATTTTCGCCAGCCATTGCATCCACGATGGTTTGCGGAACCTCGCTCCCTTTGACTTCGGCGCCAATCAACTTGATCACAACCAAGCCTTCTTCGAGTGACACATCGAAGTGGGCTTTGGCATTGAAATAGCGTCCCTCGCCGCCAGGCAACATGTCCGTCGGAACACTGACATCCCCCACCACTTGCCCCTCGACAATTTCAATATGCAGCTTGCCGCGTAACGATTCATCGCGACTGATCAACGCATTGATGTCGCGGGCAGTTAACACCAACTCTTTGTATTGAATTTCAGGCTCAGGAACCTCGAGAGACTGCTTGAAGGTTTCAATTTCCGCTTCGAGTTCTTTGTACTGCTCGGGTGCGTATTCCACAGTAGGCAGTTCAACGGGAGCCGTCGCCGTAAACTTTTCGACCTGCCCCATGTAGAGCCAGTAGGCTCCTGCGGCCACGCAACCGACCGCGGCAGTGAAGAAAAAGAATCCCGCTAGACATCCATAAAACCAGCACCCTTTTGGATTCGAGGATGCGGTGGATTCCGCGGCTTGCAAAGCGTGATCATCACGAAGCGAATTCGACATGGAACCTTGGGCCGAGGCGGTGTGTGCAGGAAAGGGAGAAAGTCCAGGGGAACTCGAAGGGTTCCCCTGATTCACGACTCACCAAGCTTGGCACGGAACCCAGCTGCGTTCCGCTGCCTCATTCACTGTACTCAAATTCCCAGTACTAAAGGTCTCTGTGAGCGAGACCCGTGTGCCCATCCAGTGCGATTGCAGCCAAGGGCAGCGGCGCTAGCCAACGCACCACATTTCCTGGAACCATTGAACTCGCACGGCGCGAGTGGCCGTGTACTTGCCATTGGCGGGATCGAACTTGTTGTTTGCCAGAAAGCTAACGAAAGCGTCATGAGGCACTTCGGCGTGCTGTGCGACGACATCGACCGTTTCACTTTCGGGTTTCCAGTCGTACAGCAACTTATTGTCACGTTCGAACCATTGGTCCAAGTACTCGGCGTTGCTGCCGCTAGTGACGACAAAATCACATTGTTTCTTGCACAAGAAGCACAGCAACTTCGCCGACAATTCGCGTGCTTGCACGGTATTTTTGTTGCAAGCGTTCGCGGCGATGTTCCAAATGCTGACAAAGCCATCTTCATCGATATCCGCAGGCGCCGCCTTGATATCGGACAACGATAGGAGCGGGGCCTCAGGGGCCGCCGATTCGGTTGCTGCTGCATCCACACCAGCTTGACCTTCGATCGCAGTATCCTCGGCCTTGTTGTCTGTTTCCGTATCCGCCATCTAAATTCCTCAGTAGTATCAATCTAAATCATGCAATCGTTCAGGTATGTCCGTATTGTAACATACTGAACCTAAAAAACGCATCCGTGATTTAACGACGAACCGCAGCACGTGAATCAGCCAAAATCAGTGGCAACAAGATTATCACGCCCCAGCGATCACTAAATCCATTGCGTGGGTCTAATCCCCACCTTTAGAAAGCCGCAAAAAGGACTAACTTTTTTGCTTTGCTTGTTCGACTTGTCGCTGCCGTTCGGCGAAACGACGCTTTTGTTCGTCGCTAATTTTATCAACACATTGGGGGCAATGAATCCCAGGCTGGTAATCGGGATGCTGTTGTGCATCGCGATCGACTGGCCAACCGCAGGCAAAACACAACACATGATCACTCACCTTCAACCCATGCCCCACCGCCACGCGTTCATCAAAAACGAAACATTCTCCGTTCCAGCGTGATTCTTCCTTGGGGACCTGCTCGAGGTATTTCAAGATGCCTCCGCGAAGATGATACACCTCTTTAAAACCTCGCTGTTTCAACAGAGCGGTCGACTTTTCGCAGCGAATCCCGCCCGTGCAAAACATTGCCACTTTGGTGTGTTTTTCTGGATCGAGATGATTCTCTACGTATTCAGGAAACTCGCGAAACGTGTGCGTATCTGGATGGGTTGCTCCTTCGAAGGTGCCAATCGCCACTTCGTAATCGTTGCGGGTGTCGATCAAGACCACCTCAGGGTCGCTGATCAAATCGTTCCAACGCTCGGGGTCGACATAGGTGCCCACCGAGTCGTTGGGATCGATTCCGTCGACGCCAAGCGTGACAATTTCTTTTTTCAGCCGAACACGCGAACGTTTAAAAGGGATCTCGTCACAGTACGATTCTTTTACTTCAAGATCGACCAATCGGGGGTCCTCGCGAAGCATCGACAACAATGCATCGATTCCTTCACGTGATCCCGCCACGGTCCCATTGATCCCCTCGGTCGCCAACAGCAACGTGCCCCGCACCTTGCACGCCGTCATCTCGGCAAGCACGCGAGGTTGTAGCTCGACGTAATCCGGAAGCGACACGAACCGATACAGCGCGGCAACGACTACCGCAGGGGATTTGTCAGCCATCTTGTTCACTCACACCGCGATGTGGATTAAACCAGCATGCGAAGTGCAGCAAGTGCCGCACTGTAATCGGGCTCTTGCGTTACTTCGGAAACGATTTCCTTGTAAGCAACTTTGCCTTCGGCATCCAACACGATCACGGCGCGAGTCAGCAACTTAAGTTCTTCGATGGTCAAACCGTAGTCCGCACCGAAGGAGTGAGTTTGGTAATCGCTGGCGGTTCGCATTTTGACGTCTTCTGCACCACAGAAACGCGCTTGGGCGAAAGGCAGATCGCGGCTGACGGTGACGGCGTTGATTTTGTCGCCGAGGGCTCCGAGTTCTTCATTGAACCGCTTGGTCTGCGTCGCACAGGTGGGTGTATCCAAGCTAGGCACGACACTGATGATCGCAGGTTTTCCCTTCAGATCGTCGAGCGTCAAAGTTTGAATTCCGTTTTCGGCGTAGTGCAGCGAAAACGCAGGTGCAGCAACTCCCACGGCCAAATCGTCGCCTTCCAAAGTCATTGGATTGCCCTTGAAAGTAATCACTCCTGAACGTCCCATATCGAAATCCTTGCGTAAACGGTCTATAAACTAGTCAAGACAAAATTATGATGTCGATTCGGCGAATCGTGAATAGGGTGCATTTTGGCTTGGAATTCAGTTGCCCCCAAGACAAACGCCTCTTGCCGCAGATATTCGGCAAGGGATGGACGAGTTTTCGCTTAGAAAACGCTCCCTTCGCTGCTTGCAAATTCGCTCTCAATTCAAGTTTGACTTTTCGCCGATTTGGCTCTACTAGGACAAAAGTGTTGGCTGATCTGATGTCTCGTTCTCGCGATTTCCGTGCTGATCGCCGTATTGACTCCCGTTCGCAATCCAATTGGCAATGCGATGGCGAACCGCGAATCCAGCTGCCGCGGTGCTGCGGCCTGGTCGTCCGCATGCTCGGTTTGTTAAGCATCGCATTGGGGGCGGCCTGCAATCCAGGGTCAAACGTCGCGGCGGCGGACTCGAAATATGCTCACAGCGATTCAAACGCCCGCTACATTCACCATATTGATCTGTACGATATCAACAATCGCAAGATCACTCCGGAATCGGACCAGCCCTATTCGCCGCTGAACACCTGCGGCCGCTGTCACGACTATGACACGATTGCGCATGGCTGGCATTTTAATGCCTTTATGAACGATTCGGTCGATGGTCGCCCAGGGGAACCTTGGATTTGGACCGATGCGCGTACCGGTACGCAGCTGCCCTTGTCGTACCGCGATTGGAAAGGATCGTTTGATCCTGCGGAACTTGGGATCAGCCGCTGGGAAATGACGCATCAATTTGGCAGCCGACTTGCCGGTGGTGGTGTGGCAGTCGCTCCTGAAGACGTCCCCGATCCAAAAACGGCGACGGAGTCTGATTCCGAGGCCGACCCCGGCGACGCGGAAGCGAGTCAGGCAGCTAAGGATCAGGCAAATGCGGGTCCGGCAAAACCTAACCGTTGGCGGCTGAGCGGTTCGATCGAAGTCGATTGCATGGTTTGTCACGCCAGCAGCGGTGTGTACGACTTCAACACGCGACGCGAACAAATCGAAGATGAAAACTTTGCTTGGGCGGCGACCGCGGCGTTGCGATTGGGAACCGTCAAGGGAAGTGTTTCGCGAATCAAAGATGACGCGGACCCCAGCGACGAGTCGACGCAGCAAAAACTTCCCAAAGTCACGTACGACGCCCGCAAATTTGAACTTGATGGCACCGTATTCATGGACGTGATCCGTGAACCGCATAACAACGCATGTTTTCAATGCCACAGTCAACGCACGGTAACCGAAGCGGGAATCGAACATCGCTGGATGCACGACGAAGACGTTCACCTGCGCGCGGGAATGCAATGTGTTGACTGCCACCGCAATGGCATCGAACACCATACCGTTCGTGGTTTTGAGGGCGAGCAGAATCCGGCATCAACGCTGAACCCGACCTCCACATCGACACTCACTTGCAGCGGATGCCACTTGGGCGACGAACAAAACTCGTCAACGATCGCGGCGCGTCCCGGCCGACTGGGAGCACCGTATCCGCATCACCATGGGCTGCCGCCGTTGCATTTCGACAAATTGTCGTGCACCGCGTGTCACGGCGGACCGGTCCCACGTGAAGAGGCGGTGCGGATCATGACTAGCTTGTCACATTCGCTGGGAACCAAAGAACATCGCACCGGATTTGAATTGCCCGCTATCGCAGGCCCGATCTACAGCAAGATGGAGGATGGAAAAATCTATCCCCAGCGAGCCATTTGGCCGGCTTATTGGGGGTCGCTCAGCGATGGCAAGATCCAACCGCTTGATCCAGCCAGCACGTATGATTTGACACGCCGATCGCTGCGAGTGCGTCGTGATTTCGTCGAAGAAATCATCGCACCGAAACTCGGCAGCTCGGACCGCAAAAAGATCTTAGGCGATGACCGCTACAGAGCCCCCGAAGAAGAATTGACCGACGAAGAGCGGGACAAATTGGCGACCGCCCAAAAAGAAGCCGGCACGGAATCGTTCAACGAAAAGGTTGCCGCGTCGCTGGAATCGCTCGAGAAAGAACTAAAGATCGAAACCGCCGTGTATGTTTCGAGCGGCTTTGTTTATCGCCGCGGTGAAGAGGAAAAAACGGTTGCTCAGGTTCCACGCGAAGAAATTCAAAACGCCGAGGCGATTGAGATGACGACGTGGCCGATCGCCCACAACGTTCGTCCTGCCGGATGGGCACTCGGCGTCGGTGGTTGTACCGAATGCCATCGCGAAGACAGCGTTATTTTTGCGTCGACGGTCCAATCGATTGGCCCCGGTCCCGATCAAGGCACTCGCGTCACGATGGCGTCACTGCAGGGACTCGACCCGAATCAATCGCTGGTTTGGAACCAACTGTTCGTGGGACGATCGTCGTTCAAGTACTTGATGGCAACCTCGATCTTGGTGCTGTGTTTGATTCTGTTGGTTGGCGTCGGAGCGATGGCTTCGCGGTTGGCGGGACATCATCGCCATCATCCTCCCGCCGCCTAATTGACCTACGACTTCCTGCTTCAACATCCGCCGACGACAGCTCCATCAGCACATCTCAATTTGAAACTATGATCAAACTCGCCACTCAATTTTGCTTGTTCATCATCGTGGTTTGCACGATTGTTCTTGCTGCAACGGCGCTGCCGGCGTTGTTGGGGGATCATCTCGAGGGCAAGACCTTGATCCTGCACATGATGGCCAGTGGCGGCGTGGTCACATTGCTGCCGATTCTGGCGATCCTGTTGCTTGGTCAAGCGATTGGGGTTCAGGGATCCAACGCGTTGCTGCAAGTCGGATTTTGGACATCGATTGTGACGGGACTGCTTTCAATCGCCAGCATCTTTGGATGCATGATGCCGATTACGTCCACCGCCACTATCCACACGCTGGTGCTGATCCACGGTTACACCGGGTTTGCGATGGTCCCGGCGGTCACGCTGCTGTTGTTTGGAATGATCCGTTGGCGACGCATGAATTCGATCCGGTCGACGACGCCGGGGTGAAGCCAGGTGGGTTTACGTGCAGCAGGATGGTCGGCGGTCACACGAATTAACGCACGGCTGAGTGTTTCGGCGGCGGCGGCGTAAGTCGACGGTACTGCCTCGACCGACGAGCCAATTTGTTCGGCGAGTTGGCAAGCCTGGACATCGGCGTCAAACTCAGTGCGGTAGGCCACCCAACGCAGCATCACCAACGTCAATGCAATCGCCATGACGCTGCCGGCGACCATCGCCCAACTGGCTTGGCCCGCGAAATGGGTCACCATCGCTCCGACTGCCCAGGCCGGCAAAATCGACGACATCCGTAGCGGCACGTGACGACGACGCAGATGAGCTGCTTCGTGCAATACCACCATCGCGACCTGTTCTCGCGGCAGTTCGTCAAGCAATCGATCCGATAACAACAACGTTCGAAGCGGGGGCACAAACCCCGTGATCAATGCGTTAAACGAGTTGCCTTCGGTTTGCCAACGGACCATTTTCGTGCGGTGAAGCCCAGCCGCAGACAACACGCTGGCCACCCAAATTTCCGTGTCGGCATCGAGCGCACAGGTTTTAAACAACCGCGATACCAA
>NZ_ANOG01000900.1 GCF_000346295.1 Rhodopirellula maiorica SM1 | reverse complement strand
GAAGGCAACTGCCTGCTTGAAACCGAGTTTGATCTTTTCATCCCGCGACCGCCGTGGCTGCGGAACAGCTCACTAGTTGGTCGCAACCACGGCGATGGAAGACCAGAGCACATCGATCTCGACGACGATGATGCCATCGTTCACTGAGTCGGTGGATTGCCCCCCATCGACACCCCATGGATTCCGCAGCGTCACCGTGCCTTCCCAGGTGCGAGTCTTCGCATCGAACCAGAGGTCTTCGTCGATCACCGTGTACGCATGGTTATTGACCAATTGTTCCTTCACTTGGCCAGCGTTCTTTGTACCAACGAGGACCCGTTTCCCCTGTTGAACGGCATTGGCGATCGCACTGGGATTCACCCAGCGGTTGCCGGTATTGTACAGCGAGCTGGTACGGCCGGTCAGCATCGTTAGCGGCTGGCCAATCGTGGCTGTGTTCTCTCCGGCAGCACTTCCCGTGGCCTGAGCCTGGACGGTGTAATCGAGTCCCTTGGATTGCAGATAGGCACGCTGGAAAAGAACCACCCACGATTCGCCCTCGGCATCAATGCTCGGTTCCCAGCCGTAGAGCGTGCCGTCAAAATCAACCGTTTGCGGCGCTAGGTCGCCGTTGACGTCATACAGTCTTACTTCATATTGGTAATCACCGAGGTAGCTGATCTTGTCAAGCAAGAAATCACTCCCGTCGATTCGTGCAACCGCCGACAGCGACGAGAGAATCACGCACGTCGGCGTCGAGTTTTGGTCGATGTCATCAAAGGTAGCGCCGTTGACGTCAAAACGATGCGCGTTCCAATCTTGGCCTGACCCGCCCAGTGCCAATTCGGCCACCGTACCGGCTTCGAGCCAATCATTATCGGCTCCACCGAACAACTGGTCGACGCCGGCGCCACCTTTTAGCACGTCATCTCCATTGCCTCCAGAAATGACATCGTCGCCGCTGCCGCCGATGAGCGTGTCGTTGTCGTCGCCTCCTTCAATCGTGAAATCTTGACCGCCTGAGATTTCAATTTCATCGTCGCCCGCTAGGCCGTGGATATCCGCCGAGTACCCGACGCTCATGTTGTTCAATCTCAAAATATCGGCCTGCTGTGTTCCATCAACGCTCAAGTCGCCGCTGAAGTAGGAGTCGTACGCGTAGAGCTGATTGACAAAGCGAAAGTCACCCGAGCCGTAGGTGCTGAAATCATCAAGATACAAGTAATGGCTGTCGATACGGGTAGTTCCATTGGACGACAGACCATTGACCTGGACATCGCTGTACACCAGTGCCATGTCGTTCTCGGTATCGGTGTTCGACAAGTACAAAAACAGGTCATCGGCGACGGTTGTGTTTCGAACATACACGATTTCGTTGTCGCCACGTGCCTCGCTGTCGATAACGAGATCGGCGTTGGTGGTGGCCGTACCAACTTCGACATTGTAAATGTCCACCACGTCGGATCGGTCTGAGGGCGCTCCTCCTGTGAAAACACGCAAATCGTCTCCGACGGAAACGCTGTGAACGTCCAGGTCATCAGCACCGCTGCCGAGGTCGATCGTGAGGTCCCAAGAAATATCCATATCGATCAGTTTCAGACTGTCGTCATTTCCGTTCATTGAAATCGAAATCGAATTAAACTGGCCCGACAATGTATCGCTGTAACCGCCATTGATCCGCGTGTGGAAGTCGGATGGAAGTCTCGAGCTGTTGGGTTCTGTTTTCTCGATCGAAATTTCACCACTGCTCAGTTGTCGAACTTCAATGTGGTTCGCCTCGCCATCGCCCTCGATACGCAGCGTGTAACCGTCGAGGTATGCGGTGACATCCCCCGCCATCATCTCGCGGTTCTCAAGCGTTTGGAAGCGTTGAGCTCTCCGTCGACGAGCCGAGTGACGGTTTTTCCTTCGTACAGGTTTGGACAATAATTCAGTGGGCCAGAATTTCATAGCGATTCTCTTCGCGAGGGTGAGTGACAGGTGACATTACACCCAGACAAGCGAAGATAAGCGTGAACTGTTACAGGCCTGTCGTAGAGAAGAAGGGCCTATGCGAGTTACTATGGCAGTGCGTGATCATTCCATTGCGGAATGATCGCGATGGAAGCAGATAGGCAGGAGTCTTTCCGGAAATTAGCCGCTTTGACGCCAGCAGCTTGTTGATTTAGTCGAAATGCAAATGGCATTGGTGAGCCGAGGGCCGTAAGGCACCGGATCATGCGTGCAACCCGGCCGCTGACGCGCGAGCGGCTCATTAAATCAACCGCCCGCTAGCCACGGTTCCGACATTCAACCGAGGCTAGCGCGCAAACGAAACGCTGACAAGCATTTTTCCCTGTAGGAGAACGCGAATTAACCTTAGCGAACGTCGCAGAGACTTTCGACCACGCGAGTACAACCGAAACTCTCTGCGAGTTTCGCTACGAAAAAATGCTACACAGCGTTTGTCCAAACGACTCACGGCGTACACAAATTGGAAAACGTCGCGGTCAGCTTGCTGTCCGAATATGAATCGCGGGTACGGCAATTGTAGCGTCACTCACTTGTGCTCGGAGTCGGCGATATCATGATCGCACACCCGCTTCCGAAACTCATCTCCGCCGTCAATGAGCTGCTCGAAGTGACTTGACGTGATTCGATCGTGACGAGCTTTTTGTCCTCTGGATCCTCGCCATAGATCTTCGCGGTGAACTCTCCTGGGCCCAAGAAATCAAGTCGGATATCAAGGCTTCTCGGTTCGTTGACAATGGTTCCGACAAACCATCGCTCGCCTTTCCTTCGGGCCACGGTCATATAGCTTCCGATCGATCCGTGAACCACCTTCGAGTCATCCCAGGTCGTAGGCATCTCTTTCCAAAACTCAAGCTCGGGATAGGAGTGTCCTGCATATTGGTTGGCTTGGTCGTACCAGTGCAGGTATTGCAGCGGGCTGTAAAACACGACTCCCAAAGCGAGCTGAAACGAGCGGCTGACGACTCGACCATTCAGATAGCAAGGAGTGTAGTCACTGGCTCCGGCGATCATTCGGGCAAAGGAAGTGGTCAGCACATTCTTCGCGGGGTTACCTCGGTCCGCTCGTTCTTCGTTGCCCAAAATTCCTTCGACCGTCAACACGTGGGGGTAGGTTCGTTCGATCCCGGTCAGCCGGAAATTGTCGTGGATGTCAACGACCAATTTGTATTTTGCCGCCGTCTTGATGGCGTTAAACAAGAACTCCATGTCGGATTGGCTTTGCCAGTCGACGAAGCCGAACTTCACGCCACGAATTCCCCATTGATGATAAGTGCGAAACGTCTTGTCCAGATCGTAACGCGACATCGCGATTTTGTTGATGTAACAGATCAAACCAATTCCGTGTTCGTCCGCGTAACGAATCGTTTCCTGCATGTCGATCGGATCGATGACCGTCAGTGGATTTGAATCCGCGTCCCGTTCCGGTCCATACCAACCCGCATCATAGTGCACGTATTGGTAGTGGTTGGTGGCGGCGTAGTCGATGATCACCTTGGCTGCGGAAGTCATCAGATTGCTACGCCAAACCTTGCCAGGCTTGATCCAAAAGGGTTCGTTGAGCACGCAGGGTGGCGAAAGGTTTTGCAGCAGGTAATGATGTTCGACCAGTGTCCCCGGATGCTCGGCGACCATAACCACTCGCCATGGAGTCGTAAGAGAATCGGTGGCCGAAACGCTTCCGCTGCGGAACCGCGTGACCAGTTGATGTTTGCCGGATCGATTCAGCATCATCGGCGCGTAGTGCTCGAGGGTGCCCGCTTCGGCGATGGCCACGAAATGGGTTCCGGTTTCCAGCAGCAGTGGCCGGATCGCGCGGTCCGGCATCTCGGAGAGCCGCACCTTGGAATACTTTGCTTGCGGATAGTCATCCCAGTAGACGAAGTGATCGTCGGTAAATTGGAACTGGCTGTCTTCGGAAAGCAGCTTGATTTCCGAGACGCCCTGCTGCTCAGGAATCGTGTAGCGAAAAGCAACCCCTTCGTCGTAGGCTCGGAAGACCAGGTCGAGTCGTCGTTTCTTGTCGGATGCTTCTCGAAGTTGAACGACGCACTCGTGGTAGGCATCAGGGTAGGAATTTTTGGATCCGACTACGGGAAGCCAGCTACCGTCTTGCGAGTTGGTCCGTGTACTTTCGACCACGAACGTGTCACTCAACCCGTCGCCCTCGAGATTCAACGACAGTGCCGAATCCGAAAGGATCGTAGTTCCCAGGTAGGAAACGTTGTAGTGCGGAACGCCTTCGGCAAGTGAAAACCGAATCGCGTGGTTTCCCGATGGAGAAGAAACGGTCACCTCCGAAGCCCCCACACCGCGGTCAGACGACGCAAGCATCAACAAGCAAAGAGTCAAGAAGGAGGGCAGCTTTAGCATCAAGGTCATGGTTGTTGAGTCCCGTGGTTAGATTCTGAATGCGAAGTACTGTTGGACGGGTTATTGCGTACATCGATTATGCGGCAAAACCGCCATGGCGGTCGCGTCATCGGTCGTCACGCCTCACTCGCAATGGAAGGCTTTGGGGGCAGTATACAACGCATTCTACGGTGACGCCTTGGTCGTTGCGTTAGAGCTCTTTCGACATAGCGTAGGTCGACCGCCAGCTTTGCAGGTAAGCAGCTAGGCAGGAGTCTTTCCGAAAATTAGCCGCTTTGGCGCTGGCGGCCTTCTGATTTAGTCGAAATGCAAATCGCATCAGTGAGCCGAGGGCCGTAAGGCACCGGGTAATGCGTGGAACCCGGCGGCTGACGCGCGAGCGGCTCATTAAATCAAGCAGGCCGCTAGCCACGGTTCCGACATTCGACCGAGGCTAGCGCCCAAACGAAACGCTGTGAAGCATTTTTCCGATAATGAAAACGCGAATTCACTGCAGCGAAAGTCGCAGAGACATTCGGCCACGCGAGTAAAACCGAAACTCTCTGCGAGTTTCGCTACGAAAAAATGTTACGCAGCGGTGGCCCAAACTTATCGGCAACTGCATTGCGATTAGCGGGTTCAAGTTCACCGTGGGACTTCATTTCGGATTTCGTTTTAATCAGGTGAGTTTGACCACGATCGATCAGTGCTCAACAAATCCCTCTACATCATCCAATACGATCTGCTGACGTGCGTCGTCGCCACGGAATGTCAATTCAACGTTCTTGAATTCAACATTCTTGGCGTGACGGATGTAGGCACCCCAAGCCGGCAGCACACCAAAAAAGAACTGCTCGGGATAGCGATCAATGTCTTCCGCCACAACTCGCTTGGCATCTTCTTCCGTGCCGTGACCTGGGTACGAGATCTTGATGTTTTCTAGGACAACGTTTTCGATAGCGTGACCGGGGATACCCGTAATCATAATTGCCCCGGCTTTCGACTTCTCGCTATCCGTCACGCCCGGGTTCGTATCGACTTTCAGATTCTTATATACCGCTTCCGCTGCTTTCACTCGATCCTCTACGGTCACCTCGGCAACCAGATCGCTAACGCGTATGTTTTTCAGTGTGCCGACCGGGGATTTTCCTCGTACTTCGCCGTAGGTAGTGCCACGATTACCCAGACGCATGAAAAGAGGATTGCCAACATCCTTCATAACAATTCTAGAGATGTTGACATTTTCTAGGCGTCCGCCGTCGACCGACTGCAGCTTGATTGCGCCCATCGGGCAGTCATGAAAATAACAATTGGTAATGCTGATGTTGATAAATCCGCCGCGGGAAGACGTGCCAAATTTGACCGCAGCCGTATTGCTGTCCGCTCTACACGCACGCACCACGATGTTTCGGCACGGGTTCAATGAGCTTTTCAAACAGATTGCGTCGTCTCCGGTGCTGAGATTACAGTTCTCGATGAGCACATTCTCACAGCCGTCCAAATCCAGACCATCGTTGTTGTAGTTGTTGTTGCGGAATCGCACGGTAACTGCATTGAAGTGAATGTTCTTGCAGTCGATCAGATGCAATCCCCAGAACGCGGGACGTTTATAGGTGACGCCTGAAAAAGTGATGTCCTCACAGCTCTCCATACGCATTAACCGTGGGCGGATGCCATGGTTCCTGCCACCCCTTCGGTTGCGGGGGAAATGCTCGT
>NZ_ANOG01000899.1 GCF_000346295.1 Rhodopirellula maiorica SM1 | reverse complement strand
TCACGCCGTCGACGTTGATGGGACGTGGCGATTAGCAAAGATGCATCGGGACGATTAGTAACGCCGCTAGATGGGATTCGCGTCGGGAGTTTCCGTGTCGCACTTTCGCGAAGAGGATTTTGAGCTAGGCCAAACATTCCTTCATCTTCAGGATGCGACCGTTCAGATTACGCGTGCGTTGATCGGAGGAGGAGCGTCGATCAGCTACGGCGGTGGGTTTAAGATCGGACGGGCGACTTCGATGTCACCGTTGCTTGGTGAGTTGATCGAAGCGTACAACGAAACAGCGATCAATCCCGCACAACGATTGCGGATGTTTCAATCAGCCAACGCGAAACTCGAAGACATTCCCGAAACCGTCCGCTGTCATCTCCGACATCTTGGTAAATCGAGTGATCTTGCCGACGCTCGCATCTTCAATGACGAAGAACTTGCCCAGCTGCCTTTCGGAATGGTTTATTCGGAAATGAGAGCGGTGATGACGGCAGAGACGGATGCCCGCGTCGCGATCGGTGGCCAACTCTTCCCAAAGGATGCGGATGACAGCTCAGGGTACGGTGGTCGATTCCCAGGGATTGCCGAAGAAGTGTTCCGGGCCCTCGAAGCGAAACAACCATTCTATTTGTGCGGCGGATTCGGTGGACTGACGCGGCGACTTGCTGGATTGATGCAGTTCTCGGATCAAGTCGATGGTTTTTGGGACGAACGAACGTATGGCGGTAATCGTCGCTTCACCGCGCTGGTTTGGGATTTTGATCACCACCCCA
This sequence comes from Rhodopirellula maiorica SM1, assembly GCF_000346295.1. Taxonomy (GTDB): domain Bacteria; phylum Planctomycetota; class Planctomycetia; order Pirellulales; family Pirellulaceae; genus Novipirellula; species Novipirellula maiorica. Next base: position 7,086 of record NZ_ANOG01000899.1, on the reverse strand, counting down.
AACGAAGTCGATTGCAATTGCCGCCGACTTTGTTGGCGTTGGCAACATCGATTGAAAAGTTTGCGGCGAAGTTGGGCGACGATGATGATCGGTGGCGTAATTTCAATGGTCTGAGTCGACAACAAAACGAAGTGCTGTGGAATGCAACCGACCCCATTTTGTTGAGCTCTCTGATCTCCGAAGGGTTGATGCGTTGGCGATCGCGTGGAATTGCTCGCGAAGGCAAACTCCGTGTCGAGGCCATTCATGGCAACGTGACATCGGTCACACAAGCTGACGTGTTAGCATTGCCGGTGTTTGATGACGTCGATCCGCAAGGCGCGGGAGCGGCCATCGATCGTGTCACCGGAGGGATGGTTCAACAAGCTCAGTCACAACCTGGCCGCTTGATCGGCGTCCGCAGTGATCAGCTTGACGTCGATTACCTGTGCGCAGTTTCGCTAGGAAAAGTGTCAGAGAAAGTTTCCGAACGTGACGAAAAGATGATCGTCGTTCGCGAAGCGATCACCAATGCGGCGAAGCAGATCATGCTGACGTGCCGCAGCGAGGGATTCCATTCGCTTGCCATTGTGACGTTTGGCGGATCGACGTTGAATCGGTATGCAGACGCGGTCAAAGCAATGCTCAAAGGCTTTCAAAGTCGTCCAGATGGGTTGGTGATAAAATGGGTCGAAGCCGACGAGGACCGATTTGGCCAATTGCTCGAAGAGCTGAGGGGACGCAAGGATATCGACGTGACCACCGTACTAAAGCCGACTCAGGCCGAGCCACCGACTTCGTACCCGTGGTTTAATTTGACGATCAAGTACGAAAACGGAAAGCTTGACATCACCGCGCTACCACAACATAGCACTGGGACCGTGTGGACAAATCGCGTCGAAGTGGATGCTCAAACGCTCGATGACTTGACCGCAGGGGTGGGAGTTAGGAACAAGCAAACACCGAGTGCCGCAGAATTAAAGCAACGTGGGCTGACGCTAACCAGGTTGCTGTTTGGCACCAACGTTGATGATTTCTGGAACCATTGTCAAAATTGTCCGATCGCGATTACGCTTGACGCCGCGGCATCGAAAATCCCCTTTGAAATGATGCGGTTCGACAATGGTAAAATAGCCGACGACGCTCCTGCGATCCGTGGTGGAATTCACCGCTGGTTAGCAGTGGGCGGAGGCCGGATGTCAAATTCGTTTGGGCGTCCACGGCTGTCGCGAAAGCTGAGAGTGGGGTTGGTTATCGACCCGACCAATAATCTCGACGGCGCTCGCCGCGAAGGGCAAGCAATCAAGCGAACTCTCAAGGCGATGGGCAGCGAAATCCAATGGATGTCGTTGGGAGACGAAGATCAGCCCGCGACGCGAGACCGAGTGATCGACATGCTTCGTCAAGTCGATGTGTTGCATTATTGTGGGCACGCATTCTTTGACGAAAATGATCCAACGCAGTCGGGATTATTGCTGGCGGCAAACGAGCGGTTAACGGGGCAGGATCTGAGTGCCGTCACCCCCATTCCACGCGTCATCATCTTTAACGCCTGTGAAGCGGGACGCGTTCGCGGTGAATCTGTGTCACCGCAATACGAAAGTTATTCGCTTGCCGAGATGGTGCTGCGAAGTGGAGTTGAAGCGTTTATTGGCACGCTTTGGGAGGTGGGGGACGCTGCGGCTGCCGACTTCGCAATGGGCGTCTACGGCGGACTTACCGGCGGCTTGACGCTTCGTGATGCGGTGACTCAATCGCGAAAGCAGCTTGCCGAAAATCACCAGAACGACTGGGCCAATTACATTTTGTATGGTGACGGTCGCTTCCGGCTCGCCTAAAAATGTGATGGGCGGATGCCTGCTTATTCGATAAGCGGCTGGCGCAGGGATTGGTGCAAGCTCAACGCGATTTTTGGTAGCGGCACGGCGCGAGAGAACGTCCGGCTTAGGCCAGAGGCCGATACATCCTCTGCCGTGGCCGTAAGGCCACGGGATGTAGCGAATGAGCTGCACAGGCCGGAGGCCGACACAATGACTCAGTAAATGTGTCGGCCTCCGGCCTTGGATTTGCTGCATTCCAAACCGGTGGTTAACACCACCGGCATGAATTGTACCGGCCTCCGGCCTTAAAAAAAAACGAATGCGATTTGTTAGAGTCACCCTAAGCCGGACGTTCTCGCGAGCCGTCCGGTTGCGGCATGAGAAAACGTTCTACGTAAACCGGGCGGCTTGCGCGGCTCCGCTATCGAAAACACTTGATTGGGGCCAAGTTGGACGGCATTGTGCAGACGCCCCGAACGCGAGGTGGTTTACTCTCGCGTGACTTGTAAGCGGCCCAATGGATTCCGCTGTGCAACAGCACGCGATTGAGTGCGTGCTTGCAAATCGAAGACGGGTGATTACCAACCGAGTCCGTAACCGCGGTAGCCTCCGTATCCGAATCCTCCAATACCTTGACCGATGCCGATCGAAATGCCGCCGGACCGATAGCCGGGATTGCCGTACAACGAGCGACCATAGCCGCCGTATCCTCGATAGCCGCTGTAGCCACGGTATCCACTGTAGCCGCGATATCCATCGTACCCGCCATAGCCGACGCTGACGCGTGGCGATCGGTAGTTGGAATAGCCCGAGGTCCCGTAATACGCTCGAACCGGAGCTTGGTAGACCGCTCGGCTTCCACAGCCGCTACGATGATGGCGATGGCCAAACGCACTGGCGGGTGCCGACATCACAATCGAGCTGGCGACGACGGCTGCAGAAAGCATGAAAGTACGAATCATTGATTTTCCTTTGTAGATGGGGAGTCGTTTTCAACAAAGAGGAAGGCTTCACCGCCCAGGGGTTCGATAAACGGGCGACGAGATTTCGCAAAGGGGAATGCATCTGCTGTGCCAAAAGAGTGCCGCATAACCTCGATGCCGGCTTTTGCGGAAGACGCGAATCACTCTATTTTCGTCAGCGTTGTCTCGGAGGTCGACCTGATCGGTTGGACACCATTTCTCGATGCGCTGAACCGTCAAAGATCTCAGCAGGTCAGAAAATCGTGAATTTCAATCGCGATAGGGGCATGATGGCACTTGGCATGCACATATACAGGGAGGATCGTACCCTAAATTTAGTCCAGGAATTCACACCGTTTTTTGATTCGACGCACTTCGCGAGCCGTTCACGACGATTGGGAGAAAGATGATGCAAAACGAATGGATACCACACGAGTGGGATGAGCTTTGTCAACGATTGATGCGATGTGCACAAACGCATGATTCAGCATCGTGTCAGCAGCAGGCTCAGGAATTCACTCAACAACCGCAGCCATCCAGCTACACCGAGTTGCTCGATCGGGTGCGTGAGGCGGCGACGCTTGCAATTGCCTGGCGTGATTCGGATTCCAGTTCCTCAAATCAATCAAAACCATCGTCGTCGGCACGCAAGCCGATGAAGTTTGATCCGGAACATGGGGTAGTGGATTCGATTGATGAAGCGGGAGCGGAATCGTTTCCTGCCAGCGATCCACCTGCTTACTAAGATTCGCGTTCTTGCTAAGATTCACGTCGTGGAATGGCAAACCAATGAAACTGGGGCTGTCGGTTGCAAACTGCACGCGACAGGCTTGTGTCGATTGATTCCGCCCGTAATCCTAACTTTCATTTGATGAGTCCTCTGCTGATTCCGCCGCTGCCATCACGACTGAGCTCCGTCCCCTTACCGCCGTATGCGTTTGTTCCGGGGATGCATCCTCATCCTGTTTCTGGAGTCGGCGGTCATCGCTATCGGTGCGACGAGCACCTGGGAACGTATGATTCGCAAACGTATCGACGACAGCACTGTTTGGCGATCGATTTGTTGAACCATGGCTACTACTGGGAATCACACGAGGCGTGGGAGGCGATTTGGATTGCAGCGGATCCGGCGACGCTGCGTGCCGCGTTTTTAAAGGGACTTATCAAGCTTGCCGCCGCGGGGGTCAAGGCACGTCAAGGAAGTTCAAGCGGCGTTCGGCGACACTCCGATCGCGCCGCAGCTTTGTTTTTGGAATGCGAACGCGATGCGACGTTTGAGTGTCCAGGTGAATTCGGCATCACGCCCACATGGTTGTCGCAAACAAGTTTGCAGTTGGCTGCCGCAGCCGAACGGATTGTCGATACGACGGTGTGCCCGGTTCGCCGAGTGTTGCCGTTTGTGATCGTGCCAGACTTTGGTTCATCCGCAGATTTCGATTCAGCCCCAGATTTTGGTTCAGCTATCGAGTGATCATGCCATTGGCAACATGACCGAGAACTCGGTTCCGGTCGGGCCTGTGCAAAAGTCGATACTGCCGGCGTGCTGGCGAATGATTTTGTCACACAACGCCAATCCCATCCCGGTTCCTTCATTGCGAGTGGTGAAATAGGGATCGAAGATCTGCGACTGAATTTCGCTGGGGATACCGTTCCCGGAATCGGCAACATCGATCCGTAGCGAGTCATCTTTCTTGCTAAGACGAAATCGCAACGTGCCGCCCGCAGGCATCGCTGCGAGTGCATTGAGTGCAAGGTTTAAAAGGACTTGTTCAAGTCGCACCGAATCGGCTTCGATCGCCCCGAGCGATTCCGCAGGCAGGTCGACCTTGACCGTGACATTTTGCTTTTTGGTTTGCGGATGCAGAAAACGGACTAGCTTTTCGATCAAGGTCGCCACATCGACCCATGAGCGTCCGAGTTCATTGACTGAGGCGAAATTGCGGAAGCTGTCGAGAACATTGGAAATGCGGGCGACTTCGGTGTGAAGCACGTCGAGCAATTCTTGGGTTTCATCATCGTGCGTGTCCCCGGCAAGACGCTCGCACAACAATTGGATATGAAGCGAAAGGGCACTGAGCGGGTTTTTAATTTCATGTTGCAGCCCTGCTGCAAGCGAGCCAAGGCCCATGTAACGTTCCATCCGTCGCAACCGTTGTTCCATCAGCACACGCTCGGTGACATCGCGAACATGGATAACGGTTCCGATTGCTTCGTCTCGCTGATTTTTCAGTCGAGTGCATCCTGCACGCAAGGTTTGTTCGTGACCGTTACGGTTAATGGTGTAGTCCCGATCGCGGATCGCGGTTTGACGCAAATTCACGTCGTTACAAATCGATTCGAGGAGGGCGTGTTCAGGACTCGCCTCGGATGGTGTCAGTCCGACGCCCTCGTGTTCACCCAGCCCCAGAAGTTCGCGGCCTCGCGGGTTTAGGCTGGTCATCGTTCCGTTTCGGTCGGTCGTAATAATTCCACCATCCATACTGGCGCGGATGTCGGTGGCCAGCACCTGGGCATCTCGCAACGACTGCTCGCTGGACAAATAGCCACGAACGAGCAGCGCAAAGGCAATTGCCGTACCGATGATGTTCAGTACCAGCAGAAACGACAGCCTGCTACGCAGCTGCAGGTCTCCCGAAAGTTCTTGGGCCACCGCCATGTCGCTTTCGGGGAGATGTTGGATGATGCGAGCGACGATCTCCTGTTCACGTGCGACATCAAACAGAATCCACGTGGTGACCGTCAGTGCGATCAAACTAAAAATAGCTAAGCTGGCCGCAAAACGCCGCACGCCGCGTCCGTGGGGGACGGCAAACATCGTCGGGTTCGGCTGACTCTGAGGCATATCGCTGCGTATGAGTGTGGGGGAAATAATACGATTCTCGATCGTGATCGAAGAGCTCGCGGTAAGCCATCGGCTGTAACGGAAGTCTTTCAAAATTGCGGGAATTCCGCAATGAGCCAGGGAAATCGGCCGCCAGAAGATCAGCTGCCGGATTTGTCAGCGGACGTTTTGAGCCAGTCGCAAATACCCTCCCAATGCCGGTTCTAATGCACGCCGTGGCATCCCCCCCCTGATCCGATAACGCGTTGACTAGACGAGTGCGATATAGTGTCAGGCAGGACGCCGCAACGCGGCCTCTGTCTCGATCTTATTTGATGAATAAACGCGGATAGTGACCAACACAGTAAAGCAACCTTGTTATGACCGATCTTTCCGATGCCGCCTCAACGAGTGAATCCCGTCAAGATATCGCAGACAATCTAAACGCGGACAGCCAGTTGGACACGCCCGTTAGCGTGACTGGAAATGGCAGCCTGATTGAGATCGGAGTGATTGTCGCAGGGCCGCTGGACATGGTCGATTCGCAAGCGGCGAGATTGGCTGTTGAACAGACCGATACTCGGCTTTCGGAGCTGTTTCCCTCCTTTCGTTTCAATTTTTTCGAGATCAAACGTCCCGAGTTGGCGGGGACGAGCATGAGTGTCAGCGGTCGTGTCGAGCCGAGTTTACTACTGCAACAGGCGGTGGAAGAACGTGATTCACGGCATTGGGATTTTGCGTTTGTGTTGACGGCCGCCGAGCTTGTCGGCAACTACTCGTCCTACTGTTTTGCCGCTCTTAGCCGGCCTCTGGATACCGCGATTATCTCAATGTCGCTGATCGACCCTCAGGCATTGGGGGTGGAGGCAAACCCTGAAGAGCGGATCGAGCGGATCGCTCGGCGATTGAGTCGGCTGATGTTGCACAGCATCGGTCATTTGACGGGGCTGCCCAAAAGCGATCATCCGAACGACCTGCTGTATCATCCGCCCAATGCGCAAGCGCTTGACTTGATGGCCGGGATAGATAAAGAGAGTCTGGCGCGTCAACGTGCGGCTCTGACTGAAATCGCGGATCAACGACTCGAAGAGGGCATCGGGCGACGTTTGGCTTTTCCCACTTTCGCGATTCGCGCCGCGTGGATCAATCGCAAAGAAATTTACCAGGCGATATGGGCCGCACGCCCATGGCAGTTTCCTCAACGGCTTAGCCGGTTGACGATCGCTGCGTTCTCGACGCTCGCGGTTTTATTGATGACTGCGGAAGCTTGGGATTTGGCACTGGCTCAAGGTCCCGTTAATGTGTTGGTTCTGTTTGCGATCTCGATGTTGTCGACCACGGTCTACGTCGTGCTCCGCCAACAATTGCTGGTTCGGCGCGGGACACGGCGGAGTGAACAATCGATCGTTACCTCTGCCGCCGCGTTTGGGATCGTCTTTGTCGGCATGGCGACGACTTGGTTGACGTTGTTTGTCGTCGGCGCGATCTTGGCACATTTTTTGTT
>NZ_ANOG01000898.1 GCF_000346295.1 Rhodopirellula maiorica SM1 | reverse complement strand
TCGGACGAATTTTCGAACTGGGAATGCATCCGCGAATAGTCTTGATAGAAGACGTTGAAACGCTGCATCCAGGTGTGCGGTTGGAACGCATCCAACGATGCGTCATACAGCGTCGCCACCATCTCGGCCGCAGCACGTTCGGCATCGGGGCCTTTGATGATCGCCGTCCAAGTCTCTTTGGCAGCGGGATCCAATTTCGATACAAAATGTTCCCACTTGATATCGAGTTCCTTGTTCGTCCAAGGCACCTCGATTCGTTCGGCGTGAAAGTAGGCTCGGTTTTCGCGAACCATCGTCGTTCGCACGATAAAGCCGCCTCGCATCGATTCGTCGACCACTTGTTCAATCAAGACTTGAGTCGAATTTGCAGGCGTCCAATAACTCTTTAGCAGTTTGCCGCGGTGTTCAATTTCGATGAACGCACGGCGGTATCGTAGCCGCTGCCCCAGATCGCTCGCATCGATTCACCCGGTTCGACCGAAATCTTTTCTTTCATAAAAAGATCAGGAATCTTGATCGCCAATTTTTGGGCATTCGGATCAAGCACTTTGATCGGTAGCAGTGCTGTGACCTGTTTTCCAAAACGATCGCGAGTTTCCAGCTTGGCGCGGTACGGGCCTGCGGTCAAATCGAACGTCAACTTGGCGTTGCCGCCGCCGTCGGTTTCAAAGTCTTCTTTGGCAACCGGATCCCCTAGTTCCCATGTGTTGATGTCCGACGAGTCCGGAGCCGGTTTCGAGTTGCCTCGATGCAGTGGTTGGGGGTGGGATCCACCAAGCGACGGACGAACGACTTCGCTGGGCTGTTTTAATTGATACACCGTCACCGTGCCCTTAGCCGATTGACCATCACCATCGAGTGTTTTGGTGCTGATTGAAATCTCGACGGGCTGTTCACTTGTCTGCCAATCGTCGGCGGTCATCGTGGCTGCAAGTGCGGTGTAGCCGACGCTGATCGAACGTTGATCCGAACGTGTTTCGCCCGTCGAATCGGTCACATCGGCGTAAACGGTGAACTGAAACGTCGGCTCGCTTTCCTCGGGAACCGACAAATCTGGCTTGGCATCAAAGGTGATTTCAAACGATCCGTCGGCGCCACTGCGAGTCGTGCCATGAGCAATTTCTTGGTTGCCTTGTTGCCGCGGGGGGAACCAAAATCGACGTGATGACCATGACCACCAAATCGGGTAGCGGACTTCGCGGACGACACGCCACGAGACCAATGCGTCATCGATCGCGGCTCCGGTGTAGGCGGTCGCGTTTGCCTGGATCGTGACGGATTCGCCTAATTTCGCAGGTTCGGTCGGAGCGTTTAGTTTGACTTGAAATTTAGGACGCTTGTATTCTTCGACCCTGAATTGGGTCTGGCCCCGGGCGACGCCATCGACTCGCAGTGACATTTGCCCCATCAATCGGTCTCGCGGGGCGGTCACGCTGCCGCTGAAGCTGCCGTAATCGTTGGTGCGATGCGTTAGCCGCTCAATTTCTTTGCCATTGACGTCTGAAAACACCACCACCACTTGCTGGTTCGCCGACGTCTCGTAATTGTTTCGTTGTTGATTGACCGACAAACAAATTCCTTTGTAGCGAATCGTTTGCCCCGGACGGTACAGCGACCGATCGGTGAAAAACTGCGTTTGCTGCTGGGTTCGTTCAGGGTTGTTCGTTTGGTGAACCGAGATGCCATGATTCGACGACAGACGTTGATCGCGATAGGACGCCAACAGGATTAGATTGCGGCCATTGGTGGCTTTTGTCTTAAAGAAACCATTGCCATCGGTCGTGACCGTCTTCAGAGCAGTTCGTCGGTTTCCCTGGTTGACCCAGATTTTTACCGACGCGTCCTGAAGCGGTTTACCGGTTTTGGCATCCAACACGAAGCCTTCGAGTGTTCCCTGGCCATGGGCGGTTCGCAGCACCAAGGCCAACTTGCTGACCCAGACCTCGGCCATGCTGACTTGGTTGTTATCGTTCGCGAAATCTTCGCGGTGACTGGCGAACAAGAAATACGAGCCTGTTGGAATATCCTCAGGCACTTTTACGTGTTCCACCTGTTCTTGATAGTCGTCGGTTTTGGGTAGATCAGCTGACCACTGTTTGATGATCTTGCGATTCATCAAAGTGGATTGCTGGTTGCGGTTTAGATGAGTGGGTTGATAACGATTCGAATTGACGAATTCGTCGAAATCAAACGCGACCAGACGAAAATATACTTTTTCGACGTTACGATAACGGACATCGACGGTCGGCCATGGATCATTCCATACTCGCTCGGTCGTGATCGAAGCGGATGGCGCTTCGATCTGTTTGATCAGGTTGTAACAGCGATTGCCACCGATGCTGTTGGGGTGTCGAGCCAAGCCTTGTTCTGCGATTTCTTTGGCTTTGACAAATTCGTTTTCACGATGCCAAACGGTTGCCAGGTTATGTAACGCTCGAGCCGAAATCACGTGGGATGCGTGCTCGTCGGCAAACCGTTTCAGTGCCGATTTATAGCGAGCGTCCTTCTCTTCGCCAAAGGCATGGTTGTAGGCAAATTCGAGTCGGTGCAAGTCGGCATCAATGAACGCGGATTGATCATCGTCGTCGCGGTGAAATTTCAACAGTTGCTGATACAAGTGGACCGCTTTCAACTTGGGCGAATCGGCGTCCTCGGTCGCCGGAGTCCAATTGACAAAATCTTCGGCTGCGGCAAACACCGGACTATCGGCTTGTAGATCAAACGCATCTTCGCTGCGTGCACCGGCCTGTTCTGCGGATGAATAGAATTCGAGTGCTTGATGAACCAGGAAATCCCACAGCGTGGGGCGATAGTCGTCGGGCGCCGTTCCTTTTTCGATCAATTCGTCGTATTCAGCGATCGGCGTGTTTTGCAGCATGTCGGTATTTTCGAGTGCCTTGTCGAATTGTTCGGCAGTGACCTCCAAAATCCGCGGCAGATCCCAAGTGTTGATATCGTCACTGACGGGGGCTTCGGTTTGTGTCCGCTGTATGAACCGCCAGCGATTTTGCTGGAAAAAGTGCCAGTACCAATGGGCGACAATCGCCTGCATCATCGGTTGCATCTCTGCCGGAGCCTGCTCGATTTCAGCTTGCATACGAGCGATTTTTTCCTCCGGCCGATTGCCTTGGATCGTCCCTTCGAGCGAGATTTTCATCCCGATCGCCTTGATCGCCTCGTCATAATTTTTTTCCGCTTTGGCTTTGGTGATGATCGGCTCCAACTTTTCCACGGCCGTCTTGGGCAGCCCCTGATTGATGGCGTTTTGGACCTCCGTCCAGGTGGCGTCGGTGGGCTCGGCCGCCCACAACCACGTGGCACATAACAGGACTAAAACACTAGCAAAACCGAACTTTTGAAAGTTAGAGATACGGTGAGACAAGTGAAAAACTCGCGCGTTGGAGGTAGCTTGAGAAGGTGCGTCAATGTGATGGTAACGAACGTCCGGCCCTTTTATTAGCCGGAAAAACACTTTTTAATCGTCGCCATCACGGCGTCCGCCAGCGGGGGCGTTGCCAAGCCGCAAATCTGCCTGCGATTGCCAGAATCGAGCGAAAAATGAAGTGCCCAATCTCGATGTAGAGGCGGATCGCGGTATCCGTCGGTTCGGCACGCCGGTTCAACAGTTCGGCAGAGAACGCCAGCTGGAAAAATGAAGCCGAGCGGAATAAGGTCGGGCAGAATAAAGCCGGGCAGAATACAGCCGGGCGGTAGGACGATAGTGACAGCGGACCGGACGATGAGATCGTCCGGTCCGAAACAGCCCTGGGCTTACTAGGACATCGGGACTAGGACACCAGCCCCCATAAGGTGCGGGCGGACAAGGCGATCACCACGACCAACCCGAGCCAGCACAATACTTTGATGGCAATCGGAACGCGAACCGTAAGCTTTTGTAACTGCCACACGATCACGATTGCGAGAATCGGAAAACACAAGACCGTCAGTGCTTGCGCGATGACGATAAAGCTGACCAGGTCGATGCCGGTAAGCGTCACGGTGCTGGCGACGATCCAGCCGAGCAACAACGCCACGATCGTCGACGTGCGAACGCTGGCCGAAGACATCTTACTGCTCAGCCCGATCGCGTCACAAAACACGACGCCGCCGATCAAGGCATTGACCAGAAACGAGCTTGCCGCACCGGCAAAGATACCCAGCGAGAAGACGATTTTGGCCCAGGTGCCAAACAGCGGTTCAAGCGACATCGCCACCATGCTGGCGTCGGTCAACTCGCTCGGCTGGATCACACCATGCAGTGCCGTTGCTGCGGTGACAAAGTCATGCCGGTGATCAGCGCCAACGATGCGATGCCGACGAAACTGTCGACCAAACCGCTCGCAAATCGGCCTGCGTCCAACCTTTTTCTTTGACTTGATACGATTGATAGAATGCTCCGGCGACTGAGAATGTGGTCGCGATCATGGCTCCGACGCTCAACCACGAAACCGCGGCAGTCGTTCCACCACCGGGCGAGCCTGCATCGCTCGCCGAGGCGATTTTTGGGACTAACCCCACTGCGATTTCGCTGATGGACGGTTGCGACGCAATCATGCTTAACCCAAACGCGACGACCATCATGCCGACCAAGACGGCCATCATCCGTTCGACCAAACGGTAAAGATCGCGGCGACCCAATATAACGATCGCGATAATCAATAGATTGACGATCAACAGCAGCGAGGTCTTCGTCAGCGGGCTTAGATCATCCAGCGTCGTAGGCCCCACAAAACCGCCCGCAGCCATCAACATCGCATTATTGTTGGACGCTTGAAAAAGCGTGATCGCAATCATCAGCGAACCGCCCACAATCCACGCCGCAGGCCGACCCAAGGTGTCCGCCACGCTCTGGCAGAGCGTCTTTTTGTTGCAGACGCCGATCATCATCGAACCCATCGTCATGCCGATCATCAGCAAACCGGCAAACGGTACCACCCACAACAAATCGAGTCCGTATTCGCAGCCCACCCGGCTGGCGCTGACGATACTGCCGGGCCCCAAAACCACTGCGGCCACCACGATCGCGGGGCCAACTCGCGTCAGCCAGCTAAACCAATTTTTCGAGGTTGATGCGGAAATTGAGTCATCACTCGCAACAGCCGTGTTCGTTTCGTTATGATCTACCACAATCGGTTACCAATAGTGCTAATAAGTTCGGCCAGTCCTTCTGGCCCGCAGCAACATGTTATAGTCAATATCTATAGAGATTTGGGGTCGCCAGCATTTCGTAGCCCTAGGTCCGTTGAACTTGACTATGATTTCATTGCGATTTCCACTGCTGGAAGCCCAAGGACGTTTTCCCACCCCGTCTGATCCCACCCCAACGTTAGAGTGAAGATGCGTACGATTCTAGCCGCTGATCGAACTGCCATGGGCCACTGGGTGGCCAAACAGGCCGCCGAAGTGATCCGAACCACGATTCAACAACAGGGACACGCCACGATTGTGATTGCCACCGGAGCGTCTCAATTCGAAGTGTTAGGCGAGTTGGTCAAACAACCCGATATCGATTGGGGCTGCGTCACCGGATTTCATTTGGACGAATACATTGGCTTGTCCGCAGATCACCCGGCGTCGTTTTGTCGTTATTTAAAAGAACGGTTTGTCGACCATGTGCCGATTGCTCGTTTTAATTTTCTGTACGGTGACCAAGACCCTAAGCAAACGATTGCAAAGATCGGTGCGGCGCTGCAAGCCACGCCCATCGACTTGGCCTTGGTTGGAATTGGCGAGAACGCACACCTTGCTTTTAACGATCCTCCTGCCGATTTTGAAACAACCGATCCCTACTTGATCGTCAAACTCGACGAAGCGTGTCGCATGCAACAAGTGGGCGAAGGGTGGTTCCCCTCGCTAAGCGACGTGCCGACCGAAGCGATCAGTATGTCCGTGAAACAAATCCTAAAAGCGAAGCGGATTTTTTGTAGCGTTCCCGATGCCCAGAAAGCCACTGCAGTTCATCAGACACTCGAAGGTGAAATCGATCCGATGGTACCGGCCAGTATTTTGAAGCAGCATGAAGGCACGACGCTGATCATTGACAAAGCTTCGGCCAGTCAATTGAGTGAAGAAACGCGGAATGAATTGGAACCGATCACGTGAGCGGCTTTATCGATCTGCAAGTCAACGGCTATGCGGGAGTTGACTTTAATTCCGACGACATTCGTGAATCCGATTTGGTCGCCGCATGTACCGAATTGGCTTGTGATGGAGTCGAGCAAACCTTGGCGACCATCATTACCGCGCCGATGGAAAAAATGGTTTCGCGAATCAATCGAATCGCCGATTGGATCGAATCGGTCCCCGAGATTCGTAAACAGATTGCGGGGATCCATGTCGAAGGCCCCTTTATCAGCCCGGTGGACGGTTTTGTCGGGGCTCATCCCAAAGACGCCGTGCAGCTTGCCACAGCCGAGGCTGCCAAGCGATTGTTAGATGCGGGTAACGGCCATGTGCGGTTGGTGACGCTTGCACCTGAAATGGACAGTGACGCCGTGGTGACCCGTTTTTTGCGGGACCACAGCGTGGTCGTCGCCGCTGGCCATAGCGATGCGTCGATTAGCGAGTTGGACCGATGTATCGATGCCGGGTTGCAGTTATACACCCATCTGGGCAATGGGTGTCCGAGCCAATTGCATCGGCATGACAATATCATTCAGCGAGTTTTGAGCCGCTCGGATCGCTTGATGATCAGCTTCGTGGCCGATGGGCATCACGTCCCGACATTTGCGCTGCGAAACTATTTGCGCTGCATGCCCAGTGAAAACGTGGTGATTGTCAGTGATGCAATTGCCGCGGCGGGGCTGGGGCCAGGCGAATACGAATTGGCGGGACAAACGGTCTATGTGGACGACGATGGCGCCGCTTGGGCCGCGTGCCGGACGCACTTTGCCGGTTGCGCGACGACACTTCCGCGGATGCGTGAAATCTTGATTCGCGATCTGGGGGCGACCGATGCCGAGGTGGATGCTTGGATGCGGGGCAATCCAAAACGGTTGCTCGGCTACACGCCAGCGACTTCTGCGGCTTTGTAAACGACTTGCGTTCGGCGGAACCCGAGTCGTTCGTACAGTCGAACCGCGGCGGTATTGTCCGTCGTCACTTCGAGGTGCATTTGTGATAACCCCGCGGCGCGAAATCCTTCGGCGGCACGCGCCAACAAGATCGAACCGAGTCCTCGGCCGCGATGTTCCGGGGAAACGCCGACGTTTTGGATTGCGCCCCAGCCTTCGAGCTGCAAGCCTTGGATGGTGCCAACGGGTTCGGCACGCGTGGACCGAGTCGGACGGTAATGGACCAACCAAGTTGCCTCGGGAACGAAGCTGATTCGTCCGGTAATCTCTCGCATCAGGCTCAAGCATCCATCACGCCGGGCCAGACAAGGGAAAACGTTGGCATCAAGCTCTTCGCGGAAACTGCGGTACTTTGCCGTCGCATGGTCGCGGAGTAGAT
>NZ_ANOG01000897.1 GCF_000346295.1 Rhodopirellula maiorica SM1 | reverse complement strand
TCGGCGGCAGGGAGTTCGTCGCCTGTTTCAGGGGATTGGAAACGTCGTTTACGAAGCGACTGAACAATCGCGGCTTGCACCTCAACTGCCCCAGTGCTTTGGCGTATTCATACTGCACATCGTGATTGACAAGCGTGGCAATAGTGTCGCCCTTGTCAACCGTGTCACCGGGTGAGGCATCGAGTCGCTCTAAGATACCAGATGTCGAAATATATACCGGGGTTTGTTTGCGAGGCGTGAATCGGCCCGTGGTCGAGATGGATGACGGCATGGGCCACATCATCACACCCATCAAAATTGCACTTACGCAGAAAAAACGGAGTAACCGTGTCCATTGGACCTTGGTACGTCGAGCAGGATTTTTTAGGAAACGCATGGGGATTTGCAAGAGGCTATAGATCATTCCGGTGATCGCAAAAACGCATAGCATGCGACCAAGTGATTCCAATCCGTAGGGACGAAGCATGAGCGAAACGAACCACAAGATCGCAAGCGTCAGCGTCCAACGGTAAACCGCGGCCAAGGCTGCATACATAAGCATCCAGAATCGCCCGAATACGGTAAGCGTTTCATATGGGATTTCGTCCACTCCCAACAAGATCCGATTCAAATGAGCAAACAGTAATCGTCGTGATCGCTCGGCCAAGTTGGCAGTGTCACATAGATCCGACAGTACATAGTAGCCATCGTATCGTAGCAACGGGTTCGCATTAAATACTACGGTGCTGATGCCACAGACGAGCATGACGTTCATGGCAATCGAATGTACCATTCCTTCGGCAGTGAAGATCCAAATCCAAGTCGCGATTGCCGCTAACACGACTTCGGTCAAGATTCCGGCGAGTCCTACTGCCGCTCGCTCGAAGCGATTCGGTAGCATCCAAGAATCGGAGGTGTCGCAGTACAGTGCGGGAGTAAATACCAATAACATCGGCCCGATTTGATGACACTCGCCGCCAAAGTGTTTGCAAACAAATGCGTGGCCTAGTTCGTGTAAGATTTTTGTACCGCCTATCACCGCCGCCAGGATGAGTAACGAATCAAGTCTTAACCAAACTCCGATCGTGGGGAACTCTGCTGCGAACGTATCCCAGCGGGCAACGAAAGCGATGGCGGCAGACACGCAGAGAAACACCGCAATTGCCATCGCAGTTGGACTTAGTAACGGCCGGACCCACGGGTAGGTCCTGCGGAGAAACGGTTCGGGGTCGATACCGGGAAAGCGAATGAACAGTAGACTGCTAAGTTGTTGCAGCCATTTTTGTCGCTGTTCCTTGCGACCACGGTTTTCAAGAGGGAGTGCTTGGTTTGCGGCATCCGATACCGTTAGCCCACTCTGGTGAAATCGGAACAGCAATTGATTTAGTTGGCTGTGCGATACTTTTTGTGGGTGAAAATTTGTCTCATACTCGCGTTGCAAATCGTCAAGGCTGCTGCGACCATCAAGTCGCTCTAAAATGAAATACTCATCCGATCGAAGACGGTGATACGTCATCGAGATTGGGTCTTTGACGACATATGCCGACTCGTTCCGGTGCAGTGTTTGCACTGCGACCAGATCCTGGCGAATGCGAACGCCGATCGCATTGCTCGATGAGCGTGTGATGGTCGACATGAATTGACGTGGCGATGTTGGGAATCGAGACGGTTAACGGAAATAGAACAACACTTTGCGATTGACGAAGTCAAAGATGTCGCTGAACCAACTGCGCAATAACGACCGGTGGCCGCAATAAACACGCGCCGTGACGTCAGCCCCGATGCGGACATCCAATGGATCGAAAACGTCGGTGCTGGACTGGGGGTCCGATGTTCGTAAAACGCGGGCGGTGGTGTCGATCACCGCCTGTTCTCGCTCATCGATCCGAGCGGCAGTGGCAACGTTATGCAAGGTCGCAGCGTACGACCGGTCTGGCTGGGTTGCGACGACAAAGGTGACCGGCAACGCTGGGGTTTGTTCGAATGATTCAAGCATCGCGCCCGCATCACGATCGGGAATTTGTAGTTTCAATTCCCAAGGGCCGGTTTCATCCACCACGCTCAACAGCAAATTGCCTCGCGATACCGGGCGACGAGCAAGTCGTTGTTCGAGTTGCCATCCGACCACCGTTCCCCGAATCGGACTCTTTACGATCAAGTCCGCTTGCTGGGACTCGATGATCGATAGTTGAGACCGCAGGTTGGCTAGTTCGGTTTCAAGTTGCTGTTGTTCCACTGCCATCCGATCGGACGGGTTTTGCTGGGCATCGCCACTGAGCCGGACGGCTTTGATTGACGCCAAACGCTGCAATGTTGTCTGGATTTGACCGGCAATGGTTTCGCTGTTTCGCTGCAGGTCAGCGTTTTCAAGTTCCAATAGTGGAAACGCCGATGTGACTGGTTGTCCATCGACGACGTGCAGCGTTTTGACGACCCCATCGACGGCGGCGAAAACGTGGCGCCGCTGCGTCGGTTCAAGCGAACCAGTGGCAATCACATAATGGTCGACTTGGATGAATAGTGATGCGATGGCGACCATCAGAGTCGATGCCATCGCGGTCGTGATCCAGATCCATTTGCTTGAGCGTTTGACACGGCCGATCGCTTTCCAGAGCGTCAGTGCAAAAATGCTGTCATGCTCCATTGCATTTTTCAGCGCAACGGCCGAATCGTTCACGACCAACTGCATGGTCGCAGTTATCGATTCAGGACCCTCGCCGTTGAAGTATTCGGCCAACAGGACGCCAACGATTTCACCCTGGCAAGAAAATGGATCATCCAGAAGGTCGTCCGACGAAACGTCGTCAGCTTGTTCTTCAGCGACTCTCAGCGGTAGCAATGCCGCTGATGTGGTTCCGCATTGATCGAGGTATTCGTCCAGCGGAGCTTGGATTTGCGGGGGTAGTAATTCCGAATCGGGAAGCATGACCGGGCGTGGTAACACAGTCGCCTTTTGAACCAAGCGTTCGATACAGCGGGTCGCATTGCTGCGTTTATCAACGACCGCGACACCACTGACCGCTCGGACCCGGTAGTGTTTGCCACGCCTGGTGAGCACGACGGTTCGGTCGCAACCGATCAACCGTCGGCTTTCGTTGGCAATGGCGTACGCCGTGCGGTGAACCGAAAGGCTGCGATGCAGTTGCAGCAGAGCGGAACGCTGCGAAGGAGATTCGTTTCCGGTTTGTCGTAGCGGTGTGACGTTGGACGACGTGTTTGCGTTTGCAAGCGATTCGGACGCTGAACGGGTTGGAATGTCGCCCCGCGATGAATCGACGGCGGTGTCGACGGTGGATCGCTGCCATGTGTTCCCGTTTCGATCGAATTGACTGACAGATTGAACGTAGGCATTCAACCGGCGAAGGGTTTCGAGCTGTTCGGCGGCGGTGGGGCGGTGACCGATGCGGTGAACGAGTAAGACCGCCAAACGGTGTGGCGCCGACATCAATTCCACTCGGAAACCGCGAACCGAAAGCGACGTGTTGTCTTCGCTCGACGGTGCGGAGCGGCTCGCATCAGAATCGAGTAAACCAATGTCGCTGGCGGTCGGTGTCGACGTTGCCATCTCTAGATTTTGGCGAATGGCCCCGCGGTCGATGTGGCTTCCGAGTTGCTCATCCGCGACCAGCATCATCGGATGTTCGTGGTCCAACGCGACGATGGCGACGACCCCCACCGCAAATTCGCTTTGCAAGTGCTGGGCCAATTGGCGAATGAACTCATTGCGATCGCTGCAGCGTTTTGCGATCGACGTTAGCAGCAACCTCGGTTCGTTGTCAGCGAGACGTTCGCCACGGTTTAATGACGAGCGATGGGATTCACGGGTAGAAGGAGCGTTCAACGCAGTGCCTAATCGCGGTGTCTAATAACAAGTGCTTGACTTTGTCTTCACTCTTTGTCTTGTCGCGTCGCAAAATCCGAGGCTAGTTCACGATGATGGCCCCGGCGGTCTCGCGGTCGTCAAATTCAGCAAAGTACGCGAACTTGGCGACGATTATTCAGGTCACGCCAGATGTCAGTCTTTGTTGGATTGTACTGTTTGGAGGGTTTTGTGTGTCGAGAATACGGTTCGTTTGAGCACACGAAGTTTGGGGTGATGCCGATCGAACCGAGCTTTTTCTTTTCCCTTCGGAACTGACCGTGGGCTTGGTCAACGCCGCCGGATGACTTCTAATCGCGGCAACATCTACCCCAATCGTTTAGGAGCGATGAGCTAATGTTTTTTCTTGATGTGCTTTCTCGGTTTGCTCATGTCGGCACGGCAATCACGATGGTTGGCGGGACAATGTTTCTGTTGTTCGTGTTGCTGCCGTCATCCAAGGGACTCGACGATCAGCCACGGCAATCGCTCAGTACGGCGGTATTGAGTCGTTGGAAGCGTTTTGTCCACGTTGGTATTCTGCTGCTTTTGGCGAGCGGAATCTACAATTACATGCGAGCGATTCCAGGCCACAAAGGCGACGGACTCTACCACGGGATGGTAGGAACCAAGATGATCCTCGCCTTGGTTATCTTTTTCATTGCTTCGGTATTGGTGGGGCGAAGTCCCAAATTCGAGGGTATGCGAAACAATCGAGCGAAATGGTTGAAAGTGGTCGTCCTGCTGGCCTGTGTGATTGTCGCCATTTCGGCCTTTTTGAAGGTGCGTGGTCTGCCCAGCTAGACTGCGAATACGGGGCCTGCCGCCGGCGTGGAATTTTTTGACGGACAATCCACGATATTGCGTAACGCTGCATACTTTGCATCGCGATCGGCGTACAATCGGTGGAGCGTTTTTGACGCGTGCTTCGCGGTGAATGCCGTCTGCCTTCCTTTGAAAACCCAGCCTTTCCTTCCAGCATTTTCAGGATCCATTTATGCAATTGATGTCGTTGCGGGCGAGTTTGCCCATCGTGTTTACAGTTGTTTTTAGCTTCTCCGTTTCAATCGCAGAGGATTGGACGCAGTGGCGTGGAGCCGACCGTGCCAATCGCTCCTCCGAAACCGGCTTGTTTGAATCGTGGGGTGACGAGGGCCCGTCGCTGCAGTGGATGGCTGATGGCATCGGCGAAGGCTACGCCAGCGTTTCGGTGGCGGGAAATCGAATCTATACCACCGGCAATTTTGACGACAGCCAATCGGCAGTCGCAATTGATGCGAACACCGGCGACATCCTTTGGAAGCAAGCGATTGCAAGCGGGCCGCCAAAGCATGGGTACGAAGGAAGTCGAACCACGCCCACGATTGATGGCAATCGCTTGTACATGGTCAGCAGTGATGGTCGCATCGTCTGTCTTAATGCAAAGGATGGCTCCGAAGTTTGGAGTCGTGACTTCGATGATTGGGACGGGATGATGATGAGCGGCTGGGGGTTCAGTGAATCGCCACTCGTCGACGGGGACCGCGTGATCTGTACGCCGGGCGGAAAATCTGGATTGGTCGTCGCGTTAAACAAAAACAATGGCGACGAGATTTGGGCATGTACCCTCGCTGCGGATCAGCGGGATACCGGCGACAAGAAGGTCAAACAGGGCGCTGGCTATTCATCGCCTGTCATTTCCCATGGCGGTGGCGTAAAGCAGTACGTCCAATTGGTTGGCCGTGGATTAATCGGTGTTCGTGCAAGCGATGGGAAATTGTTGTGGCAATACAATCGAGTCGCCAACACCACCGCAAACATTCCCACCGCGATTGTCGATGGCGACTATGTGTTTACCAGTACAGGTTATGGAACCGGTTCGGCGCTACTAAAACTAACATCCGATGGACGCGGGGGCGTGAAAGCAACCGAACAATACTGGCTCGAAGGACGCGAGCTTCAGAACAAACACGGCGGCATGACGCTCGTCGATGGCTACATCTATTGCGGACATGGTAATGGCAATGGAATGCCGGTGTGTGTCGAAATGGCCACTGGCGAGATCGCATGGGGGCCCGTACGTGCCGAGGGCAAGGGGGAAACCAGCTTGATCTATGCCGATGGACACATCCTTTATCGACGCGAAGACGGCACGATCCTGTTGACCAACGCGACCCCCGAGAAGTTCGACGTGGTCAGCATCATCAAGCCGGAATTCCAGCAAGGCAAAAGTTGGGCGCATCCGGTGATCGCCGATGGCAAGCTGTACTTGCGCGAGCAAGGCAAGCTGATGTGTTACAAGCTGAAGTAATCATCGAATTTTGGTAGCAGCACGGATCTGCGAACGCGTCCTCAACCTCAACTCAGGCTGCCAGCCTGCGTCATCAAACAAGCGATCGGCCTCCTCCACTAGGCCGACGGGGGCACGAATAACCCGACACGCCGAGTCATCCATCCGGCGGAACGGTTTGCACCATTCGGTAATCCGTAACTCGGCATTAAGTGTCCAGTGAATTCGATCAACCACATGGTTGCTTTATCAAAATTTCACGCTCATCTTCGGCCCTGATGCATGCGGGATTGCCCGCCCTAAGCCCCAGTTTGACGCGGCGGATCCGCCCTTTGTCTGCGTTGGTTCTTTCCCGCCAACTGGACCTTCTAACGACCGCGAAAACACCGTGGACCTCACGAAATCGGCTCAATTGCAGGGGAATCGAGAAGCTGTTTTCCTGATCGCGTAGTGGTTGGAGACGATGTTTTAGAAAACGGATCTAAAACCTTCCGCGAAAAGCAAAAAATGGCGATAGAAGATAGCGGGGGGGCGTATTCACGGAGGCAAAAAGTGCAACAATCCGGGCATCGTCTACCCGACGACGTGAATGTCGAAACCCCACTTGGGAACGCTCTTGATTGCGGGCACGGCATTTGTGTATGGTGAGGCTCTAGTCTGACGGTTCAGTTGTTTCACGATAGGAAACCGAACGCGTCTTTTTTCTCTTTTCTTGATCGATCCTGTTTATCCGGGAAGATTTGTTCGCTCAACCTTGTGACCCATGATGGTGTGTGGCGGTTGGTAGGCAGCGTTTTATTTTGTAACGCTTACTAACATTCAAGTCATTTTTACAAACACTTCGTGGTTGACATGGCTACCGGTCTAATTTGTTGATCTTACTTTTCTCGCGTCCTAATATCTGTCGTTTCTGAAACCGAAGCTGTAAAAAAATGGAGGGTTCATGTACGGGACTCTGCTAGTTAGTGGCGGTGCACTCGCGTTGTCAGCGGTTGGAATTGCTGAGTCGCTATGGCATCAACGTAATCTCTCGAAAATCCCCATTAGGATCCACGTTAATGGGACTCGAGGTAAATCAAGTGTAACTCGTTTAATTGCAGCGGGATTGCGAGCCGGCGGCATACGCACGTGTGCGAAGACCACGGGGACGGTTCCCCGCATGATCTTTCCCGATGGTAGTGAAGCGTCGGTGTTTCGTCCGTCGCGGGCGAACATCATGGAACAGCGGCGTGTGGTTCACGCGGCGGTGCGGTTGCAAGCCGAAGCACTTGTCATTGAGTGCATGGCGCTTCAGCCACAGCTTCAATCAATTTGCGAATTGAAATTGGTGAAATCCACGCATGGGGTGATCACCAATGCTCGCGCCGATCATTTGGACGTGATGGGGCCGGATGTTGTCGGCGTTGCCAAAGCGTTGTGCGGCACGGTTCCCGTGGGTGGAAAGGTCTATACGGCCGAACAGCGTCCGGAAACGCTACAAGTCATTGCTGAGGCAGCAGCGGATCGCCGATCCGAGGTGGTTTCGATTCTTGACGATGCGGTTCGCGAAGTGACGTGGGACGATCTTGCCGGTTTTTCTCATATCGAGCATCCCGACAATTTGGCTTTGGCGCTGCAGATTTGTCGCGACCTTGGGGTTCCTCGGCATGTCGCACTGCAAGGCATGTGGGCGGCCGACGCGGATCCCGGTGTGATGCGTTTGTTCCGAGTCGCCGAACAAAACCAAGAAATGGTTTTTGTGAATGCATT
>NZ_ANOG01000896.1 GCF_000346295.1 Rhodopirellula maiorica SM1 | reverse complement strand
CCCCGCCGAATCACCTCCAGCGCAAGCACAGACGCCTGAACCCGCAGCCACAGCCGAGCGAGCGGATGCCGAGGGCGAACCACAGCGAGAGAAAACGAAGAAGAATCAAAAGAAGGAACAGAAGAAAGCCACCGCCAAGATGGTGAAACAAGGACTGCGTTGGTTAGTGTCAGCCCAACATTCCGACGGTGGCTGGGGCGGCGGCAGCCATGCTCAGCAGCAGATCCTTGACCCTGCGAAATTTCCCTCCGACCCCGCCACTACTGCGTTTGCCGCATCGGCGTTGATGCGTGCCGGGCACACTCCCACCGAAGGCAAGTATCGCGACAGCGTGGTCAAAGCGATGCGTTATTTGGTCAAAGCCGTCGAGAACGCGGATCCCAACGCCGATCGCATCACGTCGATCGAAGGCACTCAGCCGCAACGCAAACTAGGACAGATGATCGACACGGCAATGACGGCCCAGTTTTTGACACGCGTCTCGGAGGTGCTACCAAAGAACGACCGCTGGCACAAACGCGTCGAGTCCGCATTGGCCTCGTGTCTCGAACGAATCCAACGTACTCAATCCAAAGATGGCAGTTGGAACACCGGCGGCGGATGGGCTCCGGTGCTACAATCCGCATTGAGCTGCAATTCGCTGGAATTCGCCAAGGCACTGGGCAAAAACGTTGATACCAAGAAGCTTGAAAAGGCTCAGCAATATCAAAAACAAAACGTGAATGCCACGACTGGAACCGCTTCGTCCGGCGCAGCGGCCGGCGTTGAACTGTACGCCTTTTCCGGAGGATTGCGCGGCAACGCCGCCGATGCTGCTCAAGCTGCGGAAACAATCGCAGAGGCCAAGAAAGAGGGCAAGCTTGAGGCGGATGCAATTGCCACCGAAGAGAACTTACGAATCGCCGGCCAAGATGCTCAGAAAGCCAAACTGCTCGGCGATGCGGTTGTCCAGAATCAAGCTCAACTGAGACGACTCGACGACGAACGGTTGCTGTCGGGGTTCGGCAACAACGGCGGCGAAGAGTTTTTGAGCTACTTGATGACCAGCGAATCATTGGTTATCGCCGGAGGTGATGCGTGGCAGAAATGGAATTCCAAGATGATCGACCGACTCGCTAAAGTCCAGAATCCCGATGGCAGCTGGAACGGGCATCACTGCATCACCAGTCCCGTGTTCTGCACCGCTGCGGCGCTGCAAGTGATCACGACACACAACGACATCAAACTACTGAAACGGATCGCGTCCGCAAAGTAAACGACGTTTGTTGAGTTCACCATCCACCAGGATGCTGAAAACGTTGGCGACATCCTGGTGATGAGGTTCGATACCGCAGAGGAATTTGGCTGATGAATTTTCGATCCTCCCGACGTCGCTTTCTGGCGGCCGGCTTGGCAACCACCGGCTACTTGGCCCTCAACGTGCCACTGTTTGCCGCCGATCACGAGATAACGCAAACGCAAAGTCAGTCGCTGATCGACAACCTTGTAAATTTTCTTCGGCAACAGCAATCGGCCAACGGAGCTTGGAAAAGCCGAACCTACGCCCTGCTGAAAAGCGGCCAAGCATTAACACCGTTTGTGCTGTCGGCTTTGCTCGGTGCGAATCCTAAGATCGCCGATACTGCGATGGCAGAGAAAGCCATCGCGTGGATGCGGGGCAAAATCAGGGGTGGCGCACTCGGCGTTGCCGACCCCGATGTTTTGGAATATCCGGTGTTTGCAAGCGGTTTTGCGTTACGCTGTTTCCAGGATTGCTCTGGCGACAAAGAAACGATCGTTTCACTGCGCGTTTTTTGACGCAGCAACAATTCACCGAGTCGCGTGGATTCCCAAAGTCGCATCTGGCGTACGGTGGTTGGGGGTTCGGCGGCGTGCAGCCCGCAGGACAGACGGGACACATGGATTTATCGCACACGCGTTGGGCGTTGGCAGCATTGAACCATCGCCCCCGACATAGTGCGGCATCCGATCACATGCCGGCTACCGAACGAAGTCAACTCGACCTAACCAATGCCAACGCTCAGCACTTTCTTCGCCTACTGCAAAAGCATCCGTCCGAAACGCGGCCTCAGCCAGAAACGGGAGATGTCGGTGGCGAACAAAAGTTCGATCAGTTGGCAATCGATGACGGTGGCTTTTATTTTTCGCCGATCATCCTGGCCGCGAACAAGGGACGCATCGAACGGAAAGCCGGTCGGACTTTCTTTCGCAGCTATGCCACTGCGACGTGTGATGGCGTGATCGCTCTGCTCGCGTCGGGCGTGGACATGAACGACGAACGCGTTGTTGCAGCGCGAGTTTGGCTGAAACAACACGGCGACTGGGAATATCCCTACGGCATTCCTCGCGATTATCCTGAACCCTGGGGCGAAGCCGTCTATTTCTACCACCAAGCTGTCCGAGCCGAAGCCTATTGGCGGCTCGGGATCGGCGGCGACTGGGCAGAGCAACTCATTGAACGTTTACAGCGTCATCAGAGATCCGACGGCAGCATCATCAATCAACAAAGTGGATTGATGAAAGAGAACGATCCGCTGATGTGCTCCGCATTGGCTTTGATCGCTGCCCATTACGCGAATCGGCAAATCAATGACGTAGCGTAATCTGACAAGCCGGATCGCAGCGGAGCCGAGATCCGGCATGGAGGAAAAAGAGGTTAGGCGAAGCGAAAGCTGCGTTGAATCGGACTGCAACGAAAGACTTCACAAATTTCGTTGCGAGAATGTTATTGCCGAATCTGCATCGCTGCCGCGACTTGATCCGGCCTACTTGTATCCGGCCGACTCGGACTATTGGCCCTCAATGTACTTTAGCTGAATGTCGGTCTTGGGAAGTTTTTGCTTCAGCTTATCGACGCCTTCTTGAGTTACCGCAGTACGAGTCACTTTCAGATCCTCGAGCGACGTCAGCCCTTCCAAGTGAACCAGTCCGGCGTCACTGATTTGAGTCGACCCCAAATGCAAGAATGTCAAGTTCGTTAGGTCGCTCAGGTAAGGCATACCGGCATCCGTCAGCCGCGTATTATCCAGATTCAGTGATTCGAGCGATGTCAGCCCCTTCAGTGGCTCGACCCCCGCATCCGAAATATTGACTCGCCACACATTTAGCTTTTTGAGTTTGGTCAGCTCACTCAGCGGCTGCATTGCATCATCAAACAGTTGAGCACACTCACTGATGTCCAACTCTTCGAGATTCTTGATTTTTGGAAGCTCGGCCATTCCCATTGCATCAATTTGGTTTTTCGCCAATCGAAGCTTTTTCAGGTTTGGAAAATTCGCCAGGATGGCAATGGCATCGTTACCAATCGTGGTTTCGGCCATGTACAGTTCTTGTAAGTTTTCCAGCCCCGTCAATTCCTCGAGCCCGACTTCGCTGATCCACAGGAAATCGATCGCCAACACTTTCAAGTTTCCAAATTTGGCGACATGCTGCATTCCGTCGTCATCGACCGAGCAATCCCCACTTTTTCCAGACAACCGTAGTGCTTTCAATCGTGAAAGTGGCGTCAGATTGGCCAGTCCCGCGTTCCCGATTTTGCAATCACGCAGATCCACGTTCTCTAGAGTCGCGACTTCGGCAAGTGTTTTCAGTCCCTCGTCGCTGATCGCCGTGCCGCCCAGCAAGACCGAACGCACGCGTTTTAAAGGTTTAAGCAACGCGAGCTGGGAATCATCAACCGACGTGCCGCGGAAATCGACCTCCACAATCGCTCCGTCAGCATCCTTTTTCAGCTTGGCCGATGTTGCCTCGATCGCAGCAACCGCATCGGGATCGTCGGTGACAGTGGGTTGGACTTTTGCGGCGGCGGTCGACGGAACGGGATCCGCCGGTTCTTGCTTCGAATCGCAGCCGGCGCTAAACACAAAGCAGCTACCAAGAACCAGGGATGCAAACGTGAAAGATGTAATTCGCATGAATCAAATTTGGTGGGTAAAAAGTGGGATAGGCTTCCAGCCTGTCATCGTTTCGGCATCCAGGCTGTCATTCGAGTCAGCCAGCTAACCGGTCAACAAACTCGTATTTCCGCTAACAGCATAAACCGGCTGGAGGACCGAGCGTAGCAGAGCACAAGAAAATAGCACGCGTCATGCAGGGGGTAGGACGTTGCCCAGGTATCAAGGGTGCATGAACTCGCGTAATCATAGCAGACACAAGGACGAACGTTTAGAATACAGCTCTGGCGTTGTCCCCCTATCTTCGACAAAGGCTTACTTATGCGTTCTCGCACTTGTGTCGCGATTGTTTTGCTGACAGCTCTTCTGGTCAATGGAACGACCCACAATTCGGCGGCCTGGGCGGAATCGCCGACTGCCTCGACGGTCGTCACCACGTCTGCAGTGAAGTGGTTTGAGCAAAACCAAGACGATTTCCTCACTCTATATCGTTGGCTGCACCAACACCCCGAGCTCTCGTTTGAGGAAGAGAAGACGGCGGCCAAGTTGGCGGCGATCTGGAAGGAACTCGGTTTCGAAATGACCACCGGCGTGGGAGGGCACGGGATCGTGGGAGTCATGCACAATGGCAACGGCCCGGTCGTAATGATTCGCACGGATTTGGACGCGTTACCAGTGACCGAACAGACCCCGGTTCCGTTTGCCTCGACCGTACAAGCGACGCGTGAAGACGGCAGCAGCACTGGCGTGATGCATGCCTGTGGTCACGATATTCACATGACCAATGTGACCACGGTGGGACGTTACATGAGCGAACATCGAGATCAGTGGTCGGGAACGCTGATGATGATCGGTCAACCCGCCGAAGAGCTCGGCGAAGGAGCGAAGGCGATGTTAGGAGATGGCTTGTTTGAGAGGTTCCCGAAGCCCGATTACGCAATTGCCATCCACGTCAGCGCAGACAAGCCCACGGGCGCGATCAGCGTCACACCCGGCTACTCGTTAGCGAACGTCGACAGCGTTGACATCACAGTCAAGGGACGTGGCGGTCACGGATCGGCACCGCATTCGACAATCGACCCGATCGTTCAAGCGGCTGATTTGGTTTTGTCGCTGCAGATGATCGTCAGTCGCGAAGTCAAGCCGATCGAGCCTGCGGTGGTGACCGTTGGTTCCATTCACGGTGGAACGAAACACAATGTGATTGGCAACGAATGCAAGCTGCAATTGACGGTGCGAAGTTACAGCGAAGAAGTTCGACAACAAGTGCTCGCTGCGATTCGTCGACGGGCATTGGCAGTGGCGTTGGCGCACAACGCGGAAGAACCCGATGTGCTGATCAGTCAAGGAACCCCTTCGCTGCGAAACGATGACGAGTTGACATCGCGAATGACAAAACTGTTTGCGGATGTGTTAGGCGAAGACAAGATGATTCCAGGCGAACAATCGATGGGAGGCGAGGACTTTAGCCGCTATGGGATCGCCGGAGTCCCAATTTTGATGTACTCGGTCGGCTCAGTCAGCCAAAATAGACTCGATCGATTCGAGCAGCTTGGTATCCCCGCACCGTCGCTGCATTCGGGAGTCTACTATCCAGATGCACCCGAAACGCTGAAGACCGCTTTTGCGACGATGACCGCATCACTGTTGGACCTAATGAAGCCGTAGGCCGTAAGTCTTGCCAACGGTTTCCCTTGCTCCGACGAATCCGAGCTTCAAACGTAGTGGATTTCGCCAGAAATCCGAGGCTCAAATCATGTCCAGGGACTTCTGGCGAAGTCCACTACGGGTCAAATTAGACGTAGTTGATTTCGCCAGAAATCCGGGGCGCAAATAATCTTCAGGACTTCTGGCGAAGTCCACTACGGCGAAGTCCAACACGGGGGATCCTAAATTTTTGGCTGCGTGGACCTAGTCCTCGGGTCGTTCGCCGGCGGGTGCCATCTTGACCAATTTGGGATCAAACCGAGCAACCGTATCCACCAGATCTTGTTGTGATGCCATTACTTGATCAATGTCCTTGTAAGCCATCGGAACTTCGTCTAATCCCGCCGACATCAACGTCACGCCACGTTTGGCTAAAAACGGCTTCACGTCTTTCCAATTGAATTGACGTTTCGCTGCCGTTCGGCTCATCTTTCGACCGGCGCCATGCGACGCACTTCGCAGCGACGTCTCGACACCTTTGCCGCGTACAACGTAGCCCGGTGCCCCCATTGACCCCGGAATGATCCCCAACACGCCGGCACCCGCAGGCGTAGCTCCCTTGCGATGGACGATCAACGATTCGCCCCCGTGGTTTTCTTTCCAAGCGAAATTGTGGTGGTTTTCGATATCCAATATCACATCGACGCCAAGATGCTTAGCGATCGCTTTGTGAATGCAGGCATGATTTGCTGCGGCATATTCGCCCATCAAATTCATCGCCGCCCAGTACTCGGCACCCGGATCGGAATCAAGGTCTAACCATGCGAGGTTGACTAATTCTCGAGGCAGCTCGGGATGCAGTTGCTTGGCCACGCGGCTGTAGTAGTCGCAAACTGCTGCCCCCGTACCTCGTGACCCACTGTGGCTGAGTAGCGCCAAGTACTGGCCGGATTGCAGACCAAGATCGTCATCGGGAAGCGTCAGAATTCCGAATTCGACAAAGTGATTTCCACTTCCGCTGGTCCCTAATTGCTTCCATGCCTTGTCACGGTTGTTCTTCGTGATATGCGAGACGCTCCAATCGGCATCCATCACCTCATGCTCACGAGGCTTGCGAAACCGAGCACCGATACCAAACTGCGTTTCTCGTTCGATCGCCCCCCGCAACCGGTCTTGCTGTTTCTCCAGCGCGGT
This sequence comes from Rhodopirellula maiorica SM1, assembly GCF_000346295.1. Taxonomy (GTDB): domain Bacteria; phylum Planctomycetota; class Planctomycetia; order Pirellulales; family Pirellulaceae; genus Novipirellula; species Novipirellula maiorica. Next base: position 7,719 of record NZ_ANOG01000896.1, on the reverse strand, counting down.
CGTCGGCAAATCTAACACCGTCATTTTCATCCGGCATGCGATATCCACCCCGACGGCATACGGAATAACACAGTCTTTGGTGGCCAATACACCGCCGATCGGCAATCCGTATCCTTGATGCGCATCGGGCATTAGCGCCCCGCTGACCGAGATCGGTAATTGACACGCGTGGGCCATTTGCTGGACAGCCGTCAGTTCCAGATCATCGCCCCATTGTCGCCAAGGCGCCGGTTGCTCGCGTCCAACGTAACGTGCTTGAGCGGCGAACACTCCCGTCAACTCTGCCGCCAATTTCCCCCAAATTTCATGTTCCAAGAACGACTTGGGCGACTCGACCACTTTTGCGACCGCGGCACGAAGAACCGCGTGCTGCAGCCCCGACTCCGCAGCCGCCTTGATCGTTTCCTTGGCAATTTGCATCGCCGAACCTTTGGGAACGCCGAGGTTACTCAGTTCGCGTGTTTTCATTTGGATAATCTCGTTGTCTTCCAGGTCAGATTCCGCCGTTGCCCTACCGCTCGACCGGATCAACAGCCCCCTACGAATCTAGACAACGAACAGGCTGGTAGGCTCGCTTTCTTTTTATCAAAAAACAAAATGGCGTGCTGTTTTTGCCGCACGACGAACGGAGGTTGTGTACGTCCATGCCATCCACTTTCGTAGTGGAACTCACCAGAGTTCCTATCACTCCAACGGCAAAGCTGGGAATTCTGGCGAATCCCACTACTCGAATAATTCCCATTGGGTGCAAAAGTCGATCGCATTGAGCTCGCAACGTCGACTCAACCACGCGTGAGGTCTTTGTTGCGACGACACGGAACCACAAACCGTCCATCACGGATTAACATAGACTGCTCAGCCACTGAAGATTTTTCACTCGCGAAATTGCCCTACCAAGAACACCATGAATTCAACTTCCCATCACAACGCGACGACGAATTTTACGCCGCGTTTACGATCCTTTTACGCCGTGTTGGTCGCGTTCGCTACATTCTCCGCCGTCTCGCACGGTGGCGTTACGGCTGCGTCCGATGAACGTCCTAACTTGTTGATCGTGCTGGCGGATGACATGGGCTATGGCGATCTCGGTTACAACGGCAGCCAACATCTGCTGACGCCGCATCTTGATTCGCTCGCGAAATCAGGCGTCTTTTGTCGTCAAGCGTACGTCACCAGCTCGGTTTGTTCGCCATCGCGTGCCGGACTGTTAACTGGACGCGATCCTCGTCGATTTGGGTACGAGTCAAATTTGAATCAATCCGCTGCCGCCTACGGAACACGCCCCGAGTTGTTGGGGTTGCCGCCGAGCGAACTCACATTGGGGGATCAACTTCGCTCCGCTGGTTACGCCACCGCCTTGATTGGCAAGTGGCATTTGGGTAGCCACGAGGTTCATCATCCCAACGCTCGCGGTTTTGACCATTTTTGTGGCATGTTGGTCGGAAGCCATCATTACTTTCCCACACCTGAAAAACACCAACTGCAGCGAAACGGAGAACCACTCCGAGAGTTTTCCAGTCCTTATCTGACCGATTTTTTTACCGACGAGGCACTAGGCTGGATCAAAACTCAGGATGAATCCACTGAGTCGAAACCGTGGATGTTGATGTTGTCCTACAACGCACCTCACACGCCAATGCAGGCGACCGACCAAGATCTGGCAAAGTTCGCTCACATCCGCGATCCGAAACGACGCACCTACGCTGCGATGATGTACGCGTTGGATCGCGGCGTTGGACGTGTACGTTCTTACCTGAAAGAAAGCGGTCAGCTTGACGATACCTTGATCGTTTTCTTTTCGGACAACGGCGGTGCTACCAACAATGCCAGCTGGAATGGCCCGTTCTCGGGTGTCAAAGGCTGTTTGCGAGAAGGGGGCGATTCGGGTGCCGATGATTTGGTCTTGGCCTGGGCAGTTGCCGGCCGGCAAACAGACTGACACGGTGATCTCGAGCCTGGATGTGTTGCCCACGTTCATGGCGGCGGCTGGTGCGGATTTATTGCCACTGAAACCAGCTCCATCACATGAAGACAAACGCAATCGTCGTCGCGCCGAGGCAAAATACGGAGCCTACGACGGTATCAACTTGTTGCCACATTTACGTGGAGAATCAGATGCGGCTGCGCGCACGCTGTTTTGGCGACTGCAAGGTCAAACAGCGGTTCGCGACGGCGAGGACAAACTGATTACGCTGTCGCATCGTCCTGCTCAACTATTTCAAGTCGACTCCGATCTTGCCGAAGCCGACGACCGTTCGCGTGCCGAGCGTTCACGTGCGGAACAGCTCTACCAAATATTGGGGGAATGGGAAGCATCTCTGGCAACAGTGCCGCTGTGGGGATCCTCGCCAACATGGAATGCTGAAAGTGCAAAACACTATGATCAGTGGGGTGTCAGAACGGAACCTCGATGATGGCGTGATGGCTGTCATCGGCAGAGGTGAAGCCAATCGGATCGTGGCATGCAGAGCCTGCTTACGGTGGGGTCAGTTCGCGGCGCTGGACCCAACCTCGCAATTGGTAACCCGCAATCCGCCAACGTCGAAAACACCAACGCGAAACGAGATAGACGGTAACGCCGCCAAACGCGTGACGAATGAATAGGTCAAACCAACGGACTTGCATGACGGATAGTCCATCGGCAACGATCGACATGTAGGCCGCTTCTGCAAACCAAGAAGACATCACCGACAGCACCAACAACGCGATGGCCCATCGGTGTCGACTCAGTCCGCTAAGGGCAGCTGCCCACAGCAACAACAGACTTGCTGTGATATCGACGACCAGATAAATCATCATGACCAAATCATTTGGTGGATAGTAAGTCATGACCCCGTCGCCGAGTTGTGTTTCAAACAGTTTACGCATGCCTTGGTATAAAGCCATCAACAACGCCACTAAGAGCGTCAGAACAACAAAACCCGCGATGCTCCAGCGTTGATTCGGTGGCGACGAAGACTCGCTTGGTAACGGGTCATCCATTGCGTCAAACAAGTGAAACTGCAAAAGCCGCCCCGGAATACGCATTCCAAGCACATACAGCGGGATCACGATCAGATGGAATGCCAGCGTTATGGCAACGATCGACCACCATCGCGTGCCAAACATCTCCCACATTTCGTTTTGCAAGTACGGGTACAGATTTAACACCGCATAGCTGAATACCAGTATCGTGAAACCTTTCCAAGGCGATCGCTGGGGCACGGGCCACTGCCACCAAACCGCAATTTGTAGTGCTACCACACTGGTGAGGCTGGTGAAAATCGCGGTCAATCCCGTCGCCAGCAAATAAGTGAGCGAGTTGGATGAGGCCACGCTATAGAAGAACGAAGAATTCAATGTCGCCGCGACTGCGTGCGTTGCCCACCAAACAGCAAGCATCATCGCGACCGTCGTGACAAAGTAACGACGACGCTTCCGCTCTCGATATCGGAGTTTGATTTCTGTGTCGAATGCTTCCTGATCAAAACTATTCATCCGTCTCAGCCTAACACAAACAAAAGCCACGAAGGGGTCGATCACCTCTGCTTCCGGCACAAAGCCGAACAACCTCGGGCGCACTCACGCTGGTACGCAAGTTGCACCGGTGTCATCCTCTGGCCGTTCGCGAGAGCTTCATTGACATATTGCACCTTCGTATTGTCGATGTCGCGCCGCAACGGGATTTATTGAATTAGGCACGTAGCAGTCCTTGGGCGTATTAGCCGTTTTGGTACTAGCTAGAGCTCCGATGCTCAACCGCGGCTAGCGTTCAATTAGCCACCGGAATTTCATCCAAAAATTCCTGCCAACCTGCTTTAGCTATTTAGAGGATCGACTGCTTTGAATTACTCTACCGAAAAAACAACGCAAGCCGTTAATAAAACCATGCAGGCCGTTGTGTATGACGACTACGGCGACGCCAACGTGTTGCATTCAACAAGTCTTCCCATACCCAACCGGCTTCCTGGTCAAGTTTTGATCAAGGTGTTGGCGTCGAGCGTCAATCCGATCGACTATCGGCTTCGCAGCGGAGAAATGAAAGGGTTGCTGCCGGGCGGATTTCCACGAATCCCAGGCTACGATGTCGCTGGCGTGATTGCCGATTGTGCCGACGACGCCCCCTTTTCGCCGGGTGACCGAGTGATCGCGTTTCTCGATCATGCCCGTGGTGGCGCGCTGGCGGATTACGCTGTCTGTGCGATCGACGTTACCGCGAAGATCCCCGACACGATGACGATCGAAGAAGCCGCCGCAATCCCGTTGGCAGGCACCACAGCACTACAATCGTTGCGAGATCATGGCAACATGGAACCGGGCGACCGGGTGCTGATCAATGGTGCAAGCGGAGGAGTCGGAATGTTCGCGGTCCAAATTGCCAAGGCATTCGGATGCCACGTCGACGCGGTAGCCAGTGGCGACAACGAAGCGTTTTGCATGTCAATCGGAGCCGATCATTTCTACGACTACGAAAAGGTCGACTTTACCGAATCGAGTGAAAGCTGGGACTTGATCTTTGATGCCGCAGGCAAATCAGGCTATTTCGAATCACGCGACGTGCTCAACCCCGGCGGCCGGTATGTGTCGACCGAGCCGGACGTCAAAGGCATGCTGATGACGCTTGTCACGTGGCCTCTGTCAAAATCGGGGACGGTGATGCTGGCAAAAACCTCCGGCGATGATCTTCGTGAACTGATCAAATTGTACGAGCAGGGAAAATTGAGCATCACGATCGATAGCTGTTACGACTTTGCCAACGCCGCAGCAGCTCATCGACGCGTTGAAGACGGAGTCGATCAAGGCAAAGTCGTGCTCGTTAATGAACGCAACACGGATCTGTGATCCGTGTCTTACCGTCTCTCGATCCGTAGCGAACTTATTCTGCTTCGGCTCGATGGATGAATTTGCAAAATCGGCTGAGCTCATCGTTAGCCGCCTTGTCCTCGTGAAGGAAGGCAAGGTTTTCGGAATCAAATTTCTCGAAAAACATCTCCCACGAAATGGTCGACAAACGATCGTTACGCGAGCCGTGTGGAAAATCAATTCTTAATAAACCGACCGATTCACTGTCGTCGGCGGTTTGTTCTACGGTCGCGGGGACTCCGCCGCGGTCTTCGACCCATTTGCGAATCGTATTGTGATCAGTGGTGGTATTCGCCATTTTGACATCCCTTTTTGATTTTCAGAATACTGATGATTCTTGGTTCAATCATGCAAATCGCTTGCCAAAGGCACATTGATTGCTTCGTTCTCTAAAACAACGGATAACGAAAAATTCGCTCGACGCAATCGTTACATCGATCCACAAATGGCGCGCAGAGTGAGACGCGGAAGGGAACGCCGATTAATCGTGAATACGACCGACACCACCGTTGCCCGGGGGGATCAACATGCGAGTGATAGTTTTTTTCCAACGAATCATGGCCCACATCCGATACTTCCAATCGAGTGTGAATCGAGATGAGGTTGATGTTCACATCGACCAAGAAGAAATCGAGTTCATTGGCGGTCCGTATGACGGATTGCTACAACCCTGCTCGCAGGTCGATAAAGTACCTCGATCTGTCTGGTTGGCGTTCAGCACCGCAACGCTGCGTTTTATTGGAGGCGATCGAACGGCGGCGGCATCGGATGTGCGCAGTGCGGCACTGTATCGACTGGATCGTCGTGGTGGTAAACCACGCTATCGGTTCGTCGGACAACAAATTCTCGAAGGTGGCAGCCTCGCATAGAACTTGCCGATCAGCTTTCTATCGCTGGTCGGGTGTTGCTCACCCGGCCATCGCTTCCACCGTTCCCTGATCCTACGCAGCATTCTTTCCACGCTGATGACAAAAAATAACGCACAACGATGATCGTTGTGCGTTTTCAAGTTTTGCAAGGGAGTAGATCAATTACTGTTTGATTACCCGATCGCCAACTTACTCAACTTCTTCGATGGCATCGGTGTCATCGAGTTCTTCGAGCCGATCGGCTTTCTCCTCACCTTGATTCTCGATTTGATCCGCCTTGTTCTCGCCACGTTCTTCGAGCTGATCAGCCTTCGTTTCGCCACGCTCTTCGATGGCATCCGCTCGTTCTTCGGCGTTATCTTCAACCGCTGGCTTGGCGGCCTCATAGCGGTCGCGAATGTTTTCTGCCTTTTGTTGGCTTTGTTCACGAATCGACTCAGCCGTTGCTTGCGTGTCGTCACGCACATCCGACGCATACTCTTGAGTCGTGTCGCGGACGGCGTCGGCTTGCTCGTCGTACACGCTGTCGTTACATCCGGCGGCTGCCAAACAAACTGACAATGCCAATGTGGAAATTGCAAGTTTCATCGTTCTAGTTCCTAAGCTTATTGAGGGTGGGGCTATTCTCTGAACATCAAATGGCAAGTCCTCATCGCGTCGGCACCCATTGCAACCAAACACGCCTTGACTCACCACAGCGATGCCATTGACGCAAGCGGCGTGCCATATTTTAAATTTCTGAGTTCGCTCTCAATTTTCACCATCCAAACCACGTTTCGTCCCGAACGTGGTCGCAAAGCGATTGCTCTGGCCGCTAATCTGCCAATACTTGCCCCTGACGCGGATGTGCGAGACGCATCGCGGTGCAGTAACATTGGCGGTGCAGTAACATTGGCGGTGCAGCAACATTGGTTGTTCAAGATTGCTTCAGATAGGCGTCACGAAAACCCGAAGCGGCCATCGGCGCGGCGGCTTCGAAACCACCATCGACGGTCCAACGTGATCCGGTCACGAATCCACTCTTTTCGCTTGCCAAGAACTCAATCACGGCACCGACTTCGTCCGGATAGCCTGGCCGCCGAACCGGAATCGCGGGACGCGTAGAATTGGCAATATCCTCAGGCCCCATATCGTTCATCGGTGTCGCAATCTCGCCCGGTGCGACTGAATTGACAGTGACGTTCAGCGGTGACAGGTCCAGCGCCAAACACTTCACCATCCCGCCCAACGCATGTTTGGTCATCGTGTAAAGCGTATCACTCGGATTTGCGATCACTTCATGCACGCTAGTAACAACAATGATTCGTCCAGGGGTTTCACGAGGCGGCCCCGTTAATCCGTTTGGCAACAAATACTTGAGGCTACGCTGGATTGCCATCATCGCACCAAAGGCGTTAACGTTGAAAATTTTGTAGGTGGTTTCCAGATCGAGATCCGGCATTTTTTGCTTAACCATCATGCCGGCGTTACTCACCATCACATCGAGCCCGCCCAACTCACCCGCCATTTCATCCACGCATGGGTTGGCGGATTCGGGGTCCGACAAATCGAGCTGTTTGACGACACAGCGGCGTCCCAGCGATTCGATTTCGTCCGCGGTTTGTCTCGCCTCGTCATCGCCGCTTAAATATGTGATCGCGACATCGTAGCCGGCGCGTGCCAAAACGATTGCCGTGGAACGCCCAATTCCAGTACTGCCACCTGTAACAATCGCTTTTCGTGGATTCATAGTTTTGCTAACTCGTTTTGGTGAGAGAGGGTACGTTCAAGTGTGATCGAACAGATGGGTTTTGATGCTTTCGATATGCAGCCGCGCTTCGTTATCAGATGAAGCGTTTTCCACTGCCAGTTCAGGATTCAGCCGCAGAAACCGACTTCCCCCCCGCCATTAAATCTCTTCGTCGACAAAGATGATATGACGAAAATAGTGCTGCGACTCAAAACTTGCCCCCAAGGCACCGATCAACAAACTCAGTGACGCGGCAAAAAAAGCCATGTGAGGCCGATC
>NZ_ANOG01000895.1 GCF_000346295.1 Rhodopirellula maiorica SM1 | reverse complement strand
CCACTGGGCGGGTGGCGTCTGTAGCGGTGCGGCGCAAGCCGCCCGGTCTAAACCGAACGTTTTACTCGCTTCAACCGGACGGCTCGCGCCGTGCCGCTACCAAAGTAGATGGCATTGGACGTCCGCCCGCAATAACAAATGAGCATGATGACAGGCTGGAAGCCTATCCCACAGGGTTAACCGCACACGCGGTTTCGCCCCGAGCGTTTGGCTTCGTAGAGCTGCTGGTCTGCCGCACCTAATAATCCGCTGACAGACTTTGGTTTGCTAGGATTCAAGACGGCGAAACCGAAGCTGGCCGTGATCGGCAACGCTCCGGCGGCAGTGTCAAAGGGAGCATCGGCCACCGCATGCCGACATCGTTCTGCCATCTCGCGGGCGTCTTCGTGCCCGGTCGCCGCCAACAGCAAACAGAATTCTTCGCCACCGTACCGAGCCAGCAGATCGTCGCTGCGACAGATCTCACCCACGCGAATTCCGAAGGTTCGCAGCACTTCGTCGCCGACCAAGTGCCCGTAGGTGTCGTTGATCGATTTGAAGTGATCGATGTCGAGCATCACGACCGACAACTCCATGTTTGCGCGAGTCGAACGAGCGATTTCACGGTTCAACGCTTCCATCAAGTAGCGTTTGTTCATCGTCCCGGTCAACGCGTCACGCGTCATCGCGCTATAGACGGTCTCGTGGTATTGAGTCTCGACACAACCCGCGGACAAGAAGCGAAACAGAAAGCTCCCAATCCGAATTGTGTCGCCGCTTCGCAATGAGCAATCGGATTGAACTGGCTTTTCGTTGACGAAGGTTCCGTTTGTACTGCCGAGATCGCGGACCAAATATCCTTCTTGCCCTCGGATCAGCATCGCATGTTGACGCGAAACGCTGTTGTCGAACAAGGGCAGATCGGTCTCGGGCGACCTGCCGATCGAAAATTCGTGCTCTTCCAACAACAACATGCCTTCGATCACATCCGGTGGATAGATTTGAACCAAACAGCATTCGTCTTCGGCTGGACTCGGATCAACAAGCCGCTGTCGTCGCAGCGTTGCCTCGGTCAAGTCCACGCCGCTTTGGGGCGATGATATGGGGGCCGCTTTGATCGAATCGTGGCTGATAGAGGCAGAGTTTGTCATGTCGTTCGGTTCTTGATCTAAATCGCAAGGCAAGCGAATGGGCGTGACATCGCCTGCTAATGTAGGATTGCTTTTCCAAACATGGGTTACGCTCCGCCAAAACGAGCACTCGAAGGAGGGCTTTCACTCGGACGTGGATGATTCGATGTCGATCAAGTCGATGTTGTCGATTCTGCCGATTCCTTCGCTCGTCGACGAAGCTAGCTGAAGGGCGGCAATCGCATCGCTTAGTTGGTCAAGCTGTTGAGTTTGGTGGTCGCTAAGCGGTTGATCGGCTATCCAGCGGTGACGGCGTACGACGGATTCGATGTGTTTGGCGGCCGCATCCTCGTCATCTTGGTTTGCGTGGTGCTTCGCGAGCAGCATTTCGGATCGCATCCAGATCAAAGTGTCATCGATCGTCAACGATTGATGGTCCATCAGAATCTCAAATGCCGAAGCCGCCTTTTGTGCATGTTCCATTGATTCAGTGGCATCGACGTTCTCGCCGGCCTCATGGTCCATCGTCACCATCGCCAATGCATGATGTGTCTGGGCATACCGCCGCAAACGATCGGCCGTCACCTCTTCTCGCAGCAATGCTTCGTAGGTTTGCAGTGATTGTCTCAGCAGTCGAGTTGCCAAAGCGGGATTACGATTGCTGGCGTTGGCCAATAACTGTCCGAGATTGTTCTCGGCGGTTGCTAAATTGACGCGGTAAAATCCATCATCATCCGTCAAACGCCATGCGGTTTCCAGTTTCTGAATTGACGCTTCGAAATCCGTTGTTGCGTCATCGCGGCGACCTATCGCAACCAAGCCGTTGCCGCGTTGCAGCATCGCGTGTGCGAGCGATTGAAGGTAGTCGATGCGGTTCGGATCGACCGCTAACCAGTCGTTCAAGTCGCCGATCAAAATCGACCAATGTTCGACCGCACGGCGGTGCTGACCATCGCTGGTCAATCGCCGACAGTTCTCGGTTTGAATGCTTTCCGACAATCGGCGGTTGCCAATTGTGTCGTGCCGCTGGGCCAATTCACGCGCAACGCGAATGGCATTCTCGTACGAGGTTTCACTCCAAGGCCAATCAGTCGGCTGATTCGTTGTCATCGCGAAACGCACTGCCATTTCCAAGCGAACCAGCGCCGACGCCGCTCGTGCCACGAATGGATCTAAGCTGCGGACATCATCATCGCTCGTGACACTTTGGTGTGGGGCATTCAAGTGCGGATCGACGATGCGAGTTAACCAAGCACGTGCCTCGGAAACCCGGTCATAGGTAGGCAATCTGGCCGCGGGTTGATCGCGGTCGATGGTGGATAGAGTGTCGCGGATCGCTGCAGATTCAGACCGCGGGATCTCTGCGGGATCGACAACATTCCTTGTCTCGATGTTTCCTAACAACAATCGTCCGATCAGCGAATGGATGCGTTCCAGTTCGAACCGTCGTTGGAGTGAATTGTTGGAACTGTGAACTGGATCGGTCAAGTTTGCCGAGGAGACGCGTGTCACCGTGAACCCCGGTTGTTGCGGTTTGCCAGTTTGTAAAAGTCGCTCGGCGGCATGGTAGTGCTGCTGTGCTTGTTCCGGTTTCCCAGTCAAGCGATACAGATCTCCCAATCGTAGCGATGCCTTCACACGTTCCAGCAATGCAAGTCGATCTGTGTGATGGGATGATGTCTGGGAACGCTCGGAAACGGTGCCTCTGACATTATCGTCGGACACGTTTGATGAAGCGAGGTTTTGCTGAGCGATGCGATCATATTGAGCGATCGCGCGCTCTAACATTTCGGACCGCAGCGTTGCCATACCCGGATAAAACTGAAGCGAACCACTTAATTCCACCAACCACGTGTCGGTCGCATCGCGGGCTTCGGCAAGGCTCAGAATGGCTTCGTGGTGAGCTTGCTGAGCTTCGATGCGGGCTCTTTGTTCGGCCCGGTGCGATTGTTTAATCACAATGCTGAATAGGATCGCGGCCACCAGCAATACGGATCCACAAATTGCGATCGAAGCGGCTATCCCTTGATGATGTCGACACCAACGCACTCCACGCTGAACCGCACCCTCGCGATGGACCGAGACCGCATCGCCGGCAATAAAACGCCGCACGTCGCTGGCCAATTGGTCTGCACTGCGGTAGCGGTCCTCGGGCGCGGCGGACATCGCCGTGTTGACGATTGACACCAAAGGTGAAGGAGTCCGCGGCTGGACGGTTCGTAGGTCCGCAAAGGAAGCGTTTTTTACTTGTTCCAGAATCTTATCGACCGGTTGGCCGTGATACGGATGGCGGCCCGCGATGATCGTGTAAAGGATCACGCCCAGCGAGTAGATGTCGGAGGCCCGATCAATTTTGGAAATGGCTCCGGCGGCCTGTTCGGGAGCCATGTAAGCGGGTGTACCCACAACGGTTCCATCCGGTTCGATCATCGACGAGACTTCCGCGTCCGATCGAGAATCTCGTTGGGGAATTTGGTCAGTCGAGGTCGCAGACGGTGTGACGACCGATTGGGCTAATCCCCAATCCAGTACGACCGTTTCTGCGAAGTCGCTGATCATCACGTTGGATGGTTTCAGATCGCGATGGATCACGCCACGTTGATGGGCGTAGGCGACGGCGTTACAGACGTCGACGAACCGCTGAAGCAGAGGCTCAAGCGACTCGCCGAATTGGAACCGAGTCTGTCGACGTTTCGCAGTTTGGTTTTGATGATGCTGTGTGATAAATTCGCTTAGTGTGACCCCTTCGAGCAACTTCATGACATAGAAAGCGTCTCGCCGATCGCCCATTTCGTGGACCGGTACGATCCCTGGATGCTGAAGTTGGCTGGTCACTCTGGCTTCATGCAAAAAACGCTGGCGTTCTTGCTCGGTCACTTCGTCGGCATCGGTAAACCGCTTGACCGCTACTTCGCGATCCAATTGATGATCGACCGCTCGTTCGACGATCCCCCATCCGCCTCGCCCAACCTCGCCAACACTTTCGTATCGCGATGCGATTGCAGGGGCGTCGCGTGTGACGCGGGGCGAATCAGCAATGGAATCCGCATCGGTAGCCGGCGAAGCGTTGGGATTCGATCCAATCGTGGCATCATGAACGGGCGTGGGCTCAGACGCGGGACGCGAGCGTCCGCGACGTGAACGCGAGCGGTTTTTTCGTGATGAGCTTGTCTCTCGTTCGACTGCATCGCTGTGGCGAGGTTCGGAATCATGCTCGATCACACTCGGCGGATCGCGGTGTCGGCTGGTGGAATCCGAGAAATTTGAATCCGAGTTTTTCATACCAACCGCAATATCGAAACCACACGCTGCCCCAAAGTCCA
>NZ_ANOG01000894.1 GCF_000346295.1 Rhodopirellula maiorica SM1 | reverse complement strand
ACATGATCGAAGCAGGTGTCGGCAGCATTATCAACATCGCTTCGATGTCAGGCATGATCCCGCTTTCGCGAGTCGTCGCTTATTCGGCGGCCAAAGCAGCCGTCATCAACTTGACCCTTTGGTTGGCTCGTGAATGGGCAACCACGGGCGTGCGAGTCAACGCGATCAGCCCTGGATTCTTTCCTGCCGAACAGAATCGCAAACTGCTGTTCAACGATGACGGAAGCTATACCGAACGAGGCGGGCAAATCATCGGTCACACCCCAATGGCACGCTTTGGCAAAGCCGAAGAATTGGCCGGCGCGGTCGTTTGGCTTGCCAGCCGCAAAGCATCCTCGTTTGTTACCGGACAAAACATCGCGATTGATGGTGGTTTTGCCTCTGTCACTATTTAGCGCTGTCACCATTTAGCGTCATCATTGTGCGAACCGTTCGCACAATGAAACCCCACTGTCCATTCCAGCACTAGCAACCGCGTTCGCAAGGAACGTGGTCGGCATCCATGCCGGTTCCTTTCACCTCCTCCCTCAACGAGCCGCCAAAATGATCGAACTTCGAAACGACGCCAAGTACTCTCTCGTCATCCCCACCAGCATGGGCATTCGGTTGACGCCGGCTGACCACCAGCCGTTTCATTGCAGCGACACCTTCAAGATGCAGGGCACCAGCGCGGAATCGAATGTTGGCAGCATCGCGTCGTTTCTTGGGATGCCAGTCAAAATCTTGACGGCCTTTGTCAAAGACAGCCCGATCGCGCGATTCATCAAAGACGACTTGGCACGTCGCCACATGGACTACGAAGGCCCCGAGTTCACTCAAGACACACCGTGGGGCGTGCGACACCAAATCAATATGGCCGACAGTGGATGGGGATCGCGTGGACCGCGAGTCCAAAACGACCGAGCCGGTGAAGTCGGACGCAAGTTGAATGTCAAAGATTTCGACCTCCAGCGAATCTTTGGCGACGAAGGCGCGAAAATCGTTCACATGTCAGGACTGATCGCAGCATTGTCCGAAGAGACCAGCGAATTCTGCCTTGAGATCGCTCGTGTCGCTAAGAAGAATGGCGCTCGCATCTCGTTCGATCTCAATCACCGAGCATCGTTCTGGAAAGGCCGCGAGGAACTTCTATCGAAGCAATTCAAAGAAATTGCCAGCCTGTCGGATATCCTGATCGGCAACGAAGAAGACTTCCAGTTGTGCTTGGGCGTCGAAGGCCCCGAGGCCGGCGGCAAGGGCATTGCCGCCAAAATCGATGGTTTCAAAGGCATGATCAATCGCGTCAAGCAGGAATACCCTGACACGTCTTTGTTCGCCACCACGCTTCGAGAAGTCGAGAGCGCAAACTCGCATATGTGGGGCGCAATCGTTTCGCACGGCGAAGATTTTAGCGTCATCGAGCCCCGCCAAATCGGCGTATTCGACCGCATCGGTGGCGGTGACGGATTTGTCGGCGGACTGCTCTACGGCGTGCTCAAAGGCTGGGACGCAGAAAAGAGCTCTCAGTTCGGCTGGGCCACCGGCGCTCTGACGGCAACGCTGAATACCGACTACGGACAGCCAGCGGACGAAGACCAAGTTTGGAGCATCTGGAAAGGCAACGCTCGCGTCCAACGATAATCGCAACGCGATACTTGAGTAGGCCGGATCAAGTCGCCCTCAGCGGCGCTGATCCGGCGGATGCGAAAGCAATGGCGCCTTCTTTTTGAGCCGCGATACCGGATCTCCGCTCCGCTGCGATCCGGCCTACAACTACTTTACGATTACGTCTTTGGCACCGTCACCCTCGTTAGCTGTGCCACCGGCAGGCTTGGGCAGCTCAAGCACGGGTTCGCCCCAGTCGGCTTCGTACATCTCCTTGCACGCTTCGCACTTGATCTCCGTTGCAAGCTGTTTGTCGTCAATCACGACCGGCTGGTCGCAATGTTTGCAGTGTACTCGCACATTGCCTGGCTCGGCCACCAATGCAGCAAGATGCTCTTGTGTCACATCGGCAACTTCGATGTCATCGGGCTCGAGTGTCGTTAACAACTTGCGATCTACTTCGGTCAACGCAGCCAAACGGTTTGCCAAGCGGCGGACACTTCGCTCGAAACTGTTGCGAGCGGTGCGGCCATTCCCGAAATGACGATCGCGAGCGATATACAAATATGTGAACCCGCGAAGCAGCCTGCGTCGCGATTCGGTCGGCAGAGTGTACTTTGACTTTTTGGCGATCAGTTCAAAGATCCGGCAAAGTGCTTCGGGTGGATAATCGTCAAAGTGCATCGTCGTTCCCACACGGGAACTCAGACCGGGGTTGCTACGGATCATCTTCCGCATCTCGACGGGATATCCCGCCAGGATGACGACCAGCCGATCCCGCTGATCCTCCATTCGCTTCAGCAACGTCTGCACCGCTTCGCGACCATACTGGTCTTGCCCGTTTTCATCAATCAGCGTGTAGGCTTCGTCGATAAACAGCACGCCGTCCAACGCCTCGTCGATTTTCGCGTTCGTTTTCGGCCCAGTTTGCCCGGCATATTCGGCGACTAATCCACTGCGATCGGTTTCGACGAGGTGGCCTTTGCCCAGGATCCCCAGCGCCCCGTAAATATCCGCAATGATCCGCGCGACCGTCGTTTTGCCGGTTCCTGGGTTACCGACAAAAGCCATATGCAAACTAGGCCGCGTCATTGGCAGCCCTTCCTTTTCTCGCTGCGACTCCATCTTTAGAAAATTCGTCAGCGTTTGAATTTGATCCTTGATCGCATCGAGCCCGATCAATTGATCGAGCTTGGCTCGAGCTTCCGCCAATCGTTGCTCCGGAGTCCGCTCATCGACTGGCTCGGCGGATTTCGAGGGCGGCTGGACAACAGATTTTGGCGGCGAACTGCCTGGGCCCGCTGTAGGCGTTGGCTTTTCCGCAGCGGTGACACTGGCACCTTCACGCAATCGGGCGGCTTCTTCACGAAGCCACTGCAGGGCATCGCGAGCGTTGTCTGTGTCCGCTTGGCTGTTTCGCTCTTCGGGCTCGGCCTCGCCGACAACCTCTTTCATCTGGGCTCGCATCGCCGCGAGATTGACATTGTCCGAATCGCTAGTTTCTCCATCGACCGCAACCAACAGGTTCGCCATCCGCATCACCAGCGTCTCGAGTTCACCCCAACGATCTCGCAAGGGCGCTAATTCGGCAAAGGGACGCACCAGATCGCGCCACTGGAAGTCCGCCGAAGCAGAAATCAGCCAATCGACGGCCTCGTGCAATTGGTGCCCCATCACCGATTTGCCCCAAAGATGCTCGAGCAAAACGCGGCCGAGTTGACGCTGCTCGATCGTTCGACTGTCAGCAGTCGGCACGACGGCGGCAAACACCTTCATCAGCAACCCTTGGTGCAAATCATCCATCTGCTGAGCGATCGCGGCTGCATCTGCATTTTCACCGTCAAGCCACGCATAGGAACCGCGAACCCGTTGCCCACTTTCGACATACAAAGCCTTCGT
>NZ_ANOG01000893.1 GCF_000346295.1 Rhodopirellula maiorica SM1 | reverse complement strand
GTTATGTCCAGTGGACGCTTTGGGCTGCGTCAAAGCATTCTGCCGCCAATGGTTGGGATTCGAAGGCAGCGGCGGCCGAGGGGCTTGGCTGGGTCGTGCGTAAGCATGACATCACTTATCGTGCGGCCGCAGTGGCTGGGGACGAATTGGTGATTCGCACCTGGGTCAACGCGATCGATCGCTATGCATCGACGCGAAAGTATTTGATTTGTCGGCCGGCAGACCAATGTGTCCTGGCGCGAGCAGAAACACGCTGGGTCTACGTCGATTTGCGAGTTCATAAGGTGGTGGCCATCCCGGATCAAGTGCGCGAGAATATTCAGATTTCGTCGACCCCCCCGATGCCTTGGGCATGATCGGTTGCCGAGTGTCTCTCGATCAGCCGGTTGTCGCGACTGCGGACTAATAACAACGCGACCTCCGAGCAGTTGAACTATGAAAAGGAAACGCCCGCGGTGAATGCTGAGCAGAAATCGAGTTCTCCCTCGCTCGACAGTGGCCTTTTGCCGCTCCGCTTGTTCTTGCAGTTTGTCGGGCTGGTCACGTTGTTGGCGTTTCCAGCAGCAATGATGCCTGAGAAATGGATGGTCGAGATTGCCAAATTGCTTGGGATTCATTCGTTTCCTGCAGCACCGCTGACCTTTTACCTCGCTCGCCATCTGTCGATCCTGTACGGGTTCGTGGGGATCGGATTGTTGGTTTTGGCCCGCGATTTAGTGCGTTATCGTCCGCTCGTCCGGTATTTGGCCGTCGGCACAATCGCATTCGGGGTGGCGCAGTTCGTTGTCGATTCGATGGCGGGGATGCCTTCGTGGTGGACGTGGGGCGAATCAATCTCGACGGTGGCCGGGGGCGGCCTGTTGGTCTGGCTTAATCGCGCTGGTTCGTCGGGTGGCCGCCCAATCCAGGATGCGTAATCGCGAGACGATCGCCTTTGGACGGCGGCTCTTGTGGGTGGGTTCCTGTGTTGCTGTCGAGGGGTTGGTTCCCCGGTTTACCTAAGTTGAAATTCGGTGATCGGAGGTGGTCGAAGGGGTGTCAATTTAGACGCCGGGCAGCGGATTCGCGGCTGGCATTCACTCCCCTCCGATGAATCGGTCGCAAGTATCTGATATGTAAGGATTTGCGACAACGCTTCCAGTCGCGTGGGTCGTTGTGAGGCAAGGCGAAAAAGGGTACACTTTGGGGCTGAATTCGGGGTTCGAATGAAGCTTTCCTGAAACGGGGACTGCCCCTTCGAAAGAAGCAGGGGTACTCCCCGTTTTACGAAAAACAAAGCTCCCAAAAAGACAGCATTTCGCACCCAGCACTCCTCTTAGGACACGACGTTGGCAGAAGACGAAAATAACAAAGAAGATGGCGAGGGCGAAAACAATGGCCCTGAGGGATTTCAGGACGGGATCGACGGCGGTGCGGGCGCGTTTCGCCTGATCGATTTGCCGATCGAAGACGAGCTTCGTGAAAGCTATCTGACGTACGCGATGAGCGTGATCGTCAGTCGTGCTTTGCCCGATGTTCGCGATGGATTGAAACCCAGTCAGCGACGGATTCTAGTCGCGATGAACGACTTGAACCTCGGCCCCGGCAGCAAGCGAGTCAAATGCGCGAAGATCTCGGGGGACACTTCGGGTAACTATCACCCGCACGGTGAAAGTGTGATCTATCCGACGTTGGTGCGGATGGCTCAAGAATGGAACATGCGTTCGCTGCTGATTGACAAGCAGGGGAACTTTGGCAGCATTGCGGGGCTACCTCCGGCGGCGATGCGATATACCGAAGCTCGCTTGAGCGCGGTGGCTGCATCGATGTTGGACGACTTGAAACTCGACACCGTCGACTTTATCCGACGTATGACGAAGCTCGCAACGAACCGACCGTGCTTCCGAGCCGTTATCCCAACCTGCTTATCAACGGCAGCGGC
>NZ_ANOG01000892.1 GCF_000346295.1 Rhodopirellula maiorica SM1 | reverse complement strand
TGGCCGAGAAGAATTGGTCATGGTTACCCATCTGCTTGCTCAATCGTTCGCCCCGCAGCACGCTGCGGCGGACCTGATCCACCGAGGCCCGTATCTCGCGATTACCAACACATTCCACGGCCACTCCGACTGCGTCAACGGGCGTGTAACCACACTCGACCATTGACGACATGCCTTCGACAAACTGCAACACTGCAACATCGCGAAGCCATGGACCAACCAGCGGCAATTTCAGCAAACCGGCGTCGGCCATTCGTGACAATTTGGGACGCGAACGAATGAGTGAGAGTAACGCGACCAACGTGATACAAAACGGAACGACGAGCCATCCGTTGTGGATGACTTGCCGGCTCATTCCGGTGACCACCTGCGTCACCACCGGCAAATCGACACCGCTGCTGGAATAGACCGTTTCAAATTCAGGCACCACGACGACGCACATGAAGATCATTAAACCAGCACCGGCTACCGTGATCAGCACCGGATAACTCACCTTTTTAATGATCCGTTTCCTTAAAGCGACACTTCGCTCGAGTTGTTCGCAGACTCGGCGCATCGCTTTTTCGAGCGAGCCACTTTTTTCACCGATGCGAATTTGTTGGATTTGCATCGGAGTAAAGGTGCGTGGGTAACGCTGCATCGCGTCGCTGAGAAGTCCGCCCGCTTCGATGGTCATGCGAAGCCGGACGAGCACGCTTCGGTAACGAGCCGATGATCGGTCCGCCGCCAGCGAAGCGAGGGCTTTGGGAAGCGACAAGCCGTTTTCAAGCAACATCAAAAGCAATCGCAACAGATCGGCGAGTGGAACCGGAGGAATTCGTGTCGCATCCCCTCCCTTTTTCTTGCCACCGACTTCGATCGAGTGCAGTTTGCGCAACAATCCCATCACCCCACCACCCGCAGAAGCGACGGAAGGGGAGCGAGAGTTCAGCGGGACGTGAGAGGTTGCCATGGTTTAAAATCGGAGGGAATAGGGGGTTAAACGCACATCGTGTCGATTTCTCGCGATCCGCCAACGATCGGTTTAGATTCTTTTCGGCGGCGGTCACCACTTGTTTTGAAGTACACCTCTTCGAGGGACGTGCGGCCCGCGACGGCTTGTTCAAGTCCCGCGTTAGCGAGCCCCACCATCCCAGCGGCAACCGACATCTCGTACAGTTTTGAATGCGGCACACCGGCTTCGATTGCCATCGTGATCTCGGGTGTAATCGGCATGATTTCAAAAATCGGCAAGCGGCCTGAAAAACCGGTCCCTAAACATTTCTTGCAGCCTTCGCCGCGGAAGAAGTCGGCTGATCTCGAAATCGTCTCGTCAGGATCTAACGCGTCGAGCAGATTGTGGTTCGGTGCGACCGGCATCTTGCAGTTTTCGCAGACGCGGCGAAGCAGTCGCTGGGCGACACTGCCAAGCAACGAACCGGCGATCTTGAAATTATCGACGCCGAGATCACTCAATCGCTGAACCGCGCCGACGGCGTCGTTGGTGTGCAGAGTGCTAATCATCAAGTGACCGGTCAAAGCGGCTTGCACCGCCGTGGTCGCCGTTTCACTGTCGCGAATTTCACCGACCATGATGACGTCCGGATCCTGACGCATGATGTATTTCAGCGCGTTGGCGAATCCCATTCCGAACTCGCTATCGCTTTGCACTTGATTGATCCCTGGCAATCGATATTCGACCGGATCTTCGACTGTGACGATGTTGCGGTCGTCACCGTTTAGATGTTGAAGCACGGCGTACAATGTCGTGCTCTTTCCACTTCCGGTTGGCCCCGTGACCACAAACATCCCGTGCGGCTTGTCGATCATCTCGCGAAGCGATGTGAGGTTGCGAGGCATCATGCCCAAACCGTCCAACGAGAATGTCTTGCCGCCTTCATTAAGCAGTCGTAGTACTAGTTTTTGTCCATCGACGGTGGGAATCCCGCTCACACGAAATCCAACCCGTTTGCCATTTTCGTAAACATTCAAATGACCGTCCTGCGGGCGACGATTTTCAGTCGTGTCCATATCGGCCATGACTTTGATTCGGCTGATCACCGATTCTTCGATATGGTTGGGAATTGTCATGACTTGTTGCAGTTCGCCATCGACGCGGTAGCGTACTCGCATCTCTGGTTTGAACGGTTCGAGATGGACATCACTGGCCCCTGCTGTTGCTGCGCCCGATAAGATGGCTTGCACCAAACGGACCACCGGCGCGTCCTCTTGATCGACGGCAACCGCCGATGGATTGACGTCCTCTCCCGATGCCTGCAATTCACGAAGCTCGGCAAGTTTCATGTCGACAATCGTT
>NZ_ANOG01000891.1 GCF_000346295.1 Rhodopirellula maiorica SM1 | reverse complement strand
GTTGATGAAATACGACATCGATTCTCAAGGTGTGGGGCAATGGCGAGTCGATCAATGCCGCCCCACATGAAACGTCTGGTCGCCGAAAGCGTTCTCTAACCTGGGATAGGCTTCTAAACCTGTCATTGACTTAGCGAAAATCTCGTGAACGTTGATCCAACTCGGGTGACTCATTTGTCAAGTCGGAAAGCCGCCCGACGATCACATGGATCACCCCTTTGCGGTTTTCGAGTTTGCCATCGACCATCCATAGATTGCTGGCCTGCGCAATCCGCAAGAATCGCTTCCACACTGCCGCATAGAAAACGAGGTTCACTGATCCTGTTTCATCCTCGATCGTGACAAACGTGATCCCTTTGGCGGTCCCCGGTCGTTGACGCATCAGCACGAGTCCGGCCACGCGAACGTGACGCCCGTCTCGCAGTGACTTCAATTCATTGGCACACACGCAGCGTTTCCGCTTCAGTTCGTTCCGCATGAATGAAACCGGATGCGCCTTCAAACTCATCCCGGTGGTACTGTAGTCCGCGTGCACCTCTTCCTGAGGCGTCATCGGCATCAATGCCTCGGGAATCAACTCTTCTTTGTCTTGTTCGGCGTCAAAGAGCGGACGTGATTGCGGTTTCTTTTCTTCGGCCAACGATTGCCAGATCGCTCCCCGCCGATCGCCCGCGATTGATTCAAATGCATCGGCATCAGCCAACGTTGCCACCACTGCGTTGGATATTTTGGTGCGATGTACCAGTTCCGCGATACTGCGAAACGGTCCGTTGCGTTCGCGTTCACCAAGGATCACTTCGGCAACCGCGACGGGAAAACCGCGCACCATCTGCATCCCTAAACGGATGGACGGTTGCGACCGGTTCGCGTCGGGATGCAGCGTCGATTCCCATTGGCTTTCGTTAATATCGACTGGCAACGTTCGCACCCCATGCTGTTTTGCATCAGCAACCAATTGGGCGGGCGCGTAAAATCCCATCGGTTGGCTGTTCAGCAGCGCGGCGCAGAAAGCCGCCGGATAGTGGCGTTTTAAGTAACACGACGCGTAAACCAACAATGCGAAACTAGCCGCGTGCGATTCAGGAAACCCGTATTCACCAAAACCACGAATTTGGTTGAACACGTGCTCGGCAAACTCGCCTGTCAATCCATGATTCTTCATGCCTTCGAGCAATTTGGCTCGGAAACGATCGATCACACCGGGGCGTCGCCACGCCGCCATCGCGCGTCGCAATTGATCGGCTTCGCCTGGGGTAAATCCCGCTGCGACCACCGCCAACCGCATTGCTTGTTCTTGAAATATCGGAACGCCGAGCGTTTTCTCTAACACCCCGCGAATCGCTTCACTTGGATACACCACCGATTTAGGATTCTCGCGAGCCTGCAGAAACGGGTGCACCATATTGCCTTGAATCGGACCTGGCCGCACGATCGCCACTTCGACCACCAAATCGTAATAACATCGCGGTTTCAATCGCGGCAACATGCTCATCTGAGCCCGGCTTTCGATCTGAAACACGCCTACGGTATCGGCGGCACAAATCATGTCGTAGGTCGGCTTGTCGTCGGCGGGGATATTGGATAGTGACAAATCACGTCCATGATGCTCGGACACCAATTCGAACGCGCGGCGGATCGCCGACAACATGCCGAGCGCCAGCACATCGACCTTCAAAATCCCCAAATCATCCAAGTCGTCCTTGTTCCACTGGATCACCGTGCGACCTTCCATTGCCGCGTTTTCGATCGGGCACAGTTCGCATAAATCGCCTTGCGTGATCACCATCCCGCCGACGTGCTGAGACAAATGCCGTGGAAAACCGACAAGTGATTGAACCAGATAAATGAATCGCTTGCCGATTTCGGTATCGGGATCCAGCCCACCGCCGCGACATCGCTGGGCAAAGTCGGTCGCATCATCACGTCCACTGGCAAACTTGGCTAGTGAATCAATGACATCCGGCGACATCCCAAGTGCCTTGCCCACTTCGCGAATCGCACTGCGAGTTCGATACGAGGTGACCGTCGCCGTCAATCCAGCGCGATGGCGACCATATTTTCATACAGGTACTGCAACACCTCTTCGCGACGTTGATGCTCGAAATCGACATCGATATCGGGGGCCTCGTTTCGCTCGCGACTAATGAAGCGTTCGAATAACAAATCCGTTTGACTCGGGTCCACGTTCGTGATGCCTAGACAATAGCAAACGGTTGAGTTGGCTGCCGAGCCACGCCCCTGACACAAAATGTTTCGCTCGCGAGCAAAACGGACCATGTCCCACACAGTTAAAAATAGGCCTCGTAGTGCAGTTCACGAATCAGTTCCATCTCGTGCCGGATCAACTCGATCACTTGATCGGGAACCCCACCGGGCCATCGCTGTTTCGCGCCCTCCCATGTCAAACGACGCAGATGATCGATCGGCGTCATTTCGCCCGGTGCGAGTTCGACCGGATACTCGTAGCGAAGTTCGTCGAGTGAAAACGTACACTGCTGAGCAATTTCGATCGTGCGAGCGATTGCATCCGGAGCATCACGATACAAATCGGCGATCTCGGCGAGTGAACGCATTCCATGTTGACTGTTCGCGAATCGCTCGCGATGAACATGATCGATCGTTGTCCCATTGCGGATCGCCGTCACACAATCATGCAACAACATCCGTGGCGCACAGTGGTAGTGGACATCCCCCGCAGCCACCAACGGCACATCGTTCTTCAGCGCGAATTCGCGTAGCCGTTCTGCCTTGGCGTGATCATCCACGCCGCGATGTAATTCCAGAAACATGTAACGGCGACTGCCGAAGACGTCACGAAACGACGTTCGCAAAAATTTCCCCGTGCACGCCTCCATCGGGATCACGGCAGCGATCATCCCTTCGCTGGCCGCCGCGATATCGTCCCAGGAAAGTTCGCATTGCCCTTTTTCGCACCGCATTCGGCCTAGCGAGATCAGCCGACACAATCGGCCGTACGCGGCGCGATTGGTGGGCCAAACGACCATCGGGGGCCCATCGGTCGGATGCAGTTCGCTGCCCACGATGTACTGGATCCCGACCTCTTTGGCGGGCGTGTGGCCGCGGACGATTCCGGCCAGCGACGATTCGTCGGTGATCGCGATGCCCGCGTACCCCAATTCACTTGCTTGTTCGACCAGTTCGTCCGGATGGGAGGCTCCCTTTAAGAACGAAAAATTGCTTTTGCAGTGCAATTCAGCGTACTGCATCGTGCCCACCCCAACGGAAAAGGTCAGCCCGCACGAGCATTCGGAATAGCAGAATCATCGATAAAATCGCCAATTGGACCGTCATTTGCAAAGATTTCAGTACCGCGAACGAATAGTGTTTTTGCCTACGCAGACAGCCCTTTCGACGCCCCGAAGACCTTCAAAACCCGACTGAAACAATATGGAACCGGCACCGATGACGGCCCCCAACGCCAATCCCGACCCATTCAGCAACCAAGCCAATGTCTCGCACCCTGTGCTGGTGGGATATTTGTTCTGGATCCTTGGATTTATCGGCGCCCACCGATTCTATTTTGGTAAACCGCTGACTGGAATTTTGTGGCTACTGACCGGCGGGATTTTTCTGATCGGATGGATCGTCGACGCCTTTTTTATTCCCACGATGGCGGAACAGGCAAACCAAAGATACCCCAACGGCCACATCGATTACACCGTGACTTGGGTGCTTCTGACATTCTTAGGCCTGTTCGGCATCCACCGCTTTTATATGGGCAAGATCGTGACAGGCGTCATCTACTTGCTCTCTGGTGGGCTATTTGGGATTGGCTATGCCTATGATGTCTGTACGCTGAACGAACAGGTCGAAGAGCTGAACCGGTTCGGCTAAGCAGCTAGGCAGAAATCATTGGGTGAAATCCCGCTAGCCGTTTGGGCCAGCGCCCAATGCCGTGAAGCATTTTTTCGTAGCGAAACTCGCAGAGAGTTTCGGCTTTACTCGCGTGGCCGAAAGTCGCTGCGACTTTCGCTACAGTGAATTCGCGTTTTCCCAATACGATAATTGCTTCACAGCATTGCGGTTGGACGCTAGCCCCGGTTGAACATCGGAACCGTGGCTCGATGCACACGAAAAACGCTTTAAGAGGCGAGACCGACAACGTGGCTCAGGCCACCGGACGCACGATTACCTTGGCACCTTGCTTGCCGATCACCCGGACCTGGGTGCCGGGATCGACAAAGTCTCCTTCAGTGACGACGTCGACGGTGAAATCATCGACCATGATCCGCCCACCGGGCCGCAGAGCCGAGACCGCTTCCCCGACACTGCCCACTTCGACGCGTTGCCAACCGGGCAGCGAGGTGGCCGCCATCCCCGTGGTCGCTCCGCCACCTTCCAGTGCAACCGTCGGTTTCAACGTCAATCGGCTCAGCCCCGGTATTTCGCTCATGTACTGCGCAAGCACAAGCAACGCAATCAAAAAGGCGACAAAGGCACCGACCACCGTCAACACGTCCATGCCAAGTGCAGCCAATTCTTCGCTGCTTTGAGGCAACAGGAAGCGTCGCGATGCCATCACCAACGAACCAAGCGACAACACAATCCCGCTGATCCCCGCGACGCCGAAACCAGGAATCACAAACACTTCGGCGGCGATAAACAGCAATCCGATGACAAACAATGTCACCTCGAGCCACCCCGCTGTGCCTCCCAAAAAGCGACTCCAGAAAAACAATCCAAAACAGAGCACCGACGTCAAACCGCCGATCCCCAATCCCGGCGCACTTAGTTCGATCACCAAGGCGGTCAATCCGATCACAATCAACAGGAACGTCACAAAGCCTGAGTTTAGAATCAGCACTAACGTATCGACCCAAGTTCGCTCGAGCGTCGGAATCGGTTCTTGCAGATTCAATGTCGACGCCAATTCAGTGCGACTGGCCACGGTTTGATCGATCAACCCAAGTTCGGCGGCGCGGCGTCCGTTGGCGGTAAAGAACATCTCCTTGCCTGCTTCGCGTATGGGCGGCCCTTTGTCCCAAGCGTCTTGATTCTCAAGTGCAACCCATTCCTTGTCTGAAAAATAGCGAACCGAGCCATCCTCTTTGTGAGTGGCTTTGAACACGACCATATCCTTGTCGGTCATTTTTTCGGCCAACGCGATTGGTCGCCCTGTCGCCTCGGCAGTATCACGTACCTTTTGCGCCAATACACTCCGACTCTTCGCTTCGGTGTAGCGGTACGCTCCATCAGCCCCCATTACGATCTCGCCGGCGTCTCCGATACGAGCCCCCGGCAACATGATGATTCGGTCACACGCCAACGCAAACAGTGCCGCGCCGCTAATCGCATCCTTTTCGATAAACGCCACCGTTTCGACGTCTTTGGCGTCCGACACCATATCCATCAATTCGAATGTGACCTGCGTAAATCCACCGGGGCTGTGGATATCAAAAATCACGACATCGACGCCCGATTCAACCGCATCTTCGAACTTACGTTCTAGCAGTGCAGCGCTGAGCGGATGAATCATTTCATGCAGCGGAATGATCACCGCTTTCCGCGGCGAAACCTTGCGATCGAGCTCACCATCGGCGGCATCTTGGCTCGTCGCCAACCCCGGCGACAGCAGCAGGGCGGCAAGGCAAATTGTGATGTAAGTCGGCAAACCACGCATTTGGCGTTCCCAGAGCAATGATGTCGTAAAACGAAGCAGGTAGGAAGCAGTCTTTCGGATTCCTGCCTACCTGCTTAGCGTCTTTTAATTCTAACAGACGATCCTTACGAGGCTCGTTTCCATGTCAAATGCGGCGCCAAAAACTGGGAAAGATCAGCACCAGCACACTGAAAACCTCGACCCGCCCGAGCATCATCAACCAGACGAACAAAAACTTTGCTTGCTGACTAAACCCGGCATAATTCTGTGTGGCTCCGACCACCCCCAAACCAGGCCCGATGTTGTTGAGCGTTGCCGCCACGGCACTGGCCGAATCGAGCAATTTTTCGTCCAACGTTCCTTCGTTCATCAGCGACGCTACCTTGCTTTTGGAAAGCGGTGGCTCGCCATTTTCGATCGATTCCGCCTCGGTCTCCGCCAATTCGGCGGCTGACACGGCGCCCCACGTCCCTCGTGGTTCAAACGTGATTAAGAACAGCCACGAGAAAACAAAGATCGCCAAAATCATTGAAAAGTAGACAACGATTCCGTGTGCCAAATGAGGATCATCAACCGGCGTTCCACCAACGCGAATCGGGCGAACCACACGCGGACGATGAGCTCGTTCAATCTCCAGACGCAGAATCTTGTAGAACAAGACGTGACGGATTACCTTCATCCCGCCTCCGGTGCTGCCCGCGCATCCACCGACGAACATCAGTAACAACAAGATGCCTCGACCAAAATTGTTCCACTGATCGAAATCCGCCGTCCCGTACCCCGTCGTCGTGATGATCGAGACCACTTGAAACAACCCGTTGCGAACCGATTCACTATACGTGCCAAACCCCACATCACCGGCGCGCATCCCGAAGAACACGATCGCAAGCGAAACACTGGCAATGATGCCGACGAAGGTGCGGAATTCGATATCGCGAAGCAAACGCCGTGGGCCATCAAATATCGATAAATACAGCAGCGTAAAATTGGTTCCCGCCAACACCATGAAAACAATCGTCGTGTATTCGATCGTGGCACTTTCAAAACGGCCAAGACTGCGGTTGTAGGTGCTGAAGCCGCCCGTCGCCATCGTGCCAAACGCATGGCACAGCGCATCGAACACCGACATCCCCTCAATCGCGTAGATCACCGTCAAGATTGCGTTTAGCGCAATAT
Source organism: Rhodopirellula maiorica SM1 (assembly GCF_000346295.1). Lineage (GTDB taxonomy): Bacteria > Planctomycetota > Planctomycetia > Pirellulales > Pirellulaceae > Novipirellula > Novipirellula maiorica. Next base: position 5,660 of record NZ_ANOG01000891.1, on the reverse strand, counting down.
AGATCGCCGCAAACACGAGCGCCGTGTGCTGCATCCGCGGCATACTGCCTTCTTTGGTCGGGCCTGGCATCTCGGCCCGCATCATTGCTTTGCCCGCCGATCCTTGGCCTAGAATCGCGACAAACAAAACGACAATGCCTAGCCCACCAAGAAAGTGGGTCCAAGATCGCCAAAACAAAATGCAGTGCGGTACGCTGGCGGGAGTTTCCAGATCGGTGATCACCGTCGCTCCGGTCGTGCTAAAGCCCGACTGGGACTCGAACATCGCTTCAATGAACGTGATCGGACGATCCGGCGCGATCTCGGTGCCACTTAAATAATAGGGCAACGCCCCAAGTACCGTCGCCAACACCCAACTGAGTCCGACGATCGCCATCGCTTCTTTTTGATATAACGGTCCGCCGCGATGACGTCGACCGATCACCAATAAGCCCCCACCGACGATCATGCTGACCGCGGTGCCTAACAACAGCCCCTTGGCCCCATCGATTTCGAACGCTTCGGCCGCCGGCAAATGAGTTCGCTTCGCAAATGCTGGAAAAGCAAATGGCAAACAGAAACTCATCGAGCCGCCAATGAGCAAACAGATCGTGCCAAGCACGCGAAACAAGAGCGGAAAGTTCAAAGCACGTCGGTCAATAACAAAGGGAAAAACAGGAAGACCATTGTCGCGCACACAGCTTAACCCGAGTTTGCCAAGTGTCGTAGAGTCCTTCGCCAGCGAACTTCAGTCGCCCCCGCTTCGGTGCATCTATTTTTGTAGTGGGACTCGCCAGAGTTCCTGGTGCATCTACTTTCGTAGTGGGACTCGCCAGAGTTCCTGGTGCTTTGGCAGCAAGTACGGGAATTCTGGCCTGCCGAATGGTCAACCTCAAACACAAAAAACGGGGTTTCGATAGCAATTTACACTCCACTAGGGCCCGATCCGAGCAATTCCCTGATTCCCACTCTGTTTTTCATGGCTCATAATTGTCAATAAAGCTCGCAATCCAACGCGAACTCTCATTTTCTGTTTGCTGGAACCGAATGTATGTGCGGTCGATTTACGCTACGAACCTCATTGGCCGATCTTCGCCAATTGTTCTTCCCCCAAGATGATCCCGATGTTTTCTCGGCCGCGATCCAATCCGTACTGAACCAACCTCGCTACAACATCGCCCCCACTCAGTCCGTCGCGGTGATCCGCCAACTTGACGGCGACGCTCCAGAATTTGCCGCGATGCGATGGGGGTTCATTCCTAACTGGGCGGATGATGTCGCCATCGGAGCTCGCATGATCAATGCCCGTAGCGAAACGATTGACGAAAAACGTTCGTTCAAAAACGCATTTCAAAATCAGCGATGTCTGATCCCTGCGGACGGTTACTATGAGTGGCAAAAAGCGGGATCGGTAAAGCAGCCTTACTTTCTGCATCAACCTGATGATGCGTCGTTTGCGATGGCCGGACTTTGGGAACTCAACACGAAAGCCTCCGACGACTCATCGCCGATCGCTTCGTTCACCGTGATCACGACCGCAGCCAATTCGGTCACCGGTAAAATCCATGATCGGATGCCTGTGATTCTCGACAACAAGGATTTTGACGCCTGGCTTGATCCAAGTTTTCACGACACCTCGTCGCTGAAAAAACATCTGACTGCCGCCGCCGAAGACTTTTTCGAGATCACCGCCGTGTCGCGCCGAGTCAACCATGTTGCCAACGACGGTCCCGAATGTATCGAACCGGTCACTCCGAAGCCCGAAGGCCCCAAGACCACCCAGGCGACACTGTTCGATTAACCGCCGCCGCTCACGGAATCAGCGTTGTTCTTCGGCGGACTCGTCCACGGTGGTGTCGAACTGGCTGAGCGTTGATAATGTTCCGTCGTCAATTTCGATGGAACCATAGGTTTCTTCGGTCATCGTTTCATCCACCAACGTCGTTGCGCCGGTACTTTTGCGTTGATGAGGCAGCATCCGCGAAACGATCACCGTAATATTGTCTTCGCCGCCGCCTTCGTTTGCGACACGGATCAACTCTTGGCAGATTGATTGCGAATCCTCTCCTTCGCTAACCATCAACGCCAACGCATCGTCGTTAACGTAGCGATGTAGCCCGTCGCTACATAGCACCACTGTGTCGCCCAATGACAACTCGACTCGTTCCACTTGGGCGACCAAGTCGCCTTCGAGCTGTCCTCCCAAAACATTCCACAGCACGTTACTCCAACGACTCTCGGGCTCTTCTTCCGGTGTCAAGTCACCGGCATCGACCATCCGCCGCGCCAATGTATGGTCCGTGGTCAAACGCTGAATATTCCCGTCGCGAACCAAGTAACAACGGCTATCGCCCGCGTGCAAGACGGACAGATAGGGCCAGATGATTTCGGCCATCGTCAATGTCGTCCCCATCCCAAATTGTTCCGCGTTCTGCTGGGCTTGTCTCAGGATCATCAAATGAGTGTCGCGGAGCAGCGTTTGCATCCACTGAGCTTGTTTGATCCCATCCCATGTCGCTGAATCGAATGGAGGTCGTGTCGGGTCCGCCAACCGCTGAGCCAGAAAGCTGACCGCTAACTGGCTTGCCCGTTCACCCGCCGCGTGGCCTCCCATGCCGTCGGCAACGATCAAGATCTCACTCTCCGCGTCCCCGAAAAACGTCAGCGGTTGATGATGAGGTAGACTCGTTGAATTCGAAGATATACTCAGGCGGCGAGATCCGACTAAGAATTGGTCTTGGTTCGTATCACGTGTTCTGCCGATATCGGTCAAACCGCAAGTGTCAATCGTGACGCCCGTGTTCCCCTGGGATTGCGGATCCGAAGCACTGTTAGCACTATTCATATCGTTCGCTGCTCACCGGGCAAAAAGACTAGATTCACGCTGGAATGCGGAGCTCGACAACGAGCTACTTCTTAAATTACCAAAATGCCACCGATCTGTCGCTAATCCAAATCGGTCCAGCTTGCTTCCCCCCTTCGACTTGCCAAAATGCGTTTGGCAGTAGCGAAACCGATTGGGACATCGAAGGGTCAATAACGAAATAAGGTTAAATCCTGCGCCCGAAACAATTGACTTTCTCGCCTAGCAATGATCCGCTGACCCTAAAACGCACACATCCGCCGATCAAGTGCGGACCTTTATTCGGAGCACCGATGATCTATCGTATCAAAGAAAAGTTTTGGGCCTGGGGCGACGACTTTTCCATCACCGATGCCGCAGGTAACTCGCGATTTTACGTTGATGGCAAAGCGTTTTCGTGGGGCGACCAACTCTCCTTCCAAGACGCCAATGGCAACGAACTGGCATTCATCAGCCAGAAACTGCTCTCTTGGAAACCGACCTACCAAATCCTGATCGACGGTCGCGTTTTTGCCGAAGTCAAGAAGGAATGGACTTGGTTCAACAAGCAGTTCACGCTCGATGTCCCCGGTCCCAACGACTACACGATCGATGGATCCTTTTGGTCGCATGAATTTACGTTCGAGCGAAGCGGCCGCACCGTTGCCACGATCAGCAAGAAAATGTGGTCTTGGACCGACGCCTACGGAGTCGAAATCGTCGATGGCGAAGACGAAGTCGCCGTGCTCTGCGCTTGTATCGTGATCGACCAAGTCCTGCACGATGAATCCAATCGTAACGACTAATTGTCGTAAACGCCGTCTCAGAGCAGCGGCGAGGAATTTCGCCCCTTTTTCGTAACGAAAGTCACCGAGACTTTCGACGTCTGGACGTGAAAGATTGAAACTCGTCTTTGCTGAAAACGGCCGTTTTTGCGCGGAGCAAGCGAGATTCGGTATGATAAAGCGGGAATGATCGATGCGTCAGCAGGTCAGCTCGCGTTCGGTCGACCGAACTTTTCTTTCGTGAATACCGAGGCTCTCATGCTCGCGCGGCTAAAAACGTTCACGCTGTTGGGGATCGAGGCGATGCCGGTCGATGTCGAAGTCGACATCTCACCCGCTGCGATGCCCAAGACGATCCTGGTCGGATTGCCGGACGCCGCCGTCAAAGAGAGCACGCACCGCGTCGAACGCGCGATCGTCAACAGCGGCTTCGTTCGCCCCCAAGACCGAGTTGTGATCAATCTGGCTCCCGGGGATCTGCCAAAACAAGCCGCCTCGTTTGATTTGCCGGTGGCGTTGGGTGTGCTGGCGGGCAGCGGCCAACTCGTGCTCGATCGGCTCGAAGATTATGCCGTCGTCGGTGAACTCGCACTCGAAGGGCTAGCGCGGCCCATTCGAGGTGCCCTTTCGATCGCAATCGAAGCCTCGAAAAACACCAAGCTAAAAGGCTTGGTTGTACCCGCTGAAAACGCCCACGAGGCCGCCGTCGTCGATGGCATCGAGGTAATCCCGGTGTGCAGTTTGTCGCAAGCGGTGGCCTTTTTCGCAGGCGAGATCGAGATCGATCCAATGCCAAGCTGTGTCAGTCAACTGTTCGAAGAGTTCAGCACCTACGAAGTCGACTTTGGTGACGTCCGCGGCCAGGAATCTGCCAAACGAGCAATGACATTGGCCGCCGCTGGAAATCACAATTTGATCATGGTCGGTCCGCCAGGCAGCGGTAAAACGATGCTGGCGAAACGGATGCCGACAATCCTGCCGCCGCTGACGGCTCCCGAATCGATCGCGACAACACGTATCTACAGTGCGCTCGGACAGTTGCCAGCTGGGCAACCTCTGTTGGCGTGTCGTCCGTTTCGTAGTCCGCATCATACGATTAGCGATGCGGGATTGGTCGGCGGTGGAAGCCCTCCATCGCCTGGCGAAATCAGCAAGGCACACAACGGGATTTTGTTCTTGGATGAACTTCCCGAATTCAACCGCAAGACACTCGAGGTAATGCGGCAACCGCTCGAAGACGGCGTCGTCACGATCTCGCGTGCCCTCCGCAGCACCACGTTCCCGGCAAACTTTATGTTGATCGCCGCAGCCAATCCATGTCCTTGCGGTTATCGCAGTGATCCCCGCCGAACGTGCAACTGCTTGCCGACTCAAATCGAAAAGTACATGGGCAAAATCTCGGGTCCACTGATGGATCGGATCGACATTCATATCGAAGTCCCCGCAGTGCCGTTTGATGAGCTTTCGTCGCCCGCCGGAGGTGGCTCCACCAGTGCCCAGATGCGAGCGGATGTCGTGAAAGCTCGCGAAGGCCAGTTGGCTCGGTTTGGCAACGGAGCGGTCCAGTACAATGCACAAATGAGCAGCCGGCAAGTGCGACAATTCTGCAAATTGAACAAACCGTGCCAGCACATGTTGCGTCACAGTGTCGAAGAGATGGGATTATCGGCGCGAGCTCACGACAAGATCTTGCGAGTGGCAAGAACGATCGCCGACGTTGCCGGCGACGAGTCGATCGACGAAACCCACCTCGCCGAAGCGATCGGCTACCGCAGCCTGGACCGCGACTTTTGGAGCTAACCATTGTTGCAGTGCAAATCACGTTGCACCGAAACATCCCCACAGCAACGACCAACTTCACCCTCCCAGCCTGCGTCGGGAGGGTCGAAAATCGAGCCTTCAGCGAGATTTCCGGGGAGGGCCAGGTGACACTGAACGTGCACGTTGCCATCTCTAACACTCCGAGGCCCACAGGTGAATTTGTTCCGCTCGTTCTGACGTCGCCAAAACAAGTTTCGATGAGGTGAAGCAAGGCAAGTGACAGCTACGGGCTT
>NZ_ANOG01000890.1 GCF_000346295.1 Rhodopirellula maiorica SM1 | reverse complement strand
CGGGTGTCACGTGTACGCGGTGCCTTACGGCCCTCGGCTCACCGATCGAATCTGCATCTCGTTTAAATCCACAAACCGTTCACGGCTTGTTGATTTATTAAGCCGCGACGCGTCAGCGGCCGGGTGCCCACGCATACCCGGTGCCTTACGGCCCTCGGCTCACCGATCCAATCTGCATCTCGTTTAATTCGACAAACCGTTTACGCGTTTCGCTACGGCTAAGTCTGCGTCCATCCCGTTGGATAGTTCTTGCGATCCTGTAGAATCGTTTGGTTAGATCATGCATCTGTAACCAAACGCTAGGAAGAGACGTTGTCCAACGAAGAAGCTGAGCCGAGCGAAATCGATACGTGTCACGTCTCGGTGATGCCCGACGAGGTGGTTTATTGGGTTGCCAGTCCTGAGGTCGCTCCGACGCCGCCTAAGATCGTGATCGATGGGACCTATGGTGGCGGCGGCCATTCGCGTTTGCTTCTCGAAGCGATCTCCGGTGCCGACGCCCGAGTGATCGGTTTGGATCGTGATCCGGCGGTCAGTGCTCGTGTGGAGAGCGAGTCGCATGATCCTCGGCTGACCGTTTTTTTGGCCAGCTACGAACAGGCCGCCAAGGCGCTAGAACAATTCGACTTGACCTCTGCCGATGCGATGGTGTTGGACCTCGGGTTGTCGAGTGACCAATTGGCTGATCGCGAACGAGGGTTTAGCTACACAGTCGATGGGCCATTGGATTTGCGATTCGATCCGGAAAACGGCGTGCCCGCGAGCCGTTGGTTGGCTCAGCACGACGAGAAACAGATCGCCGACGCCATCTACCAATACGGCGAAGAGCGTTTCAGTCGCCGGATTGCTCGCGCGATCGTGGCAAAACAACGCGAGCGGCAACCGATCAGCACAGTCAACGAGTTGGTCGAAATCTGTCGCCGCTGTGTTCCTCGCAGCCGCAATCACGATATTCACCCCGCGACGCGGACGTTCCAGGCACTGCGAATCGCGGTGAACGATGAGTTGGGGATTTTGGAGCGGACGCTTCGTGACGCGCCCGATTGGATCGCACCCGGTGGCCGGATGGTGATCATCAGCTTCCATTCCCTCGAAGATCGGATCGTGAAAAACGCGTTTCGCGATGACGATCGCTGGGAAGTGCTGACGAAAAAGCCTCTGCGGCCGACCGAGTCCGAAGTCGCTCATAACGCCCGTAGCCGCAGTGCCAAGCTGCGAGTCGCCCGCCGACGCTAAAATCTTTTTTTCTTTTTGAAAATCTCTTCCATGGGCTCGCTCGTCTTATCTTTAGACCCATGGAATCAACGCCCGCAAGTTCTGATGACACGCTCGACCAGCGGCTCCGATCGCGTTTGGAGGCCCAGTTTGCCGATGCGCACGGAGAATTGATCGGGACGCTGTTCTATTTGGTCGGAAATCGTGAAGACGCCCGCGATGCGCTTCAGGAAACGTTCCTGAAGTGTTGGCGGCATCGACAACAGATGGATCAGGTCTCGAATTTGAGGGCTTGGGTGTTTCGGATTGCACTGAACACCGGCCGCGATTGTCGCAAAGCTGCTTGGAATCGGCGGCGGCAACCAATCTTGGAGGAAACCGAAATGGTCTCGACCGCCGACTCACCCGACGCCGCACTGCTGAGAGACGAACAGCTCTCGGTGCTGCAGGCCCAAGTCCTCCGGCTCCGCGAGGAGGAACGCGAAGTGTTTCTGCTTCGCCAAAACGGCGACATGACGTACGAGCAAATTGCAGAAGCCATGTCGCTGCCGATCGGAACCGTCAAAACGCGAATGCGAATCGCCATCCGCCAACTGCGTGAATCAGTGGGAGGCCAATCATGAATACGAATCTGAATCATCAATACAGCGACAAGGACGAGTTGCGACAGGCGCTGTTGGAACTGCATTACGATCTGCTCGATGAACCCCAGGCCAGCGAGCTTCGCGCCGCGATCGTGTCCGACGCCGAGGTTGCCGCCGAGTGGGCCAACACGATGAAATTGGCGGGCAAGATCGCCGACGCTGCGAGATTGCCGGTGCAAAGTGCTTCGGCGCCGCCCGCGGCAAGTCCTGAAATCGATTCGCAGCCGAGCTCGCGGCCAGCGCCATCGGCTCAGATCGAAAAAACATCGGTTTGGGTTACGCCGACACTGATCGCGGGACTTGCCGCGCTGCTGGCATTTTTCATGATTGGTTGGTGGCACTTGTCCGAGCTGCCTGCAAAACCGATTGCTGCAGTACGGATCGAGGCCGAGGTGGTCGACCAAGCGAACGCATCTAACGAGTTTCTCGTCAAAACAACGCGGCTGGATGGTTCAGCGTCCAGCGTCAGCGGGTTTCAGGTGACTCCGGCGATGTTGTCGTTCTCGGTGCTTGCACAGAACGTGACATTGTTTTCCGGGGTTGCTGAAACGGATCATTTGGGCGTGGGCAAAATTGTTTTGCCCACCGACTTGGTAATCCCTCGCGAAGCGGAACTTCGTGTCGAAGCCACCTCGGCCAACGGCGAGCGGTCTGAGTCAAGTGTCGTCGTGCCGCTGGAACCGACCCGTTGCCTGACTTACTTGACGGTCGACCGTCCGGTCTATCGTCCGGGGGAAACGGTCTATTTTCGCTCCTTGACGCTGGAACGCACGTCGTTTCAGCCCAAAGTAGACGTGCCGGTTCGCTACGAGCTGTTGGACCCGAGTGGGGCGGCGGTGCCGGGGATGTTTAGCGAAGGGTTGACCGAGCGAGCGGTCGGTAACGGGGCGTTCACGATTCCCAAATCCGCACCGGGAGGCTCGTACACGTTAGTCGCCAAGAGCTTGGACGGGTTCTTTCCCGAGGAGCGTCGCGAGTTCCAAGTGCGTGCGTACCGAGTGCCCCGCTTTAAAACGGAACTGGAATTTAGCCAACGCAGCTATGGCCCCGGCGATACGGTGGAAGCTGATTTCAAAGCCGAGCGTGCCGAAGGAGGCATGTTGGCCAACGTGTCGGTAGCGATTGTCGCCAAAGTCGACGATGAAGTGATTTTCGAAGAACAGGCTGAAACAACCGAGTCGGGGACGTATGCGATTTCGTTTACGCTGCCAACCCATATCCGCAAAGGTGCGGGCCGGTTGGCGGTCGTGATCGACGATGGTGGAACGCAAGAGACGAAGGTGAAAACGATCCCGATTCAATTGGGCCGAGTCGATGTCGAGTTCTTCCCCGAGGGCGGCTACCTCGTCGATGGGCTGCGAAACCGCGTCTACTTCGTCGCTCGCAACTCGCTTGGCGAACCGATCGACATCAAGGGCGAGGTTCAATCGCGTGACGGACATCAAGTGGCGACCCTGCAAACGACTCGCGACGGGATGGGGCGTTTTGAATTTGTGCCCAAGCGTGACGAGCGTTATTCGTTGCGAGTCAGTTCGCCCATCGACGTGCACAATACGGTCCGGCTGCCTGCGGTGGTCAAGGAATTGCCGGTGATCGACACAGGGAATGGCGTCTTTGACGCGGGCGAGCCAATCACGATGCAAGTTCGCAGCACGGTGGATCGAAACGTCGTGGTGCGAGCGGTTTGCCGAGGTCAACTCGTTGCCGAGCAAATTGCGAAATTGAAACCAGGAACGAATCCAATGACCATTGCAGTGGGTAAAACAACCAACGGAGTAGTGCGAGTGACGGTGCTGGACGCCGACAAAACGCCGGCTTTGCCACTGGTGGAACGACTTGTTTTCTGTCGTCAAGAACGCGAACTGCAAGTCGAGATCGTGGAATCGGCCGACGGGCTTGATCGATCGCCGGGCGAGTCCGCTCGCTTGACGTTGCAAGTGCGTGACGAAACGGGCGAGCCGACCCCGGCGGTGCTGGGCGTTGCCGTGGTCGATGATGCCGCACTGCGTTTGGATGACACCGAACGGCCGAATTTGCGAACTCATTTCTTATTGACAAGCGAGATTCAAAAGCCCGAGGATCTCGAGCACGCAAATTTCTACTTGAGTGACACCGACGAGGCGGCGGAATCCGTCGACTTGCTGTTGGGCACCCAGGGGTGGCGACGGTTTGTCAGTGGATCGTCCGACCAACCCAATGTCGACTACCGCGAACAGTTAGTGCGACTGCTTGAACTCGATGGGGACCCGTTGGCGGCGACTCCAACGTCGTATCAAACCAACGGTCGCCAGGTTCAACAATGGAATCGTTACAGTGAAGCCGCTCAGGCAGCATGGCGATTGATCTTGTTCCAAACCCGAATCTTGATGGCGATGATTGTGCTGCTGTGGATGATCTCGATCGCCGTTCGCATGCGTCGTGCCTCTCACGCTCGTCTCGCCGGTCTGTTACTGTTGGCCGTGACGTCGCTGTTTCTGTATGGCTGTGGTGCCGAGCAGTATAGCGAAAGGGCATCGGTTGCTGCGGATGCCGGAGCCATGGATGAGTCTGCTGTGCAAGAGTCCCCGCCACAAATGGCGATGGAAGCGGAAGGGATGTTCATGGACGACATGCCGATGGACGGCATGGGGATGGGCGGGCCAGCGGTTGTACCGCCGGCACAGAATGGACTTGTTCTGTCAAAACGTAACGAAAGCAACCGGAACGCAGGTGGTAAGCAAGAATTCGACGACGGCGGGTTCGGCGGAAAAAATCGCCACGAATTCGACCAGAGCCGGGCGATGTTCGAAACCGACACGCTAACCGCGGATGATTTGAAACGATTGCTGGCGGCTCGCGGTTTGGATGCCGACTCGTTGGCATCACAGTTGTTGGATGAACTTCGTTTTCCAGTTCGCCAGTACGCTCATCGCCACGCCGTCGGTGACCCCGGAATCCGCGAAGATTTTGCGGAAACGTTGTACTGGCAGCCGCTGCTGATCACCGATTCCGAAGGCCGGGCGTCGATCCGGTTTGATTTGTCGGATTCGGTGACCACGTTTCGAGTCAGCGTCGATGCGCACGCGACCAGTGGCCGAATTGGATCGTTCGCAGGTGCGGTAACATCACGGTTGCCTTTCCAAATGGAACCCAAAATGCCGTTGGAAGTGACGACTGGCGATCGTATCGACTTGCCTGTCGCGGTGATCAATGCCACCAAGGCAGATATGCAGGTCGGCATGTCAATCAGCGCGGATTCGGCACTCCAGCCAGTGGGCGAAACGAGTCGTTCGTTGTCACTTGCTGCGGGTGAACGCCGACGCGAATTGATGTCACTGAACGTGTTGGCTGGTTCAGCCGAACAGGACGCCAAAGTTGAAATTCGCGGAAGCACGCAATCGCTGCAAGATTCCATCCGTCGGACGCTGCACATCGCACCGGCGGGATACCCGGTTAATGTCTCGATCGCGGGCCGCTTAAATGATCAGGCGTCCGTGCCGTTGTCGATCCCGGCTGATTTTGTGGAGGGTTCGCTGGCGGTTGCGGTGCGAGCCTATCCTTCGCCCGTT
>NZ_ANOG01000889.1 GCF_000346295.1 Rhodopirellula maiorica SM1 | reverse complement strand
AATGTCAGTCAACCTGACGGAAGCTGGACCAACGACATCAATCCCAAAGCGTGGCGGGGCACCACCATCTTTGGGGCGATCGCGCTCGCCGAAGCACTGCACTATCACGGTGAAGTGTTGGATCAATCGCGTCGCGATGCCTGGACCATACGGCTGGACGAAGCGGTGGGCGGATACCTGTATCGCGATTTCAAAAAGTCGACTTCACCAATCTGAACTACGGCATGACCGGGGTTTATGGGTTCCATCTGTTCGGTCGGTTGTTGGACAACCCAAAATACACGCAGCGGAGCGATCAGTTTGCCAAACGCGTCAAAGAGTTCTTTACACAGCCGAACAGCTTGCTGTGGGGTGAAGGAAAACCGAATGATAACCGCAGCGGTCGTGGGCTGTTGCCGGTGGACCTCGGTTACAACGTCGAAGAATCACTCAACGGCGTCGTGCTGTACGCGCTCGAAGTCGATGACCAGGAAATGCTCGATCTTGCCGTCAAAACTTTGAACGGGCACTTGGAATTTATGCTGCCCGATGGCGCGTGGGACAACAGCTGGGGCACGCGTTCACAGAAATGGAGCTACTGGGGCAGCCGCACGTCCGATGGATGCCAACCGGCATACAGCTTGATGGCAGGCTATAACGCGGCATTCGGGACGGCCGCGATCAAGAACGCGGAATTGCTACAGCGATGTACCGCCGACGGGCTTTTGCACGGCGGACCGCACTACGTTTCGCACGGCGTGAAACCGTGCATCCATCACACCTTCGCTCACGCCAAGGTGATGGCATTGGTGCAAGATAAAATGAACGCGATGCCCAAGGTCGACACGTCCGCCCCATTGCCGCGTCAAACCGCCGATGGCGTCAAACACTTCCCCGAACTCGACGTGTGGTTGGCCGCCCGCGGTCCTTGGCGAGCCACAGTTTCGGCGTACGACTCGATCTACAAAACGAAAAAGTCCGGTTTGTTGCAACAACCCACCGGCGGTGCCCTTTCAGTCTTGTATCACAACAAAGTTGGCACGCTGCTGGTATCCAGCATGGCACGTTACGAGATGGTCGAACCGCTGAACATGCAGCCTCAGCCAGGCGACGACTTTCCACTGACGACTCGAATCGAATCGAGAACGGACGACGCTTGGTACACCAACCTTTATGACTTGAAAGCCGAGGTCCAGACCAACGACAACGGCAAAGCGATTGCGTTCGCTGTCTCGACCAGCTTGCAGGACGAGAGTCGACAGACTGCCGAGGGCGAACCTTCTCAATACAAGCTTGGCTACCAATTCGCAGCGGACAGGGTCACGATCTCGGCTGAGAGTTCGAGCGAGAAGAGTTCAAGCGAGAAGGCGGCACCACGCTCAGCGGCATTGGTCATCCCGGTTGTTTCCCCCTCTGGTGAACCAGTCCGTCAAGTATCCGACACTCGCATCGAAATCGAAAAACCCGAGGGCATCGTCGTGGTCGAGTCGAATGTTCCTTTTGCGATCAAAGACACCGAAAAGGGACGCGTGTTCAACATGGTCCCAGGCATGGAAGCGGTCCCGATCATTGCTCGCTTCCCTCAGCATGCTAACCAGCAAGTGGTTTGCCATATCACCGTGATCTAGTTGCCAAATCCAAGTGGGGCGATGCTGCCGCTCCGCAGAATCCAATCGAATTGAATCAACGACATGAAACCCACTGGGAAATTTTCTTACGAATGTCTACTTCTAACTGTAGCGGTCGTTGTATGGATTCCCGCAGAGACGCAAGCACAATCCTCTGAGGTTGTCGGGGCACACGTTCGGAATTTAATCCAGCCTCCCGCGGGCCGACTTGCCATCGTCGCCGATGGTAACTCGCCGGACCCGGATGACATCGGTGCGACCGCAGTCATCTTTGGGTTACTCAAAGCGGCAAACCTGAACGATCGGCTCGTCTATCTGTCTCATTCGTGCGATCTCAAACCGTCCGCACGAATCTCGCCAGCGGACGAACGACGACGCCAAAACGTACTGCATCAAATCTGTAAGGATGGTATGGCACGATACGGCCCGTTTCAGAACCTAGATGGTTGCTTCAACTGCCGCATCGATCAACAAGCCGCCGTGGACGATTTGCGAGACGCGATCAACGATTCTTCCGACAACAATCCGCTGTGGATCATCGAAGCCGGAGAACCCGACATCATCGGTTACGCGCTGCGGGCGGCCGATCCGCCGCGGCGCAGGCACGTTCATGTCGTCTCGCATCACCCCGCCAACGACAACGCCGGCGACTTCTTTACCTGGCAACAGATCCTCGATTTCGGCGTGACCGAGCATCAGATCGGCGACCAAAACGTCGGTTTGAAGACCGCGATCCCTCCATGGGACTGGGCAAAGGAACATCACGATGAAAACGTTCACTGGATCTGGCAACAACTGGCATACGCCGAGCAAGACGGCGTGGTCAAATTTCAAGCCAACCACTTTGATTGCTCTGACGCAGGAATGGTGTATTGGTGGATTACCGGTGCCGACCGTGGCGGGAACAAACACGCCATACCAGCGGAGATCAAAACAATGCTCTTGCGAGAGGACAAATAGCGTGAAATTCGGTGTTCTGAAATGCGTTTCTGCCATCATGCACCTGATAGCGGCGGGCTGGATTGTCGCGTCGGTGCAAGCGACCGATTTGACAATGATCCAAAAGACGACTGTTGATCCCCATGCGCTCACGTTCGCCGACGGCCCCGCGACCCGCTTTGGCAACAACGTCAACGGCCGTACGCATCAGCAACAAGCGCTCATCTCGCATCGTGGTTATCAATACACCACCTATGTAGATGCGAATCGACGTGTTTGTTTGGGGCGACGCAAACTTTCCAGTCGTAACTGGTCGGTGGTCCGGTTCGAGGATCATCGTTTTCTGACAAATGATTCCCATAACACCGCGGTGATCGGAATCTGTGAAAACGATGGCACGATTCACCTCGCTTTTGATCATCACGCGACGCCGCTGAACTACCGCGTTTCAAAATTGGGTGTCGCTAGCGATCCTGCCGCTCACGAATGGGACGCGAGCTTGTTTGGGCCGATCATGCATTCGCTCGGAAGAATCGAGACAGCAGATCGCGTCACCTATCCCCGCTTCATCTCCTCGCCCGACGGTAACTTGATGTTCTATTACCGCGGCGTGACGTCAGGCAACGGCGACGGCATGCTCGAAAAGTACGACGGGAACATCCATAGCTGGGTGCAGGGAATGGGGAAGTTCATCGCCCGTGACATCGGGGTCTACCAATTCAGCGGCCGATCCAGTCTGTACCGCTGTCCGTACATGAACCCGCTGACCTTTGCCGGCAAGCGACTTCATGTCTCGTGGGTTTGGCGGGACCGCTTCGCGAGAACCCATCCCTCGAACCAACACGATCTTTGCTACGCGTACAGTGACGACTTCGGCGTCACCTGGCACAACTCGGATGGCATCGTCATCGGAAAAACGGAGACCAACCCCATCCATTTGAATAGTGCTGGGCTGGTTGTGATCCCCATACCACCCGACGCATTCGTTTCCAATTCGAACGCACAACACGTCTTTGCCAATGGACAAGTACACATTGTGATGCGACAGCGTGATGCGGCAACTCAGACACACCGTTATCACCATTATTGGTGTACTGAAAACGGCAAATGGACTCGTCAAGCATTACCCTTCTCGGGAAACCGTCCCAAATTGGTCGGCACGGACGCCGGCCAGTTGATTTTGATCTACAGCGACGAAATCCAGAATCAGGACCGATTGCTGTTTGCCCGAGGAGTGCCGAGTGAGTCAGGTGACAGCTACGAGTGGCAGCAACTGCAAACGCCGGTGCAAACGGTGCTTGGATCACCGTTGGTCGACGTCCAGCGGTGGGCCGACGAACAGGTCCTCTCGATATACTGCCAAGCCGCACCGCCCGAAATCATCCAAACGAAGGCGACCCAGCCTATCGATGGTATCCCATCCGCCCTTCACGTCATTGACTATCGCCTTCCATGAATTCGCCACCTCATCCTCGATTGAAACCGCTGCCCCCAATTCCGTCCGGTCGCATTTGCGGTGTCGCTTCCGCTAGTGGATCACTGCAACTTTCCGTCGCATCGATTGCTCGGATGATGCTCGTTTGTTTAACGGTCGCCTGTTTGGCAATGGGAGTTGCCAGCTTGGACGCAGCGGACCCCGCCGAGGCAGCACGGCCTAACATTCTTTTCATCATGGCCGATGACCTTGGATTCAATCAGATCGGTGCGTATGGCGACACTCCGATCAAAACGCCTAATTTGGATCGATTGGCGAAACACGGAATTCGCTTTACCCAGGCCTACGCCGGTAACACGGTTTGTTCGCCATCACGTGTCTCACTGATGACCGGTCGCGACGGCCGACTGATGCACGACAATTCGAACAAAGTACAACTGCGAGACATCGACGTTACGATCGCGCATGTGCTGAAGCACGCCGGTTACGACACAGCGTTGTTTGGAAAGTATTCGATCGGATCGCAGATGGGTGTCACAGATCCCTTGGCGATGGGCTTTGATACTTGGTTTGGCATGTATTCGATACTCGAAGGGCATCGCCAATACCCTCACTTCCTTTGGCGTGATGGCACAAAGATCCGTATTGCTGAAAACGAAGCGGGCAAGAAGGGTGCGTACGCTCAGCAGTTATTCACCGACGAAACAATCCACTACATCTCACAACAACGTGACAATCCCTTCTTTGTGATGTTGATGTATTCATCACCGCACGCCGAATTGGCGGCACCCGAGCAGTATATCAAACCGTATCGCGACCAGTTCACTGAAACGCCTTATACCGGAATGACAACTGGCGAACCGGCCGATCGCTACGCGTGGTATTACCCCGAAGCGGTTGACGAGCCTCGCGCCACGCTGGCCGGCATGGTCACGGCGTTAGACGCCTATGTCGGCCGCCTCGTCGATGCGCTTGAGCGAAAAGGCATCGCCGACAACACGCTTATCGTCTTTACGTCGGACAACGGTCCGCACGACGAAGGCGGGGGCGACCCCCAATTTTTCAAAGCCGCCGCGCCATACAAGGGCATGAAACGCGATCTGTTCGACGGTGGCATTCACGTCCCGATGATTCTCCATTGGCCCGCAAAAATCGGCAACGGCCGCGCCGACCACACACCGTGGACGTTCGCCGATGTGTTACCTACGTTCGCGGATCTGGCCGGGGTTTCGCTCTCGACGGTGCCACGTGCCAAAACGAATGGACACTCGATCGCGTCGTTGTTAAGCGAAACACCTCGCATGATCCCCGAGCGAACGTTGTACTGGGAGTTTGGCAAGCAAGCCGGTGACCCCAATTCGGGAATCATTGGCGAGGTGTTTCAAGCCGCTCGACGCGGGAAGTGGAAAGCAGTTCGCTACGGCTTGGATCAGCCGACGCAACTTTTTGATCTCGATTCCGATCCTGGTGAAGAAGTCGACCTGTCCCAACAACATCCCGAAATTCACAACGAGTTTGTCAGTCTGTTTGATGAGAATCGAAACTGACTCGACTTGCTACCCACGATTCCCACACTCGTCCGATCCCAACAACTTTTCCTATGCACGAATCACGCCTTTTTGCGATCGCCTTGACCATGGTGATGGGTTGCACCGTCATCGCACCGACAATGGCCGCCAAGCCACAACCGCATACACTTACAGTCGGCGAAAACTTTGTCGACCCAATCGGCTTCTACGATCCATCGCCGGTATTTTCATGGCAGTTACCGGTCGACGAGGACATCAAAGCACAAACGGCTTACCAGATCGTCGTACGATCGCGATCCAGTGCAAACGCTGGCACGTCCCCGGTTTGGGATTCAGGCAAAGTGGATTCGGACCAATCGGTGTGGGTGCCATACGAAGGTCCCGCACTCGAGTCACGTCAGCAAGTATCCTGGCGTGTGAAGATCTGGGACGACCAGGGACGCGAGTCCGAGTGGAGCGATCAAGCGACCTTTGAAATGGGGCTGCTCGATCGTGATGCTTGGGCCGCCCACTGGATCGAACTGGATCAGGGCGAACGACAACCCGATCAGGTGCAAATTTTGAAGGCCGAGTTTGGTGATCGTACCGCCGATCCACCCAAAGTCAGCAACGTGACTGAAAACCTACGCCGCGCAATCAAACGTGGTTCGACTCCCATCCGAGTTGTCACGCGGCGGTTAGGCGGCGATCCGGCCCCCGGTCAGGACAAAACACTGTGGGTCGACTACAAGATCAACGGCGTTCGCAAGCAGGTCGAACTGCCGCAGAACAACTCGTTCGATCCCTTTCCCGCGATTACGGCGCATCCGGCGTACTATTTTCGGCGGGAATTTGCGGCTTCCGGCCAAATCATCCAGGCCCGTCTGTATGCGTCGGCACTTGGTATCTATGAATTTCGAATCAATGGCCAACGAGTCGGTAGTGACATGCTGTCGCCCGGGTACACGATGTATTCTAAACGCGTCGAGTCGCTTTCCTATGACGTGACTGACTTGATCGATCAAGGAAACAACGCGATCGGTGCGGTCGTGGGCGAAGGCTGGTACGCAGGCAACCTGTTGTTGCGAAAGCGAACGGAGTTGATGAAGCTGACTCCGAAGCTACTCGC
Source organism: Rhodopirellula maiorica SM1 (assembly GCF_000346295.1). Taxonomy (GTDB): domain Bacteria; phylum Planctomycetota; class Planctomycetia; order Pirellulales; family Pirellulaceae; genus Novipirellula; species Novipirellula maiorica. Next base: position 6,075 of record NZ_ANOG01000889.1, on the reverse strand, counting down.
ACAATTGGAACTGACGTACGCCGATGGTCGTGTTGAAAGGATCGTGACCGACAACCAGTGGCGGGCCACCAACGAAGGTCCGATTCGTGCTGCTGGGTTCTACCACGGCGAAGACTACGACGAGTCGAAACGGTTAGGAACTTGGAGCCAACCCGTTTTCGACGATAGCGATTGGATGCCCGTCAAAACCACTGGTATCAACGAGGGTCCGCAAGTGGTTCCCAAACCCATGCCGCCGGTGCGGGTGACGCAGCAATTGCATCCGGTCAAACTGACCGAGCCCGAACCGGGCAGGTATGTCTTTGACTTTGGTCAAAATCAAGTCGGCGTTCCCACGATCACGATGCCTGTGAATAAAGGCGAAACGGTGCAAATCCGGTTTGCAGAGATGCTACAACAGGACGGCACGCTGTATACAGAAAACTATCGCACTGCTCGTTCGCAGGCCACTTACGTTGCCGCCGAAACTGGAACAGTCACCTACACGCCATCGCTTTCGTTCTTTGGCTATCGCTATGTCGAGCTGAGCGGGCTTGCCGCTGGCGACACATTGACCCCCGATTCGGTCATCGCCAATGTGATGCACACGGATTTTGATTCCAAAGGAAGATTTACCTCGTCCCATGACAAGTTGAATCAACTGCAAAGCAATATTCGCTGGGGCCAAATCAGCAACTTTATTGACATCCCCACCGATTGCCCCCAACGGGACGAGCGGTTGGGATGGACCGGCGATGCCCAAGTGTTCTTGCCGACGTCGTTCTTCAACTACCACGTCTATTCATTCTGGTCTCGGTGGTTACAAAGCGTTCGCGACGAACAAACCGACGATGGCGAGATCCCCCACACGGTCCCCTCAACGCCGTTTGGCTATTCGAGCCCCGGATGGGCCGACGTGATCGTAACCGCCCCATGGCAGATTTATGTGCGGACCGGCGATTTGCGAATCCTAGCCGACAACTACCAAGCAATGCAGCGTTGGGTCGCGGTGTACCAGCGGCGGTCAAACGGGTTCATTCCCGATTTGACCGGTTGGGGCGATTGGCTTCAGCCCTATACCGAATCCGATCGCAAAGGCGACACCGCACAGGACCTGATCGCGACAGCGTACTTTGGTCGCGATGCCAGGATCATGCAATGGGCCGCGATGGCGCTGGGCAAATCCGACGACGCGTCCCGCTATCAGCGAATGCACGACGACATTCGCGCCGCGTTCACTGCAAAATACTTCCCGAACGGAGTCGCCGCCCCCGGGGCACGAACTCAAACGGCCACCCTGATGGGAGTAGGTTACGACTTGATTGAACTGTCGCTGCGTCCTCAGGTCGAAAAATTGTTGTTGGCTGAATTCGAGGAAGCCGATCGGCATCTGCGCACCGGGTTTCTGGGCACGCCGCTGTTGGCACCCGTGTTTGATGAACTCGGACACCCCGACATCAGCTACGAACTGTTGTTCAAAGAAAGCTATCCGTCGTGGTTCTTTTCGATCAATCAGGGCGCGACCACGATGTGGGAGCGATGGAACAGCTATAGCCACGCCGAAGGCTTCGGTGATGCCAGCATGAACTCGTACAACCACTACGCTTATGGTGCGATCGGCCAATTCATGTATGAACGGATCGCCGGGTTGTCACCGGATCCCGAGCACCCGGGCTACAAACACTTTTTCGTCCGTCCGTTGGTTGGTGGCCCGCTGACATCGGCGCGGGCCGAACTTGAAACGGGATACGGAACAGCCGTCAGTGCTTGGGAACTGCGTGACGGCAAACTTGAAATGGAGGTTGTGGTTCCGCCCAACACCGCAGCAACGGTGGATTTCCCCAATGGTCGGAAAAGCCAAACACTCGCAGCCGGAACCCACCAATTCCAACTTGATTTTCAAAGCACTGGAACGTGACATCTCGATACGGCAAATCCCTACTGCTGTTACCAATCGGCTCGTTTCCTGTGATCGTTATCGCGGATGTCGTTGTCTTGGATGAGCCGTGGCGATTGGATCGCAGCGTCGGGCAAAGCGTTAGTTGATCCAATCCAAACAGCGTCAAAGATACATGTTTAAGCATACCTTCAACCTCTTACCCCGAATTCAGATGTTCACACCAGACAACTTCACGATTGACGGCGTCAATCGGTGCGGGCGAATGTTCCTTGCGTTCGTATTACTGGCGGGCTGCTTCCCAGCCGTGTCATTGGCACAAGCGACCGCGATCACGCCTCCCGATGGTGGACGTGACGTCGTGTCGTTCGGCCCAGACCAGGAGATTGAATTCCGTTCACAGAACGTGGTCGCCGATGCCAATTGGATCGAGACAGCGGACATGCCGTTCGCAACGGCCTACAGTATCAAGTCGGATACGCGGTTCAGCGCCCCGGAAAACATGCGGCTTCGCATTCCAATCGACGGGTCGGTGTCCAAAGGCGACGTCGTGCTGATTTCGTTTTGGATGCGACGCCCCGGTGCCGGCGGTCAACCCAATAACGCCTACTTCTTCGTCGATGCCGATTCCAATTCAACCTCCTACCAATACAATTTGTCGGCTTACCGAGAATGGGTGCAACATGTGCGTTCCTTCGTTGCCAAAAGTGATTTCGACACCGCGGAAAGTTGTCTGCGAATTCAATTGGGCGAAGCAGGAACGCAAGTGCAGATAGCGGACCTGCGATTGATCAACTACGGTCCTGATCGCGACATCGCCACGCTGCCGAAATCAACGATCATGTACAAGGGGCGAGAAGAGGACGCAGCGTGGCGGACGCAAGCTCTCGCTCGCATCGAAAAGATCCGCAAAGGGGATTTGACCATCACGGTTGTCGATGCCGATGGAAATCCGCTGCCAAACGCACGCGTTCATGTCGCCATGCAGAAGCATGCGTTTGGCTTCGGTAACGCGGTGAATTCCGAGGTCTTGGGAGCGGCCGAGAGCGATTTCCCAATCAACCCGAAGAAAAAGATCATCGTCACTTGGGACGAAGCCCAGAAGTACCGTCAAGTTGTCAAAAAGTACTTTGACCGCGTCACGTTTGAATCCGAACTGCGTCCCCACGTCTGGAAGGGACTCAAAAGTGACAACGCACCGTCACGTCGTAAATACGATCTCTTTTTCAATAAAACACTTCCTTGGCTTTTGGAAAACAACATCAGCGTGCGGGGACATTACATCGCCTGGGCACCAATGGATTTCAATGCGATTGAAAAACAGTTTGTCGGCGACCCTGAGGCCCATCGATCGTGGCTGTGGCAACACATGAGAGACGTACTGCCAGCGACGTCCCATTTTGTGAGCGAATGGGACACGATCAATCACATCATCGGTTGGGGCAAACACACCTACGAAAAGGAGTATGGCGGTCCCGAAATCTACGCCGAAATCATGGCCGAAGCTCGTCGCCTCGCACCCGACGCGACTCACGCAATCAACGAAGGCAAGGTGTTACCGGACGGCTACAAACGCGAACCATACAAAGAGATCATTCGCTATCTCAACGAACAAGGCCAGCCGGCTGATATCGTGGGCTTCATGGCTCACTTCGGGCTGGCCTCGCTGACTCCTCCCGAAGAGTTGCTGAAAGTCTATGACGAGTTCGGCGAGATCGCGCCAAAGCTACAACTCAGTGAATTTGATGTGGACGCCGGCGACGACGAAGCGTTGCAGGCGGACTATTTCCGCGACGTGATGATCGCCTCGTTCAGTCACCCCAATTTCGTCGCGATCGTGCAATGGGGGTTCTGGGAAAAGATGCACTGGAAACCGGCGGCCGCGCTGTGGCGTGAGGACTGGAGCATCAAGCCGGCAGGCGAGGTGTTCGTCGACTTGGTCGCCAACCAATGGTGGACCGACGAGACGACGAAGACCGACGACGAAGGCACATGTCATGTACGCGGCTTTCTCGGTGACTACCAAGTGCACGTCCAAAGCGGAGCACAATCGGCGACCGCCACCGTCACGCTGCCACGCCGTGGAAATCAAATTCGCATTCAACTTACGAACTAAAATGAATAACGCGATCGACACCGTTGGCGGTTTGGGCGCAAGTACCGGTTGATTGTCGGAACCGTGGCTAGCGCCAAAGCGGCTAACAGACGGAGAATTGGAACCGTGGCTAGCGCCAAAGCGGCTAAAAACACGGAACGAATCCTGCCAATCTGCTAGCCGCGATCGATGCTTCGTTTTTATGTGCGGTGCAAAGTTATCCTGTTACGACCAAACTTGCTAAAAGAATGTTTTGACGTGAAATCTCTCACAACCTCGTTTTTCCTGTTGCTATGTCTTGTTCCGGTATTCGCCGCAGCCAGCGAAAGCAAAAACGTGTTGATCATCTTCATGGATGACCTTCGGCCTGAACTCGGCTGTTATGGGCATCCAGTCATCAGCAGCCCGAACATCGACGCGTTGGCTGCGGACGGGGTGCTCTTTGAACGTGCGTATTGCCAGCAAGGTATCTGCGCTCCTTCGCGGGCCAGCATGATGGCGGGCCAGTACCCCGACACGTTAGGCATCTATGACCTGTGGTCCCCGCTTCGCCGCACCGTTCCTGATGCAATGAGCATGCCGCGCTATTTTACGCAGCGAGGCTTCGAAACCTCTTCGTTCGGCAAGGTGTATCATCACCATATCGACGACAAGCCGTATTGGTCGCACTTGCCCGCCGTGCCCGGCGAGAAGTACGCGGCGCCGCAAACTCTGGCGAAAATTGCTCGTCAAAAGCGTCTTGCTCAAGCCAAAGGACTCAAGGGCGTCGATCTGTTTCTCTCCACCCAGGGCCCGCCGATTGAAAACGCAGACGTCCCCGACGACACGTATCCCGATGGTGCGGTAGCCAACCAAGCCATCGAGACACTGCGGCAGAAGCGAGACAAGCCGTTTTTTATGTGCGTTGGATTCGCAAAACCACATCTGCCGTTCGCTGCCCCCAAACGATACTGGGATCTCTACAAACGCGAACAATTCGCAGTCCCCCGCCGGAAGCTTCCAACCGATGCTCCGGTAATAGCCTTCACCAATTGGGGCGAGCTTCGCGCGTACGCGGGCATCCCCTCCGAAGGCCCATTGAGCGACGACCAGACGCAGCAGTTGATGCACGGCTACGCCGCGTGCGTCAGCTATGCCGACGCGCAAGTTGGTAAAGTGATTGCGGAACTCGACCGCCTCGGTCTACGCGACAACACGATCGTGGTGCTATGGGGTGACCACGGTTACAAACTCGGCGACTATGGACTGTGGTGCAAGCATACTAATTTAGAACTCGACACTCGCGTGCCGTTGATTGTGTCGGCTCCTGGATTCGCAAAAGGCGTTCGAACCAAGGCATTGGTCGAGATAGTCGACCTCTTCCCAACGCTCGCGAAACTTACTGGCGGCGAGCCTCCGCCGCAGTGCGATGGCAACAGCTTTGTACGCATTCTGGAGAAGCCCGCGGCCACGTTTCGCGAATTTGCGATTAGCCAATACCCACGTGGCTCGGTGATGGGATACAGCATTCGTACCGAGCGGTGGCGTTACACCGAATGGATCGATGCAAAAACAAGACGCGTTGTTGACCGCGAACTTTACGACCATCAAACGACGCAGCGTCCCTCGCACAACCTCGCCGACAATGCCGAGCATCAAGAGTTGATCGCCGACCTATCACAATACGTGGATGCGACCAACCGAATCAAAAATGCTCAGTTAAAATAGCCGTAGCGGATCCCAATCCCCAAACACGAAAATTCGCACATCAAAACAGATCGCAACGTCCCGTCATCTCCGTTTTGGGTCAGCGAATTGCATTTCAGACGTCATCAGGAAAACTCTTTTACTTCTCGCTTCCAAATAGCTCCTCTGGTTCGATATGAAAACCTTAAAAAATACACTCATCCGTCGTCTCGCCCCGCTTGCGTTACTCACGCTGACGTTTTTGAGCGTGCCACTGGCAACGCTAGAACATTCGTTTGCAGCGTCGCCGCAACCCACTGCACCCGATGCAATGAACATCTTGGTGCTGTATGCCGACGATTGGCGGAATGACACCTTGGGGGTGGCCGGAAATCCGGTTGTCAAGACGCCAGCGCTCGATCAGCTGGCGAGCCAGGGG
>NZ_ANOG01000888.1 GCF_000346295.1 Rhodopirellula maiorica SM1 | reverse complement strand
AACACCGCCAGTGGTGATGGTAGCGATCAAGGCGGCGGCGGTATCTTCAATGCGGGTGGGGCGGTTAACGTCAATTTCTCCACGATCTCCAACAACACTGCCGACGGAACCAGCGGCAGTGGTGGCGGGATTCTCAACGACGCATCGGGAGTAGTGAACCTCTTAAGTTCACTCATCGACTCCAATGTCGCCAATCGCGCCGGTGGCGGTATCGAAGCGACTGCCGGAACGACGACCTTTGTGACGGACAGCCGGCTAATCAACAACAATGCCGGAGGCGCGCCGGCAGTCGCCGCGCCGGGCAACGGCGGTGGCTTGCATATCACCGGAGACGGCAATGCAACGATCGATGCCTCGTCTGTCGAAGGAAATTTCGCTGCCAACGAAGGGGGGGGCCTGTGGAACGACGCGGGCACGCTGACCGTCGTGAATTCCTCAATCTCCGGTAACACGGCCAGCGGTCCGAACAGCGATGATGGCGGTGGCGGAATCTTCAACAACGGTGGAATCGTTGATATCGACAACAGTCAGATCACGAACAACGTAGCCGACGGGACAGCCGGCAGTGGCGGCGGTATTCTCAATAACGTCGGCGGCACGATCACCATTGATAATTCGTTGCTCCGAGCCAACACTTCGGTTCGTGCCGGTGGTGGTATCGAAAACAACGTCGGTTCGATCAGTATCGTCGATTCGACCATTCACATGAACGACGCTGGAAACGCACCGGGTCGAGGTGGCGGTATTCACATCACTGGCGGCGGCAATGTCAGCATCGACGGCAGCACAATACATGACAACACGTCAATCGAAGGTGGAGGTCTGTGGAACTCCGCTGTGGGAACCTTTACGCTGACCAACACCACGATCTCGGGGAATACGGCGACCGGCAGTGATGGTGGCGGTATCTTCAATACCGACGGTGGTACGATCACGACTGATAGTGTCACGATCACACTCAACGATGCATCTACAGACGTCGGTAGTGGTATTGCTGGAGGCACCGGTGGTGTCACGCTTGAAAATACGATCGTCGCCCAGAACCCTGGCAGCGGCGTTGAGGAAAACCTCAGCGGTGCGATCAACAGCAACGACTTCAATCTGATCGGCGATCCCGATAATGGTGTGCTGACTGGATTCACGGTCAACACGATCTTCGGCGGCGATGCACTGCTACTTCCGCTGACCGGCAATGGTGGACCTACATTGACCCATTTTCCGGGTGCTGGCAGTCCGGCGATCGGCAACGGCGTGACTACGTTGACGGACGATCAACGCGATTTCACACGGCCTCAGGGATCGCAAGATGACATCGGTGCGGTCGAAGCTGATTTGGATGGATTTGTGGTCACGGCGAACGACGCACCATTGACGGGGCAAGCGGGCGACGGAAATCCAGATGAATTTCGGATCGTCAATGACCCTAATGGATTGACCGGCAATGTCTTGGTCTTCGTCAACTCGCAGTTGTTAACGCAAACCTTCCCCAAAGCGACGACCGGACTAATCGTGATTCGCGGCAGTGCGGATGACGATACCCTGGTCATCGACAACAGCAATGGGTTGATTGGCACCAGGATCGTGTTTGATGGCGATGGCACAGGCGGCCCGGCTTCATTCCCAACACCGGGCGGATTTGACAAGCTGATCCTTGGCGGTTCAACACCGGTAACAACCACGTACAACCCCGGTTCGACCGTCGATGCCGGAGCGGTATTCCAAGAGAACAATCAAATCACCCAGAAGGTCGAGTTCTTCGGACTCGAACCGATTCAGGTGATTGCACCAGCAGGCGGCAACAACATCTTGAATGTTGCTTCGGCACCGTTGGGCGTGGGCTTCCCTCAGGCACTGCAAGGACAGAATTCAATCAACTATGTCGAAGGCCCCAACAGCAACGATCCGGTTGATCCCGTGTTTGCCGGCGCACTTACGGGGTTAGTCACCGTCGACGGATTCGAATCGCTCGAGTTCGCTAATTTCGAAGTCTTGAACATCGATGCCGGTGCAGGCAGCGATGAGATCAACTTGAATAACCCTGTCACACCCGATGAGCTCGGTGTAATCAACGTCGCCGGTGGCGATCCCACCGCAAGCGATACCGTGGTGGTCAATGGCACGGCAGCGCAAGACACGATCGTGGTCGATCAACTCACCTCCGATGGTGCACGAATCACGGGGGCTCAGCCGGTGCCGGTGGTGGTGACCACGACCGAACACCTGATCATCGACGGGCAGGGCGGTAACGATGCTTTGACTTACACCAGTCCCGGCTTTGGCGCGGAAATTACCTACAGTCCCGGTGTGAACGTTGACTCGGGTACGATTACGGCCGATGAATTCGCCGGAAATCCGCTGCTGCCTGTGGAGTTTCAAAATGTCGACGGCGGAGGCAGCTTGGCCTTTGTCAACTCGGGTGGCGGTCGGAGCGACGGACTGGACATCATCGGTACCGACAACGACGATCTGTTCAGCCTGAACAGCACCGGCACGGTACGGATGCAAAAGCCGGCCTTCGGCGTAGACGTAACGTTGCCGATTTCCACGGACAGCGTCACATTCCTGCGACTGATTGGCCGTGACGGGGATGACACTTTTGACGTGCAAGGCGATCACCCGATTGAAACGGGCGTCGAGATCCAAGCCGGCAATCCAGATAGCGGAAGCGACGTGCTGAACTTCGTCGGTAGCGGTGTCGGCGAAGTGACGGTCGACTTGAACGCCCAAACGATTACGGAAGCTGCGTTTAACCCTGTATCGTTTACGGGGGTAGAACAGGTCAATATTGATGCCAATGCTGCAATGACCGTTGCCGGTACCGCAGACGACGACATTTACGATGTCACGCCACTCGGTAATGCCAATAACGGACGATTCACTCACAATCGGACATCCAACGTTTCGTTCACTTACGACGACGCGACTAGCATTACCTTTAACGGCGGCGCCGACGGTAACGATACGCTGAACGTTTTGGGTGACGACTTCGCCAATGTTATTACCAGCACGGCAACCACCCTGACGGTCGATGGAAGCGAGGTCACCTTCGACACCGCCGACGCCGATGCGATCGAAAGTTTGAAATTGCTGACCTTTGGCGGTGGCGATAACGTAACGCTGACTGGTTTGACCATCAACGCTACGGTCGACGCTGGCGAGGGCAACGACGTCGTCGATGCATCAGGTGTCGCTGACGATAACGTCCAACTGTATCTGATTGGTGGATCAGGCAACGACAATTTGATCGGTGGCGACTCGCCGACGGGGTCGGCGCTCGGCGATGTGCTCGAAGGCGGCGATGGTGACGACCGGTTGGAAGGGGGCCGCGGCCAAGATTTCTTCTTCGGCGGTGCCGGCAGCGACCAACTCGTTTGGGTCGCCGGAGACGGCAGTGACCTGATGGAAGGGGGCGACGGCGAGGACGAAATGCTGTTCGACGCCTTGGGCGGCGACAATCGCTTGGAACTAATAGGCGGTGGACGCTTCGGAGCAACAGTGAACCCCGCACCGAATGTGTTTGTTCCCGGAACGATTCAAAACGCCGCCCGTTCGATCTTTGTGCTCAATTCGAGTGGACAAGACACTGCAGCAGTCTTCTTGAATATGGGCGAGGTCGAGAATGTGTACGTCGAGGCAGGTGCCGGTGCAGATCAAGTTGTGCTAAACAACCAAACCGACGTAGTATCCGCCAACGGCGACGCGATCCAATTGGGCACCGATTTGGCAGCGACGTCGGTTCGCAGTGTTTACGTTGATTTAGGAGACGCAGACGGTGCAGCGGACAACGTCGAGTTCCATGGCCAACAAACCGCCGACGATGTGCATGTCTCGCTCGTCAACGGCGCTGTTGACGTCGCGGGATTCGACTTCAGTATTCGCGTTGGAGCGGCCGGTGCGGGCGACGACACCTTGTTCGGCCATGGCCAGGGCGGTGACGATGTCATCAAAGCGGAATCCGGTGTCGAGGACGCTATCTCCATTGTCTTAAACGGCGGCAGCGGCGATGACTTTTTGTCTGCGGATGCGATTCTTAACGGCGGTGCCGGAAATGACATCCTGATTGGTGGGCTCGGCGACGACACCATCAATGGCGGTGACGGTGACGACACAATCGACGCACGTGGTGGCAACAATACAATCGACGGTGGTGCTGGGGCGGATACGATTCTTGTGAGTGGAACCTCCGCGGGCGAAACCATTTCCACTGTCCACGCCGGCGGCGTCTTCACGATCACCGGCGGCTTATCCGCTGGGGCCAACACCATTGCCGGCATCGAGCAAGTTCGAATCGAAGCGGGCGACGGTACCGATATTGTCAACGTGACAACCGATCCAGCGGGCGGTCTCGATTACAACGTCTTCGGTGGTAACCCGATCGGAGTGTTGCAAGGAACCGGCGATACGCTAAACGTCATCCTTAGCGGAGCTCCCTTTGACTTCCAGCCCGGACCCGAAGCAGACTCTGGTGGTGTGCTAGTACAGCCGAACCAGACGATCAGTTTTGATGAATTCGAATTGCTGCAAGTTGATGGCATCGACTTACTATTGCCGGACGAATTTGAACCCAATGACACGTTCGCCACCGCAAAAGTACTTGGCAGCGAACCGGCAATCACGGTCATGCGAGCAACACTGCATGCGACACAAATGCCATCCGGCGGCGCCGCAGGTGTGGTCAACGACGACTGGTACCAGGTCACCGCCCATGACACCGGAAAATTGATTGTCAACGCCCACTTCGCCGCTGACGGAGTTCCTTTAGACGGCGATGGTGGCGACGTCGTTATCAACTTGTTTGATTCAACGGGAACATTGATTGTTGCGGGAGCCGCCGTCGCAGGCGGGCAACAGCTTGTCGTTCCGGTCGTTGCCCAACAAAAGTATTTCGTACAAGTCACATCGGCCGATGGTGACCAGAACCGCTACGATCTTGAGATCGAGAACTTTGCAGCCCCGATCCCTGCCACGCCGTTCCTGAGTTCGGCAAGCGACTCGGGAATGTTCAACAACGACAACCTCACCAATGACAATACCCCGACGCTTGTCATCCAGGATGACTTGGCTGATTTCGCTGCGATGAATATTCCTATCGACCAAGGGACGGCCGTCGCCGGCGCCGAGGTTATCCTCAGCTTTACCTCGACCACCACGGGGACGGTCACTACCGTCGAAGCGAACCTCGTCAATGCTGCGAATCCGACACTCTGGAATGCGACGTCAACCGCATTGGGCGATGACGTTTATTTGGTGCAATCGTGGACACGCATCCAAGACGCAGCGGGCGTTGTTGGCCGCAGCCCGCAAAGCGGCGCCTTCTTGTTTACAGTGGATACGACAGCTCCCGCCGTTGCGGCCGCTCCGGACTTGTTGAGCATCGCTGACACGGGAATGTTCGACAACGACGATGTTACCCACATTCAAGCAGTGGCGTTGGCAAATCCTGCCGGCACGACGGTAGAACCGAACACTAAGGTTCGTGTTTTCTCAGGCACCGAATTAGTCGGTCAGGGTGTCGCGACGACCGAAGGTAACTGGCAGATCACCACCGAACCGTTGGACACCGGAACACATTCGTTAACCGTCGTACTGGAGGACGTCGCGGGTAACATCAATGCAGCAAGCGAAGCCCTTGTAATCAATGTCGATGCGGTCCTACCCAACACGCCGTACTTGGACTTGATCAACGATGACGGCCACAGCACCGATGACAACATCACCGGTCAAAATTTGCTGCAGTTCGAGATGGTTGGCGATGACACCGTCAACGGAAACGGCAATCCGCTGCCAAACGATGTGATCTATCGACTGTACTGGCGAGTGGGTGACGGAAACGGCGAAGTACTTGTCTACGATTCATTCGCCGAATTTGGAAACGCGTTCACAACGCTTGGAACATTGACGCGAACGGTTAGCCAAGTCTTGAACGATCCCACCGGCACGCCGTTCCCTGATGGCGTCCACAACTTCAAACTGGAAA
>NZ_ANOG01000887.1 GCF_000346295.1 Rhodopirellula maiorica SM1 | reverse complement strand
TTCGGGGTGGAGTCGTCGACACGTCCCTCGGCAAGCTGGTCGCGGCTGACGGTTAGAAAATGTGGCTCTGCGGGACCGTTTCCGCCGGCGGCTAGCAGCGTGGCTTCGGCGAGTCCGTAGCAGGGGTAAAACGAGCTGGCGGAAAAATTGCAGCTCGAAAAACGGTGCGCGAAATCACTCAGCGTGCGTGGCATGATTGGCTCGGCACCACAGAACGCCGTCCGCCAGTTTGATAGATCCAGTGAATCGGTTTGATCGGGCGAGATGCGATCGATGCACAATTGGTAGGCAAAATTGGGGGCACCGCTGATCGTCGCCTTGTAGTCGCTGATCAATTGCAACCAACGAAGCGGCCGCTGGAGGAAGGCGCGTGGACTGATATATACCGAGGATCGGCCCATGTACAGCGATGCCAACAATCCGCCAATCAGCCCCATGTCGTGGAAAAACGGCAGCCAAAAGACGCCGGTTTCGGTTTCATTTGGATCGTCATCCAACCAAGGGATCTGAAATCCGCGACGAATTGCTTCGAGGTTGGCCATCACATTGCGATGACGGACCATCACGCCCTTGGGACGGCTGGTGCTGCCGCTGGTGTATTGCAGTAACGCAAGCGATTCTGGGTCAATCGACAGCGAATGTGGATCGATCCAGTTTGGTTGAGGATTCGCGTCGAACGATGGCAGCGAGGCGTCGGTCGCCAGATGTGGGATGTTCCTCGCTTCGTCGCACAATTTTTCGGGATCCATTCCCGCCAATGTTTCCGAGTCGGCAATGATGGCCGAGGGTAGACAATCGCGGGCGGCCGAATCGAGCCGCTCCATCACCCGGCCAGGTTTTGGGTAACAGGTCGGAACGGGAATCCAGCCGGCGACGTGAGCGGCGAAGAACCCAGCAGCAAACTCCAATCCCGGTGGGAACAACAACAATGCACGAGGTTGATCCTGATCAACCTGAGGCATCCGAGCGGCGAGTTCACAAATACGTGACCAAAGTTCGC
>NZ_ANOG01000886.1 GCF_000346295.1 Rhodopirellula maiorica SM1 | reverse complement strand
GTCTCGTATCTCGTGTTTCTGTAGCCAAAGAGCGGCCATATTACGTCTGATCCGCTTCAAACGCACTGCCCCGTCGTCTGACAAAATACATTACCACGATGAGTTCACAAAAAAATACCCTCGCCAGGAACGGTTCCTGGCGAGGGTATCTGGGTCGCATTTAGCTTGTTGGGATTGCGGGGGAGCCCACAAAAATCTTACTCGCGTGGGCGAATCGCACCGGTCAAACCGCTGTAATCGACGCGGTCAGTGGTGTGCCAAAGAGGTTGACCTAGCTCGACGCGTTTACGCAGCACTTCGATTTTTTCTTGGCTGCCAGCAGGAGCGTCAGTCGGCTCAAAATTGTCGTCCTTGTTCGGGACGAAGTCCTCGTCGTGCCCATAACGCAAGATGGCTTCAAATACGTTCTTGCAATGACTCATTGTTCGTTTTCTACTCCATGAGCAAGACACCCATTCCTACGAGTGTCCCGCTATCTAATTCGTTATCTGATTCGGCCGTGAATCCAAATGGCTACAGCTGTTGCACGAGGAGATTATTGACGCGATTACCTCAGTGTCAAGAAAATTGTGTTAACTATGAAAGCAGCCTATGTGAACTCACACACTCCAGCGACGATGACGACGTCCACTCCTTTCGTAATTACCGCAAAACTCACCTCAACCCAATGGACTAACGAATCCCCCCCAAGCGACACTCTGACTTTGTCAAGGGGGGATACTCCCACATTGATCCACCCCGAAGGCGACTTCATCCTCGACTGGCATTTTCCCAACGATCACGGGCACACAAGACCGCCATTTTGGGCCGACGAGCACCCCAGACTGCATTCGCTTCGCTTCCGACGCAAAAATAATTGAAAAATATATTTTCAGTTCTCGACATTTCTGACTGCCCTATTGCACTCACCAAGAGATCACCATGTGGATACAAAAACAACGGCGGCTTCCCGCCATGAGCCGAGGCTTTCATTTGATTACCGACAAGGTCGTCGATGCGGTCCCCGAACTGAGCTCACTGAAAATGGGATGGATGCAAGTGTTCATCCAACACACCAGCGCATCGTTGACGATCAACGAGAATGCGGATCCCGATGTCCGCGTCGATTTTGAAACGGCAATGAACCACGCCGTGCCTGAGTCGCTGCCCTACATTCACACGATCGAAGGGCCTGATGATATGCCGGCACACGTGAAAGCTTCGATGATGGGCGCAAGCGTGATGATCCCGATTACCGATGGGCGGCTACAACTTGGCACTTGGCAGGGCATCTATCTGTGCGAGCACCGCGATCATGCGGGTGGCCGCAACATCGTGATCACCGCGATGGGCGAAACCGCGCAGTAGCGTTGGGGTAGTGGATCGAGCAGCATCGTAGGCCGGATCAAGTCGCGGTAGCGACGCCGATCCGGCGGAGGCGAAAGTGATCGCGAACTCGTAACCACCGCCCTGCCAGATCTCCGCTCCGCTGTGTTCCGGCCTACGACTTAGGGCCTACGACTTAGAAGGCGACGTCTCCTGCGATTTATCGCTATGATCGCGGAGCGATCAGCGACTTTAGTGCGCTGCGGCGCCGTGGCTTCTTAGGATCGTGGCGATCAACGCAGTCCATCCGGTTTGGTGGCTGGCACCTAAACCGGTCCCCTCGTCGGCGTGGAAGTACTCATAGAACAGCACCAAGTCTTTCCAGGCAGGGTCGTCCGCATATTGTTGGACCTTGCCGTGCGATGGTCGCGCCCCGTTATCGTCCACTTCGAAAATCGAGATCAGACGACGTTCCAATTCACGAGCAACTTCCATCAGCGTCATCATCACGCCGCTGCCGGTGGGGCATTCGACTTTGAAATCATCGCCGTAGAAAACATAGTAACGTTTGAGTGCTTGGATCAGCAAGAAATTGGTGGGGAACCAAATCGGGCCTCGCCAATTGCTATTTCCACCAAACATCCCGCTGTCGCTTTCGCCGGGCAAATAACGGACCTCGTGATGTTGGCCACCGAAGTCAAAGACAAAGGGCTGATCGCGATGCGCGGCGGACAGGCTGCGAATTCCAAACGGGGACAAAAATTCGTTTTCATCAAGCATCACCGTGATCAAATGACGAAAACGATCCTCCGACGGAATCGCCAGCAAACGGTTGCAAGGTTTCCCAAGTTTGGCGTCCTCGCGTTCCATGTACGTCATGTGTTGACTGAGGTCGTTGCGATTACGCAGGAACCAAAGCATCCGGCGTTTGAAACCAGGCAACTTCTCGATGATCGGTTCTTCGAGGATCACGCCAGTCATCAGTGGCAGCAATCCGACGAGCGAGCGGACGCGAATTGGAATTGATTTGCCATCGACATACAGATGGTCGTAGTAGAAGCCATCGTCGTTATCCCACAGCCCACTGCCGTCCATCGAGTTCATGGCTTCGGCGATTGCGACATAGTGCTCAAAGAATTTGCTGGCCATGTCACCGTAGGCGATTTCATCTTCGGCCAATTCGATGGCCATTCGCAACATCGTGCCGCAATAAAATGCCATCCACGCCGTTCCATCGGCTTGTTCGAGATGGCCTTGTGGCAGCGGTTTGCTGCGATCGAAAACTCCGATGTTATCAAGTCCCAAAAATCCACCGGCAAAGATGTTCTTGCCTCGCGGATCTTTACGGTTCACCCACCACGTGAAGTTGATCAACAGTTTTTGAAAAGCCCGCGCCAAGAATTCTTTGTCACGCTTCTGAGGCGGGCCAGACGCTTTGTAAACCTGCCAAACGCCCCAGGCGTGTACGGGCGGATTGACATCGCCGAGCTGCCATTCGTAGGCGGGAATTTGCCCGCTCGGATGCATGTACCACTCACGCAAAAACAGAATCATCTGCTCTTTGGCAAAGTGCGTATCCAAGTGCGCCATCGGCACCATGTGAAACGCCAAGTCCCAGGCGGCGTACCAAGGGTATTCCCATTTATCGGGCATCGAGATCACATCACGATTGAACAGATGCCGCCAATCGCTGTTGCGGCCCAACTTCCGTATCTCAGTCGCTTTGACGCCGTTCGGATCGCCATCCAACCAAGTGTTGACCACGTAGTGATAGAACTGTTTTGTCCACAGCAATCCGGCGTACGATTGCCGCATGATCAAATTGCGATCGCTGCTCAAGGATGCCGGAATACGTGAAGCATAAAACTCGTCCGCCTCGTCGACGCGTTGTTGGAAACAGTCGTCAAAGGAATCGCCAAACGCTACTTTGGAATACGTCTTGGTGTCGCCCGCAGCGGTGTCTTTGATGATTGGCGAATCGACGTGCGCCAACCGCAGACGGATTTCTCGCGATCCTCCTGCGGGCAACATCAACAACCCGTACGCCCCGACCTTGGTACCACGTTGGTCTGGATTGACCGCTTCGGTATTGCCGAGGACGACGAAGTCATTGAGCCCGTCTTTGTAGAACTGACTTTCACTTGGCAGATGGGGATGACGGACTTTGTTTGTTTCGTTATCGGTGAATAACCAAACCCAATCGCCCGAGTCATCCATCGCATCGCAAGCGAACCAGAATCGATCGAGCGATTCGTGATGCGTTTGCACGACATTGTCAGCCAACCGCATTGACGGCCGCGTCGTACAGCCTTCGTCCGTACATTGCCATGTCCATGTATTACGAAAAAAGAGTTGTGGCAGCGCGTGCAGCACCGCGGACTGCGGTCCTCGATTGGTAATCGTCAAACGAATCAACAGATCGTTGGGATCGTTTTTGGCGTATTCGGCAACCACGTCAAAGTAACGGGAATCGGCAAAGGCCGCGGTATCGGTCAGCTCGTATTCGTCGTCCATCCGGCTACGTGCACGCGACACATCGACCAATTCCTCGTACGGGAATCGACTTTGCGGGTATTTGTACAACGCCTTCATGTAGCTGTGCGTCGGCGTGCTATCGAGATAATAGTAGCACTCTTTGACGTCTTCGCCGTGATTGCCTTCGGGGCCGGTGACCCCGAACAATCGCTCTTTGAGAATCGGATCACGTCCGTTCCACAAACCGACGGAAAAGCATAGCCGGCATTGGCGGTCACAGATGCCCAGCAATCCGTCTTCGCCCCAGCGATAGGCGCGGCTGCGAGCATGATCGTGCGGAAAATAGCTCCACGTTGCATCGCCTCCTTCGCTGTAATCCTCGCGAACCGTCCCCCATTGCCGCTCGGACAAATACGGCCCCCATCGATGCCAGTTCTGCTCGCGACGTTGGGACTGAGTCAAGCGTTCGTCTTCAGCAGTCATTACATTCTGGGAGTTTGAGTGAGATGAAAGATGGGGAACTGGGAGCTGGGAGTGGGGGAGATTGGCTTTTCTTTACTTGCTCCTCTTCTCCCCCTCTCCGTGTCTCCCCACTTTTTCCTTCCCCTCTCTTTTCCGCTTACGCTTCGTCGAGCAGATCGACGGCGGCAAAGCGTTCGCCTTCGAGCATCGCGAGGCTGGCCCCGCCCCCGGTGCTGACGTGGCTGACTTGGTCGGCGAACCCAAGTTGATCGACCGCTGCGGCGCTATCTCCGCCTCCGATGATGCTAGTTGAATCGCTGTCGGCGACCGCTTGCGCAACGGCTTTGGTGCCGGCGTCCATCGGTGGTTTTTCGAACACGCCCATCGGGCCGTTCCAGACCACCGTTTTCGCATTCTTGATGATATCGGCATAGATCTTTGCGGTCTCAGGGCCAATATCGAGTCCTTCCATGTCGTCAGGGATTTCGCCTGCGGCAACGACCTTTTTGTTACAGCCAGCGATGTTGCCAAAATCGTCGCCACAATGGGTATCGACGGGCAGTTGCAACTTATCGCCCCCCTTGGCCAACAGTTCTTTTGCCAAATCAACTTTGTCTTTCTCGACCAAACTGTTGCCGACCTTACCGCCTTGTGCCAACGAGAAGGTGTAAGCCATTGCACCCCCGATCAAGACGGTGTCACAGATACCGAGCAAATTGTTGATCACATTGATCTTGTCGCTAACCTTGGCACCGCCCAGGATGGCAACAAACGGACGATTGGGGTTGCTGATTGCATCGGTCAGGTAGGCGATCTCTTTGGCGACCAAGTGGCCCACCACGCGAGGCTTGCCGGCCATCGCTTCGGGCACTGCGACCATCGATGCATCTTTGCGGTGGCACGTGCCGAACGCGTCGTTGCAGTAAACATCGGCCATCGCAGCAAGCTTGCCCGCGAATTCGCTGTCGCCCTTCTTTTCGCCTGGATTGAAACGCAGGTTTTCCAGAACAAGCACGTCCCCATCGGCAAGCTTGCCCGCTTTGCTGGTCGCATCGTCGCCGACGGTGTCAGTGGCGAAGGCGACAGGTTTGTCCAACAACACGGCCAATTGTTTTGCCGCAGGTTCCAAGCTGAATTTGGCATCGTCGCCCTTGCCTGCGGGGCGTCCCAAATGGCTCATCAAGATCACGCGGCCGCCGCGATCGATCACGCTTTTGATGCTCGGTAGCGCCATGCGAATGCGGCGATCGTCAGTGATTTGTTGGTTCTCGTCGAGCGGGACATTGAAGTCGACTCGCATCAAAACGTTCTTACCCGCTACGTCGACTTGATCGATTGTCTTTTTCGCCATGGCCTATTCTCAGTTCCCGAAAAAATGAATTGGTGATTCTACGAGCTAATTAGCCCGCGATTATCAACAAACCATCCGGGGTGTCGAGTAGACGACGATTTTGGCGATCCGCTTGCCCATCCCCTTCGATTACTGCTACCTATCATCACTGTCACCTTCCATCACCACGGCGACGCCGGCTATGGAAAACAAACCGCCATCGCAGGGCCGCGATGGCGGAGGCAAAAGACTTTCGGTCGCCGCATGGGTGACTCGGGGCGACGAATCAACCCCAAGCGGCTTTATTCGCGGCAATAGGCCAACGCGAGCAGGGCATAGGCGGTGACGAGTTGTCGATCCCCTTCCATCCAACGCTCGCTCTGCTTATTGACCCACGACCCATCGGGTTGCTGCTCGGCAATCAAATGATTGACCAACTCTTCTCGCCAAGGGTGTGGCGTTCCCGAAGCGTCATCCAGCACGTCGACATTGGCGGCATCGAGTGCTTTGGCAAACGTATGGTAATAGTAATACAGCCCAGCTTGGCCCATTCCCGGGTTCGAATCGAGCGAATAGTGCTTGCGGATGAACTCCATGGCGGCCAACACGCGAGGGTCATCGGCAGAGACGCCTGCATAGATCATGCTCTTCAGCCCCGCGTAGGTCATCGAGCCATAGCTTCGCAGCCCGCCCCCTTCGGCTTCGCCCGCTTGGCTTTCGCCACCGGCGGCAGGGGTGTAATAGAATCCGCCATCGTTGACTTCGTCCGCGTGCGGAGTGTCATTGCCTTCGTTGGCCAGATTCTGCGAACGAACGACAAACTTTAACGCTTTCTGCAACGATTCGTCGTCGGCTTCATTCCCGAGGTCGCGAAGCGCATCGATGAAAAACGAAGTGTTCGAAAGGTCCGGTCGCTTGTGCTTTCCATAGCCGGCACCGCCGTAGCTGGGGTCGGACGATTCGACGCCTTCGCCCTCATCCCATTGCAATCCCTTCAAAAAGGTTTCGGCGCGTTTGAGTGCGCTGTCATAACGCCCATCCGTGTTCGCCCGCACCAGTGCTCCGATGGCTACCGAAGTTTCATAGTTCTGGTGCGACGATCCGGTGGCGTAAATTCCACCATCGGATTGAAATTTCGATGAAATATACGCCAGCGCCTTTTCGATCATCGGATCATTGATCGCTTGTGGCCGATGCTGAAGAATTGCGTTGACGCAAAGGGCTGTGACGGCAGCACCGGTCTCGCCGCTAAAGGATCCATCGTCGGCTTGCCCTCGATTTTTCAGGAATTCAATTCCTTTAGCCGCCGAGCGCTGAATCTTGGCATCCAGCGGTGCATCGGCCAAAACCGGGGAAATCACGGTGGAAAACGTCGCGGTAAAACAAAATAGACCTGCAAACAGTCGCATCATGGGTGGAGACTCGTCCTGGGGAATTGGGCAGCAAAAGGGTGGTAGGCGATTCCACCGGAATAACCGGTATCGACCACACTACTGACTCGTTCATTTTATCTGGTGAGTTCAGATCGATGCAGTCGACCGGCATCGATTTCCGAACCATTGGAATAGGGGTTTGCAATTATTGGGCCACCGCAGCCGAATTGCTGCCTTTACTGACGCCGTAACCACGACGAAACCTGCACATCCCCATGCCTTCGTACCGCTGGAAACGAATCGAGAAGCTAAATCAAGTCGATCGCGTTCGACTCGGTCGCAATTTGGCTGATGGCAACTCGGCTGATAGCAGCGTGCGTTTCGGCAATCCCCAGGCGGCGCCGCGAGCGAGGCATTCGCGTGGTGAATTTTTCGCGAACTATCGTGTTGACTCGGCACACGACGTGGCTGCCGAGTCAAACGATGCGTCCGCGGTGTCGTTAAAACATCCCAACACCTCGTCGTCGACCCCCCCCGGCCCCCCGCTCGCTGAACAGTGGCTGGGGCTTCAGGCTGCCGATCTGATCGAACGGCTGCAGCGTTGGGAATCCGACCTCGATGCTCGCGAAGCCCAATTGAACGCTCGGGCAGCGATTCAAGAACACCGCGAACGGCAATTTCGCCTCGAACGCCAGGCGGCGACCATCGATTTGGCGGAACAAACAAGAGCCGCTCAGCGACTGCACGCGGATTTGAAGACGCAAGCCCGCCGACTCGCCTTTGAAGGTTGATAAGCGAAGGGTTGATGGAGCGAAGTTTAACTGTGGTTAGCCGCCCGCTTCGTGACTTGGGATGGTTGCGGTCATCCGCCACCCAAGCGCACAATGGGGGGCGACGGATTTCTCTAAAAATCCGCTGCCGCAGATCAAAACGAATTCAATACGAACTCCCCAACCTTCTCACGGAGATTTTTCGCGATGGCTCGACCCGTTACGCTTTTTACCGGCCAATGGGCCGACTTGCCGATTGCAGAAATGACCCGCATGACCGCGGAATTCGGTTATGACGGGATCGAACTGGCGTGCTGGGGGGACCATTTCGAAGTCGACCGTGCGATCGCCGAAGACGATTACTGCGACAAACACCGCAAATTGCTCGACGACGCGGGGCTGCAATGCCACGCAATCAGCGCCCACTTGGTCGGCCAAGCGGTGCTGGACACCATCGACGCGCGCCACAAATCGATTCTGCCCGAATACGTATGGGGTGATGGCGATCCAGCGGGCGTAAACGAACGCGCTATCGAAGAATTAAAGAACACCGCACGCGCGGCACAGAAATTCGGCGTCGACGTGGTGAACGGTTTCACCGGCAGCAGCATTTGGCACCTGCTGTATTCGTTCCCACCGGTTCCTCCGAGCATGATCGATGACGGTTTCGCCTTGCTGGCGGAGCGTTTCAATCCGATCTTGGACGTGTTTGGCGAATGTGGTGTGAACTTTGCTTTGGAAGTGCATCCTACCGAAATTGCATTCGACATCCACACGGCAGCACGTGCACTCGAAGCACTCGATCATCGCAAAGAATTCGGATTCAATTTCGATCCCAGCCACCTGATTTGGCAAGGGATTGATCCGGTGCAATTCATTCGTACTTTCCCCGACCGCATCTATCACGTTCACATCAAAGACGCGATTGTGACGCTAGATGGTCGCAGCGGTATCAATTGCAGTCACCTGAATTTTGGTGATTCACGACGCGGTTGGGATTTCCGTAGCCCAGGACGAGGCGGCGTGAACTTTGAAGAGATCATTCGCGCTCTGAACGAAATCAATTACGAAGGTCCGCTTTCGATCGAATGGGAAGATTCGGGAATGGAGCGAACCTTTGGTGCCAAGGAAGCGTGTGCCTTCACCAAGAAGCTTGACTTCAGCCCCAGCAACGTCGCGTTTGACGCCGCCTTTGACGGTTAACATGATTCAAATCACTGTCAACGGCGAAAGCGTCGAAATCGAATCGTCGATGAGTGTTCAGCAACTGCTGGAGACCGTCGACGTACCGCCGAACTATCTCGCAGTCGAAGTCAACGCGGACGTTGTCGCTCGCGAAGACTATGCGTCGACGATAGTGAATGAGGGCGATGATGTCGAAGTCGTCACCCTTGTCGGTGGCGGCTAGTGTGTTTTGAAACAAAAACGATAAACCGCGGTGCTCGCTGATTTAAAGCGGCATTGCGGTTCTTTTTTGAGTGACCGAATCCTGCAACGCTTGCATGTTCGAAGGCTGAAGCGGCTTGACCAGATAATCTTTGACGACGGGGAACTTCGCCATTTGTTCCTTGTCAAATTCATGATCCGAAGTGGTCAGCACCGCGATAACCGGAATCGTATGGTCGTCACGCTTTGAATAGAGCTCTAAGAACTCATACCCGTTCATCACCGGCATGTTGATGTCCAACAAAATCAATTGCGGCATCGGGTCAATCGTCGCCAACATTTCAAGCGCTTCGCGACCATCAAACGCTTTGAGAATCTTGATGTCAGGTCGCGTTCGCTTGATCACGACCTCATGAAGCAGTTGATCCGCTTCATCGTCCTCGATCACTAAGATGGTTTTCACGCTGGTGGTTGCCTTTGCTTCTCACGTAAATGCGAATCAAATCGCGACGGCAAATCCGCTGCGACCTAGTAGTTTCTAGCTTACGATTCGCGTCGTACGCCCGATGGATTCATCGGTTTCATGAATTAGGGTTCCTAATCGCAACGGCGGAGGGCTCTAGCAACGATTAGCCTATCGTCCCCGCCCGCACCGGCTCTCTGCGGTAGCCCTCCTGCATTTCACTGCTGCATTTCATCGCTGCCCCTTATTCCGGCTGTCCCTTTATTCCACAGCAACATCGCAACCAACTCGCCCCCCGGGGCAACCCGTATGACCCGTTCATTTCCCCAACGCTGATGGCGGCCGGTCATGGACGTAACCTCTTTGCAACGCACTTCTTGCGGCTATTTTTACGTCTACCCGAAAGCGACGTTTTTCTCGTTTTTGGCAGAAAAACGCTAATGGCGCTATAGGGTTCAGCATCAATGGCGACAGGCTGCTTGGGGGTGAATCCGTTGGCTCGTCGATAAAAACTAAAAAAGCAACAGGGCTCTCGATGACTGACAGCGCAGCGATCCGGATCTTGATGATCGAAGACGACGATGGGGACGCAACTCATTTGCAGATCACCCTTCGCAAATCGCAAGGCGAATATGAGTTTCATCGCGCCGAATCGCTCGCCGAAGGCATTCAACTCGCTCAGAAAATCGACTTTCGTGTGATCCTGACCGACTTAAATTTGCCCGATTCTCGCGGTCTTGCATCGGTACAAAAGTTGAGCGGAATGTTCGACCACACCGCGATCATCGTGCTTTCGGGTCAAGACCAAGAACAGCTCTACATCGACGCAGTATCCAAGGGTGCTGAGAGTTTTTTATGTAAAGGCGAGATCACTCCCACAACAGTCCACCGCTGTATCCGGCAAAGCATCGAGCGAATCAAGCAGCGTGAAGAGATCAAGCGATTAGTGGCGGCGATTCAGAAGCAAAAGGTCGTACTGGAGACTCAGTCCGCCCAGCTGAAGACAAAAAACGAACGACTCGAACGACTGCACGACTCGTCACAAAAATTCGTCAACAATGTTTCGCATGAATTTCGAACGCCACTGTGCGTGGTCAAACAATATGCCAGCCTGATCGCTGACGGTGCCGTGGGCGACGTCAGCGACGAACAGTGCCGGATGCTGCGAGTGATCGAAGATCGCGTCGACGACTTGAACAACATCGTCGACGACATGTTGGACATTAGCCGCCACGAATCCGGGCTTCTCGCTGCGAACCGCGAGACCTGCGATTCGGCTCAAATTGTGAATCGAATTCTTTCGGGATTGCAACAACGCGCGTCGCTGCGTGGAATTACGATTAATTTCCAAGCCGACGAAGCGGAAACCCCGATCTTTTGCGATGCAGAAAAGGTGTCACGAACGCTGATCAATTTGATCGTCAACGCCATCAAATTCTCGAGTTCAGGCGACTCGATCGTGATTCGAATCACCAGTTCCTCTCACGATCGCGAAGTCACCTTTGCTGTCCAAGATTCAGGGCCTGGGATCGCCCCCGAGCAACGAGAACAAATCTTTTCACGGTTTCGCCAATCCAACACTCAACTACTGAGTTCGACCAAGGGCTTCGGACTGGGGCTAAACATCGCCAAAGAGTTGGTCGATTTGAATCTCGGGCAAATGTCTTTGATCAGCACGGTCGGCGAGGGTAGCACGTTTTCGTTCACGGTGCCCTTTGATGAACCCGAAGCCGTTGCTCAGCGTTATTTCACCAGATTGAAACAGATCGACGAAAACGCTTCGGTTTGCTTTATCCAAA
>NZ_ANOG01000885.1 GCF_000346295.1 Rhodopirellula maiorica SM1 | reverse complement strand
TGCTTCCATCAGCGCTTTGCCGCTACGGCACGTGATTGCCTTGGCCGACCCAGGCTTGTAATAAATCCCCGAATGCAATACCCCCGAATTGTGACCGCTCTGATGAGCTGCGACATGCGACTCGGCTTCGACAACACACACACCCAGCGACGGGTGTCGCTGGATTAACGTCAACGCCGTCGCCAATCCGACAATTCCTCCGCCGATAATCACCACGTCGCAGGTTCGGGGGACGGAATCGTTTGGAATCATGGGGCTAGTTAATCTAGTAAGGGGGGACAATGAATGTGAGTGAAACGGAGTTGAAATTGGGGGGGAGGACACGTAATTCATGACGGTTGAAAACAAACGCCCCAGACCGCCGCAAACTAAAAATCGCCATCAAATCACTCGGTATTACGAACCATCCGGTCACCTAAAGATGCGGGAATCCGCAATCCGTTGCCAAGGGGCCTAACTGCGTTTGTCGTGGCCGATTTCGTGACATAGGGTTCGATTGAGTCGTTGTGTGATCGAGGCCAATTTTACCTTGTTGAACGCTCTACGTCTGCGAAACGCCATCACCGTATTCTCAAAGTTCTGCTTTGCGCAGTCCTGGCAACTATATCGATTTATCGGAAATTGACGGCAAATGTCACGCTCAGAAACGGTCGAGCTACCGCTAGAAAAATTGTGTGCTGGAGCGACGTGTGGATACCCCATCCTCAGCAAAGAGGGCGTCTTGTTACTCGGTTCGGGAACCCACATCACGCCGACGATCGTTTCCCATTTACACGAGCAACACATCGATGTCATCGCCGTTCACCCAAACGACATTGCCGAATTAACGGGCCAACAACTTCGCCGAGCTGCAACCGCAGACGCAGCGGAAAAGAAGCCAAAGTTTTCAGGTGTTTGGGAACAGGCGTTGCCGTTAAAGAACTTGTTAGTCGATCGTCATGACGAGCCGTTGAGTGACGAGCGGACGGCCGAACTAAACAAATGCATGAGCACCGCAAAGGCTCGGTTCGAACAGATCAATTACGCCCTCCAGACGCGTGACTTTGCTTCGATCTCGCCCCTAACCGCCACGTCGGATTCGTTCGCGCGTTCGATGATTGACGATCATGACCAAACTGTTGGCGAGATTGGTGCCGCAAGTGACGATGTGGCTCTCGAACGTCGCTCGGTCCAAATGGCGGTGATGGGGATGGCGGTCGCCATCGAGTTGGGGCTCGATGGACCCACCGCACTTGAAATTGGTTTGACTGGATTGCTGCACGATATCGGGCTGTATGTGTTGGATCCCAAATTTCGCGATCCCACCCAAACCCTCTCGCATTCCGAACGCTGGGAATACGAAAAGCATCCGGTGATTGCGTTCGATTGTGTCACCGCAATTCCTGAAACTCCGTCGGCCGTACGGATTGCAGTACAACAAGTTCACGAGCAATACGATGGATCGGGATTCCCGCGCGGGTTGCGTGGCGTCCGAATTCATCAATACGCACGAATCTTGAATGTGGTCGACGCCTATATCCAACTGATCTCGCCATCGTCTGATCGCTGCGGGATCTTACCTCACAACGCCATTGGATTGATTTTGCATCAAGCCACGCGAGGCACGTTTGACCCCGATGTGGTGCGAGCCTTTTTGAATACCGAATCCCTCTACCCGCTGGGCAGCCACGTTGAATTGCGATCCGGCAGCACCGCAGTGGTGATCCGTCGCTCGGCACACAGTTACGCTTGCCCGATGCTGATGCGAGAAGACGGAGAATGTGTGCAGGAAGACAACGCCGAGAACCGGATCATCCGCCCGATCGCTTCGCCGAAGATCGAACAGATGCGGATTCCACCGTCAAAAATGCCATCGATCCATTGGAACCCATCCGCGAATTCTCTCCGAGTTTAAGATCGGCTCGTCCATGCCGCTGTCGGATACCGCCGCGATATCGGATCCAATCGTCAACGCGATGACAGTGAGTCAAACAGATGGTTATGCGGATAATTTGGCCGCTTCTTTGGCTAATCGCTTTGCAACGCGTTCGGGCGGTTGCCGCCATCGTCGGTGCAGCCACCAATACTGCTCGGGCGCTAGTTGGATCGCCGTGGCAAGACGTTCGTTGTACCACTGAGTCAACGTCGTCACCGATTGACACACCTCGGCGGTATCATTGAGTGGATCCGCAATCCCGACACACCCCGACACGAACTGCATCGGCTCGCCATTCTTGCGAATCGTATAGCTGACGACCATGGGTGCGTTGGAACTGAGCGAAAACAGCGCCAGCGCTTTGTGGCTCGATGCGGGCACTCCCATAAACGGTAACCAACAACCTTTGTCGCCGGCGTGTTGATCGGCCAACAACGACAATACACCGCCTTGCTGCAAATGTTGATCGATCAGCGGTGCACACCCTTCCTTGTCCACCATCACTTGGCCCTTGGCCCCTCGAAACCGTTCGACCCAGCTGTGCAGAAATGGATTGTCTAACTTTCTGGCGATCGTCGTCGTACTGAACCCCATCAAACCGAGCACATAGCCGCCGATTTCAAAGTTGCCGAAGTGACCTGTCACCCCCACCATCGGTCGCTCGCTCAGCAGCGACCTTAATATCGTGCGGTTGTCGCGGAACGTCATGTACTCGCTCCAGTTCGTTAAATGCAATCGACGCTGAGCCCATGCGATTTCGCAGACCATCAAAATCAAATGCTGCCACATCGCCAGCGACATAGCGGATCGCTCATTTTGATTCGCATCAGGGAAAACTCGACTCAAATTCTGTTCGGTTGTGCGATGACGAATTTTCAGTGGCCCCGCCGCGAGCCACGCAACGCCGTTGGCAAACGACCGCCCCATGTCCAGCGGCAACGTCTGGATCACGGCCACCAACAATCGAACCACACAGTAGGCGGCAAAGTCGACGAGCGTGGTTTTCAGGCGAAGCAATTTCTGTTTCACGATTTGATGAATCCAATGCGACGAACGAGAGAAGATTGAGACAGAACCGATCATTAGCGAATCGTCCGCGTCGCCTCAGGCCGCGTTGCAACCGAATCGCCCTGAGGCATCTCGTACGCGCTGAACTCGGCCCACAATGGCATGTGATCACTGACCAACAGTGCCTGCGCCTCGGTGAGTCCAAGATCCTTTTGCAAATCGACCACGCCGAATCGCCCGGTGTATTCGCGAGTCATCTCACGATCAATCAAAATATGATCATACGTTTTGGTGTGCCGCGTGTTGGTCAACGTATTGCCCGCGATGGAAAAAACATTGGGAATCATTGCCAATTCCTGCAAATGGTTGGCGTCGACATTCAAATCGCCCAACAAAATGCAATCTTCTTCGCCCATCCGATCGTACTCAAATTGGCGAACCCGGACAAACACATCGTCCAACACATTGATTTCATTGCTGGTCGCTTTAGAGGTCACTTCGTCGGGATCGGTATGAGCGTTGATCATGGTAAAACTGAAGGGACGGCGTCCATCGCGAGGCACCGCGATCGCTTGGAATGACGCCACCATCGGCTCGCGGTGCATTCGATCGACATTGTCTTGCACCACGTAGGCACTGTCACGAATCATCTGGACACGGGTTTGATCCCAAACAAACGCATAACACTCGGTTTGCGACGTGCGACCGATCGGAGGGCTAACGGTGGCGGTGTAGCGTGCCCCCGTTGTATTGATCAAATCGACCAATCGTTCGACGGGAACACTATTGCCACCACGAACCTCTTGGATTGCCACCAAATCGAACTGGCTGACGATCTGGGCCAACGTCCCCATCACGTCGACTCCCTCGACAACCCGAGTCGAAGATTTTTTGTCGCCAAACATTTGAATATTGAAGGTTGCCAAACGAATCGTTTCGATCGACCGGTCACCCAGCGGACTAAGCGTGACCGATTGAACCGGAGCCTCGTTGACTGTGTCGCTTGTTGCGGCGCCATCGGCAATGGTATCCAACACCGACAGATCGATGCGTCCGGTAACGACCATCCCCAACGCGGCGGCGATCCCCGCGAAACTGACCGATGGCCCGATCCAGCGAACAAAGGGAATATAGCTGAGGACCGACCGCGTACGCGAACTCGATTGTTTACGAGAACGCGAGCGGCTGCTCTGTAATAAATTCGATAGTAAGCCCATCCCGGCCTCCTTGCCGATGGTTGCTTTCAGTGTCGTTGATTGCTCCGCAATCACATTGTCGTTAATCGCTCCGCGATCATAGTGTCGTTGATCGCTCCGCGATCAAAACGCTGCCGCATCCCCTTCCCTACGCTGCGTTTCCAATCGATTTGATCGCTTCCTTGGCCAATCGTTTTAAACGCGGGGGTGCCGCTTGGGCCGTCTTTTCGAGCGACTCGATCGCTTTAGCGGCCGCCGGCCCGATCTCGGCCAATGCCCATACCGCACGTTCTCGCGCGGGCAAATACATCGAATTCGCAACGCATTCTTGCAGCGCATCGACTGCCGCGGCGGCTTCGCTTTTCAATCGCCCCAGCATCGTCGCTGCCCAGTAGCAGATTTCGCCATCGTCGCTGTGAGTGAGCAAATCGGCAAGCGAATCGACCTCGGTCGCCATCGGTGTAATGGCGTGGCTGAGAGCTTCAGCAGCCCACATGCGAACGTCGTCGTCGGAATCGCCCGCCGCCCGGACGCAGCAGACCGTCACGCCCGTCACAGGGTCTTCTTGATTTGAAATCTTGCGTAACGTTGCAATACGCTGGTCAACGCTATCACTGGCCAATCCCTCGGCCCAATCGCAGTTTGCACTCATCCCCCTGCCCTCCCACAGCAGCGATCGTTTTTACTGTCAAACGTTCGATGGAACATCAGGCAAACTTATTTTTTGGCAATTGCGACAATGATCCATGCACGCTACTGGGTTAGCAAAACGATCCAGTTTCACGCAAGGGCAAGTTCGGCCGCAGCGGTTTTGCATGCAAAACGATGGAGCATGGAATGCCTAGATGACGCGTCGCGGAAGTCGCGTGTGACTTTCGATCCATGACGAGATCGCCTCGAAGCTGACCGGGCGGCTCACGCCGCTCCGCTATAAAAATCGCATCCGTTTGCGTACGCCTATTGGCGAACGGT
>NZ_ANOG01000884.1 GCF_000346295.1 Rhodopirellula maiorica SM1 | reverse complement strand
CTTGCCGTCCTGCTTGATCAGCTCGGGTTTGTAGTCCCACGTCTCGAGTTGGCTGACCGCTCCAGCACAAAAAATCACCAGCACCCGCTTCGCTTTGGCGGGGTAATGGGGTGCCCGCGGTGCAAACGGTCGTGCCGGATCGATCTCCGGCGACGCGGCCGCGAGTGTGCCGCCACTGAGCAAATCCAGCAGCGTCACCGAACCGAGTGCCGATGCGGTACTGCTAAGAAAACCACGTCGATTCAGCGGCGAGAATTCGCTGCGTGAGAGCGTTGGATCATGATCGTTCATCAGCGAAGCTTCTTCGAATTAAGGCAAGAACAAAAATTCGTTACTGTTAAATAACGCTCGGCAAAGCGACTGCAATCCATAATCGCGGACAACGGGCATCGCATCGGAGACCTCTTCCGCGGCGGGTTCTCGGTTCAATGCAATCTGGTACACACGGCGAATCTGAGACTCGAGTTCGTCCGCATTCGATTCAGATTTCACACGTGTCGCGAACGCTTCGGATTGTTCGAGTGTAAAACGGCTGTTAAACAAATTCAGTGCTTGGATCGGCGTGGTCGACTCGATTCGCCGCGCGGTACTCTGTCCACCGTCGGGACAATCAAATGCGCCGAATACGGCATCACGTTCGCGGCGGACTTTGTGAGCGTAAATCATCCGCCGCAGTCCGTCGCCGCTAAACGACTCGACTGGAGTGAACCCCGACAAGCCGCCACGTTGGTTGAACAGATTGAATCCGCGTCCGCCCATTTTGTAGTCCAGTCGTCCGCTGGTCATCAGCATCGCGTCGCGGATCGCTTCGGCATCCAAGCGACGCGTGGGGAAACGCCACAGCAAACGTCCATCGGCGTCACTGGCAAAGCCGTCCTCGTCGAACCGATTCGATTGCCGATAGGTGGCCGACAAAATAATTTCACGATGCAACTGCTTGACCGACCAACCCGAATCGATGAATTGGCGTGCCATCCAGTCCAACAACTCGGGATGCGTCGGCTTGGTTCCCATGCGGCCAAAGTCGCTGGCGGTTTCGACGATCCCCATCCCAAAATGGCCTTGCCAAATCCGGTTCACCATCACGCGAGCGGTCAACGGATTGGCAGGATCGGTGATCCAGTCGGCCAGTACGGCTCGCCGCTGTTGTTCGGGTGCGTCCGCGGGCAGCGAGACTGATCCGAATGACGCCAGCACCGTGGGCGCGACCAGGTCCTCGGGTTGCTCGGGGTCGCCCCGGCGAAGCAGATGAATGGCATCGGGCGTGCGAAATTTTCCGGCAAACGCCCGTGGAATATCAGACAACCTCGCGATCCGCTTTTCAAGCTCGCTCCTGCGATCGTTTAGCTTCGTCGCTTCCGCGGCTTCGTCGGCGGAAAGTCCGTCGGTCGAAAACGCAAGTGGCTTGGATTTACCCGAATCCAATGGGGCTCGGTCTGATGCATCGGCAACCCGCGTCCATTCTCCTCGCTCGTCGGCGACCTCGATCGTGTACTCGGTCGCCAACCGGTCGGCGAATTTACCTTCGCGGTCGCGGCCCCAGGCGATACGCTGGATTTCCGCGGTTTTCGCAAGCTCGACTTCGACCCAGCCTTTGCCGGTCTGGTTGGACATCCAGCTTCGCGAATTGCCATAGCGTCCGTCATTGAGAAACCGCAGCTCGTGCCGATTCTTTTGAGTTTTGCTGCCCGACGATGTGACGGTCGCACCGCGACTGGCCAACGCAAGATTGTTGCCTTCACCGTCAAAAATCTCTAGCTCGTCGATACACGGTTCCAATTTGTTGGTAGCGTGGATCGTGAACCGCACTCGCTTGGTTTGAACCGGAGTGAAACGGTCGGTATTCAATCGCGAATTGATCGCAGGACGCGTGGCTCCGGAAGCGGCCAGCGGCGTGAAGCGGGCCAGTTGGTTATCGAGTTTCGCCAGTTCCGATTTCAACTTTGCCGACTCGCTGCGTCGCCGCTTGGCATCGGCGGGATCAAGTTCACGATCGGCATATTCGACTCCGGCGACAAATGCCTGCATCGCGTAATAGTCGTGTTGCGAGATGGGATCAAATTTGTGATCGTGACAGCGTGCACAGCCGACGCTCAATCCAAGAAACGTTTGGCTGATGTTGACGACGATCTCATCAATCGAGTCCTGACGGGCCAGTCGTTTGGACGGCTCGTCCTTTCCGATCTGGCCGGGCAGTAACACCGAGGCCGTGATCAGAAATCCGGTCGCCGCGTTTTGATCCAATGCATCGCCGACAATTTGTTCGCGGATGAATTGGTCGTAGGGCGTGTCGTTGTTGAAGGCATCGATGACGTAGTCACGATAGGGCCATGCATTGGGCCGTTCGGTGTTGACTTCGAAACCATGAGTATCGGCATACCGCACGACGTCCAACCAATGCTGGGCCCAACGTTCGCCGTAGCGAGGCGATTGCAGCAAGCGGTCCACAGCCGCTTCGTAGGCAGAGTCATCGTCGCCCACGTCATTCAAAAACGCAGTCATTTCATCGGGGGTCGGCGGCAGCCCGGTCAAATCCAAGGTCACTCGTCGCAGCCAGATTCGCGGATCGGCGGGCGGTGCAGGACGCAGCCCCGCTTGCTCGAGTCGGGCCAGCACAAAGCGGTCGACATCGTTGCGAGGCCACGCTTGGTTTGCAACGTCGGGAACCTCCACGTCCGCGAGCGGTTTGAATGACCAGTGGTCGAGTCGATCTTCCAAGACGGCAAGGTCGACGCCGTCGGGCCAGACCGCGTCTTGTTCGACCCAGCGAGTCAACGTGGTGATCTCGGTGTCCGAGAGCGGATGGTCACCGGGTGGCATCCGCGAATACTCATCATCGCTGGTGACCAGTTCAATCAGCGGGCTGTCGTCGACGCTGCCGGGAACCACCAGCTCGCCATAGCCATCGCCGCCTTTAAAGGCTTCGGATTTGATATCCAGCCGCAGGCCGCTCTTTTGCTTCGCTTCGCCGTGACAGGAATAGCAATGTTTTTCGAAAATGGGGCGAACATCGCGAACGAAATCGACGACTTCGGCACTAGCATGGCTTGCCAGAATGATGGCGAGCACGACGAGGGCGAGAGCTCTTTTCATGGGATTTCTCAGCACCATTGGCAAGCGACACAGGGTGCATCGTCGGGGAGGGTGGGATTCGGACAGGGCGAGGCTACTATCTTACCCTCAAATGCGTCGGCGTGCTGCTGATTGTGTTAGCGGTTTTGGCCAACGCTGTGAAGCATTTATCCCTATAAGGAAAACGCTAATTAACTGTAGCGAAGGTCGCAGAAACTCTCTGTGAGTTTCGAAAGCTCGCTGAAGGCTCCTTTT
>NZ_ANOG01000883.1 GCF_000346295.1 Rhodopirellula maiorica SM1 | reverse complement strand
AACATCGACGTCGCGCCGACACTATTAGAAGCGGCTTCCGCGCCTGCCCTGCCCGAGCAAGACGGCAAAAGTTTCTGGAAGCCACTGACGCAAAACGATTCGTCCGGATTTAAACGCGAGACGCTGCTGTACGAGTATTACTGGGAACGCAATTATCCGCAGACTCCGACACTGCATGCGATCATCGGTGGACGCTATAAATACATTCGCTGTCACGGACTGTGGGATCGCGATGAACTGTATGACTTGCAAACCGATCCCGACGAGATGCACAATCTGATCGACTCGCCGGAGCATGCCGGTCGAGTCCAACAATTGAACACCGAGCTGTGGGACCTGTTGCACGCCAGCGGCGGTGACGAAATGCCATTGTTAGAAGATCGCGGAGCACAATTCCCGTGGCGAAACCCCAATAAATCCAAACTGGCACCCTTCCCCGCCGAATTCTTCCGCACCAGCGAGAGCGGCAATTGATTTCTCATTCGTGCTTCCCTCATTCGTGCTTCCAAAGCCAACAGGTCGCCTATCTTGCCCGGCAGGTTTGCGGCACCTTTTTACGCGGGGTAGATGACTTGGGGGGAATCGCCGGAGTCTTTGATCACTGCTTCGCTTGTCAGGGTATGGGGGCGGATTTTGCCGTCGGGGAATATGTGGTGGACCGTTCCACTTGATGCGACCGTGTAGTCGCTAACGAGTCGGCGATGGCACCGCCAGAAAACGCTTTCCGAGCACATGATCGCGGTTCGTTTAGCAGCAGCGATTTGCTCGAGTTCCGCAAACGCGTCTCGAAACGAGCTGGTCATCATGTAGTCGGCGTAATTTCGAAAACTCTGGTTTCGGAGCCCGTCGTTGGGCGATGTCGATGTCGTGTCC
>NZ_ANOG01000882.1 GCF_000346295.1 Rhodopirellula maiorica SM1 | reverse complement strand
GGAGATTGCACAAATCGATTTGATTGTGGTTCCCGGCGTCGGCTTTGACGCACGCGGCGGGCGTACCGGACATGGCAAGGGCTACTACGATAAATTGCTGGAAAACGCCAAACCGGAAACCCCGTTTGTTGCGTTGGCGTTTGAATGCCAAATGTTTGACGAGATTCCAATGCAGGGGCATGACATCTTTATGGACAAGGTCGTGACGGAGAAACGTGTCTACGAGGGCATCGGCCGAAATGGAATTGGCCGGCAAGCCACCGCGTGACTTCGACGACCGTCGCAAATCATAAAGGACAAAGCCAGCGGCCTCCCCTTGCGGGGGGAACCGTTTGATCATCCTCGGTAATTGATTGACTTTTCCTGGTGTTCTGACTAACATGCCAATGCTCGAGGTGGGGAAGAATTGCGCCCTTCCTTCAAACTACAACCTCGATCCCACGCCTTTCGCACAGCGCCCGCCTTTGATCGTCTTTGAAACCTCACCCGTTTCCTTGACGCCCCACCCTCAGCCGCTGCACTACACCGCCGAATCAGAGCGTTTGTGCCAGCCCGCTTCCAACCGAAACTCGTTGCCATGACTCATTCACGGACTCGACACTGCTCACGGTCCCGGTTGTTCCCTGCGATCGTTTTCGTAGCTCCTTTGCTATCAACTTCGATGCTGTCGCCACTGGTCGCCCAGGAACAGGTAACGCAGGAAACAGCATCCCCAACGCCGGCAGCGGTGGAATTGCCATCAGCGGAATTGCCAACGGACGAGGCACCTTCGGTCGAAGCATCGATGCCGGCCTCGCCTGCGGAGGGCCAGGCAGTTTTAGGGCAGGCAACTGCTTTAGGGCAGGCAACTGCGGAACAGGAAGT
>NZ_ANOG01000881.1 GCF_000346295.1 Rhodopirellula maiorica SM1 | reverse complement strand
TCATGCGGATCGATCCCACGGATTATGAACTCGAAGTCAATCGGTTGACGCGGCTGAAAGAACAAGAGTACGAGGCACTTGGTGAAGTCGACCAAGAGATGGCCAACACCAAACGGTTAATCGAAGTCGCAACCGAAGACGAAGCGTTGCAGCAGCGTGAAGTGCAGCGGTTACAGTCGTTGCCGGGAGGCTTTGCCAGTGAGGGGGAAATCGATAAAGCGAGACGAGCCGTACTGCAATCCACGCAGCAGCGTGTCGGTTATGAAAACCAGCTGGAATTGTTACGTAAACGCCGCACTCGACTCGAAGCATCCGAGCGTCTTGCCAACGCCCAATTGGAAACCGCGCGGGTCAACCTGGAACGAACCGAAATTCGCTCGCCGATCGATGGAGTAATCGTCAACGAAGATGCCGAGCTGAACACCTTCGTCGCTCGTGGCAATCCGATCGTCACGATCGAAGATACAACCAAAGTCGAAGTGGCAACCAGTTTGCGAATGGATCAACTGTATTGGGTGCTTGATCAAGCCGATCGATCGGTCACACCGGTCGCAGGCGAAGGACGTGGATACGATATCCCCGAGACACCTGCGATCGTTGAGTTTGAGATCGCAGGTCGCGAAGGCAAGGTCTATCGCTGGGACGGCCGACTGTTGAGCTATGACGGGATCGGACTTGACCCCACGACGCGAACGGTTCCCGTGCGAATCTTGGTGGACAACCCTAGGGCCTATCGAACCGATGGCGGATCGGCTGCGGTGTCCGGTCCTTCGACGCTGGTGCGTGGCATGTATGTGACAGTCAAACTTCTGATCGAGCCAAAGACGCCGTTGGTGGTCATCCCCGCTGCGGCGATGAAACCCGGCAATCGGGCCTGGGAGTTTGTCCCCGATGAATCGGTGCTTGAGGTTTCAACGCAATCGTCGGGGCCGGGAGATTCAACGTCGGCGACGACATTGGTTTCAAAAGCGAACGACGATGCCGATCCGGCGACGACACAGGATTCTGGTTCGGACGAGAAGCAGAATCCCGATGAAACCGTCGATGAAACGGCCTCCGAACGATTCGATCCCTCGGCATGGCAGGCCGGCCGTATCGTCAATCGCGATTCGATTTTTCCCGTCGACTCGTTGTCGGTTGCTGGCGTGTTCGCCGAATCGGATCAAGACAATCCGCTGCAAAACGGCGACAAAAAATGGTGGGTTTGTGAAGTCCAGGATCAACGAATGAAAGCGGGTGCATTCGTGGTCGTCTCTCCGGTCGGTACGGTCGAAGGCAACACAATGCCCGCTCGAATGAATACGCTTGACACTTCGGCTGTAGTTTCCGAAACGACTTCGGCGACAACTCATGTATCGGCGGACTCAAAAAATGATGTGACCAAGGAGACCGCTCAGTGAAACGGTTTATTGGTTGGGCGATCAAAAATTCGCCAGGCATGAACGTCTTGATGTTGGCGCTGATGTTGGTTGGCGGCATCTCGCTATGGAAAATGCGACGGGAAGTCTTTCCCGAATTCGAACTCGAAGTCGTGATGGTCACCGTCCCCTATCCGGGCGCGACACCTCAGGACACCGAAGAAGCGATCTGTCAAAAGATCGAAGAAGCGATTCGCGCGATCGATGGCATCAAAAAAGTCACCTCGATTGCCCAAGAAGGCTCGGGATTTGTGTTGGCGGAATTGCGCAGCGATGTCAAAGATGTGCAAAAGGTGATGTCCGAGATCGATCGCGAAGTCAATCGGATTCCCAGCTTTCCTGTCTTGGCCGAAGATCCACAGATTCAACAGATCACGTTTCGCGAAGCCGCCATTCGGGTCGGCGTCGTTGGCCCCGATGATCGTTCTCGCGAAGCCGAGTTGCGTTTGCGCGAGGTGGCCGAAGAGGTTCGCGACGACTTGCTGCAAATCAACGCGGTATCGTCTGCATCAATCATGGGGTCACGCGATTACCAGATCGACGTCGAGATTCCCGAAGCGACTTTGCGAAGCTATGGATTGTCACTAAGTCAAGTGGCGTCGATCTTGCAGGCAAGGAATGTCGAGTTGCCTGGTGGATTGCTCAAATCCGAAGGTCAAGAAGTTCTGCTGCGTGCGAAAAACAAAGGACGTATTGGCGAAGAAATTGCCAAACTGCCGCTGGTCACGCAG
>NZ_ANOG01000880.1 GCF_000346295.1 Rhodopirellula maiorica SM1 | reverse complement strand
GCGAGAGTGATGTTGAATTCGTTGCCGCCGCCATGCCGGATCTCCGCTCCGCTGCGATCCGGCCTACGAAACCGATCTTAGGAATCGGTGGTGGTTACGACTGCGTCATCCACCAGGATGGTGTCGGGCGAGGTCAATCGACTATCGCTAAGTGTTGCGATGATAAAGATCGCCAAGAACACAAACGACGAGATGAACACCACCGCGTTGAATGGTTTGTCGTACAACACGTGCATAAAGAACAGGACCACGAGCGTTGCTTTGACTGTCGCAATCGCCATCACGATTACGACATCAAAGCCGCCGAGATCAAAGCTGGCTTGGGCGACCGTCACGATGGTCAAAAAGACAAGTGCGGCGAAGACACCGAACAGGATTGGCAGCGGCAATGGGTGAGCGAAATCGTATCCTTCGCGATGTTCACCGGAGCCGTGGTCGGAAGAGGCGGTATTGTGAGCGGACATAATTGAGTCAATCGGTAGGTTGTGTGAGTCGTCCAGCCGCGAGGGGCATTGGGGCTCTGGCAAACGCAGGTTGCTGCGACGCCAGAGCAATTCAATTCGTCGAAAATCGCGTTAGCGAATCAGGTACAACAACGGGAACAGGTAGATCCAAATCAAGTCGACCAAGTGCCAATACAGACCGACGTAATCGACAGGGCCAAAGTAATTATGATTGAAATCTTGGCGAATCGATCGCACTAGCAACCAGACCAACACCCCGATACCAGCGAGAATGTGGATCGCGTGCACACCGGTCATGCAGTAGTAGATACTAAAGAAAACGCCGGCTCGGCTGGGAGTCAGGAACTCACTTGGGACCGAATCGATCGTCGCATCAATTTCGTACTGGCCCACGATCGCCGAACCGCTCGCCATTGCCGCTTGACGCTCGATTGCCGTCAATTCGTTTTGGACGCCGGTGTTGGTGGCATCGGTTGCCAATCGTTCTCGCACGCCGTAGGCGACGCTGCCAGCACTTTCCGGTGCCGCTGCGTGTAATGCTTCATCGTGCGACTCGGCATGTTCGGCATCATGATCACCTGCTGCGGCAACATGTTCACCGTCGGCATGCTCGCCGCTTTCGACCGCATGTGCCTCGGTCGAATCTCCGCTTTCCAGAATCGTGCCTAGACCAACGCCGCCAAAGAAACTGGCACAAACGACGATCAACGGCAGCGCCACTGCGGCTTGGAATTGTTTGTCTCGGACCTTTGAAACCAAGTACCAAACCACCACGCCAACCAGAGCGATCACAAACGGAGCACAGATCCAGGCCAGATAGTTTGGACCGCCTTCGTGATGTGGGTGTGCCGGGTCGTAGCTAAACAGTCCAGCGGGAAGCAGTCCCATGTGAAACTTGTGCGAGTACTCAATCGCTTTTACACCCAGGAAGACCATCGCACACGAAAGCGTCGTGGCGATCAAGGCGGTCAGACCTTTGTGGTTTTCCGTTTGCGAACACCGTACCGCCCACGCCATCGTCAGCGAGCTAAACAGCAGCACGCCGGTGTTGATCGCACCCAGTTTGGTGTTAAGGAATTGGCTGCAACCTTCGAACACCTCGGGCCGCAACATGCGAAAGATCGCATAGGCACAAAACATCCCGCCAAAGAACAGGACTTCGGTAACGAGGAAGATCCAAATGCCAAGCTTGCCACTGTCGAACTGTTGTTCGGGAGTGTCAAAATGATGCGCCAAATACGACGGGTGATCGTGGTCATGATCATGATCGCCGTGAGCGTCAGTCGCGGAATCAGCTTCGAGAGTGGACATGAAGATTGGAAGCAGGAAAAAGGTTAAAAGTGTCAGAAGCAGCGGCAGCCGACAAAGGGCTGCCACGATACATCAGTCGGGGGTAATGATCGACTAGTGCTTGTGGCTAGCGGGAGCAGGTGATTTCGATGGATCCGACTCAGGAGCCAATTTACGTTCGGGTTGAATCGTCACATAACGTTCGTCCGATTCTTGCCACTCGATGTCGTGGAAGTCGTAGGGGTCACCCACAACCGGTGCACGTTCAAAGTTGTAGAACGGTGGTGGGCTGGTGCAGTTCCATTCCAAAGTCGCACCGCCCCAGGGGTTCGCAGGTGCTCGTTT
>NZ_ANOG01000879.1 GCF_000346295.1 Rhodopirellula maiorica SM1 | reverse complement strand
AACGAGTGTCTTTCGTCGGATCAAAGCAGGACGTCAACGACATCTTTGGGCGAATCCGCCTTGTTTCGTGGTCCCGTTGGGTTCTGCGATTCTTCACGCAGCACGAGCAATTCGGCGCGGACTTCGTTGAATAACTCGGCGATTTCGCTCCAGTGATCATGTTCACGAAAGTTCAGTGGACGGGGGCTCTCACCTGCGATCAATCGCTGCAATTCGCCCCGCAAACGACAGATCGGACCCGCGAATCGGTTTGTGGTAGCCAGCAGATCGTAGGCCGCAATCGGCAAAATGACGAACAGACCTGGAATCCAGGTGATTGCGTCATCAAGACACTCAATCATCCGGTCGGTTGTGGTGCCATCGCGGTCCGACAGAAAAACGGTACAGCAGAACACGACGCTGTAGTACAGAATCGCGGCGAACGCGTAGAGTGCCACACGACGAAGTATGGCCCCTTGGACATGAGGATCGGCGATCACATGTTTGCGAGTCGAGTTCGACGAAAATCGTTTTAGGTCCATCATTTTGCGTCCGCAGAATGGTTCGTGGTTAGCACTAGCTACCGAACGCACCGTCAATCGCGTTGCCAGAGGTCACAAAGCTCTCTTGTGTCTTGGCAGCCAGAAATGTGACCGAACTGATGCATACGGCGAGGATCAACGCCAGCATCACGGCGTACTCGACTGCCGTCGGACCGTCTTCCTCTCGCAAAAATTCAAGGACTGCACGTTTATGAGATGGCTTGATCATGATGTTAAGTTCTTGTCTGTATATCATCGCGTTGCTGGCTTGCCCCAAGCACTTACATTAAAAGCCAGCCATTCGCTTTTAATACATTCCTCGAAACTTGTGCTCTGTTATCAAAACCATAGTGCGCCACCGCGCGTAGTACGGAGGGCTTCTGTGGGGTCGTGCTGATTTTGTGTGATAGATGGTCGAACAGGCAGGATTTGCCGATTAGATTGATAAATCATCAAATACTACTCCCGACGGGGGTTCCCCGGGGCTCTGGGCCGCCATGGTGGCAACCGGATTTTGGGGGACCGGCCGCAAAAGGACCTGCGAAACTCTCCCATTCGACGACCAGCGACGCATCGTTGGTGGCTGTATCGCCACGATGGGTTTGGTAACCTGTACGCATTGTCGTCATCCTCATCACCGCCACGTCAACATCAGCATGCTCGGACCCGTATTTAATCGCGAAGCGTTGGTTGTCCCAAAACGACCCAAGACTTACCTCAGTCGAGGCGTCTACGTGTTGGTGCTGTTTTTGCTGCTGTGTACGGGATATTTGGTGCTCGACGGATCTCGGTCGCTGTTGACGACTGCGGATTCGGCTCGTTTCGGCGGTTGGATGTTCGCCTTGTTGTCGCCGCTGCAGTTTTTGGTGCTCAGCAGTTTGGCCGCCGTGGGCGCCGCCAGCAGTGTGGCGCAAGAAAAAGATCGCCGCACGCTGTTGCTGCTGTTGATGACGCGGCTGAGTGGTTTCGAGGTCGTTGTCGGCAAATTGACCGCCAGCCTGCTGGGCCCTCTCTCGATGCTGGTTTGTGCCTTGCCCTTGTTTTTGGTGTTGCCACTGCTTGGTGGTGTCTCGCCCGCACAAGTTTTGAGCGTGTTTGTGGTGACAGCCGCGACCATTGTGTTTGCCGGATCGGTCGGTACCGTGGTGGGATTGTGGCGAGAGAAGACGTTTCAAGCGATCGCGTTGACCGTGCTGCTGTTGCTGATGTACATGGCGATTGCCGAGATGATTGCGGTCATCGGTGGAGTGCCTGAGACAATCGCATTAGCGCTGAGTCCGCCACGCGCCCTATTGGCTGCCGCCTCGCCGTTGGCCAGTTTGTCGAGCGAGACAGCGGTTGGGATTACCTATTTCGTCGTCGTGTCGGTCTGTATGTCGATCGCGACACTGCTATTCGGTGTGATGAAGGTGCGAATTTGGAATCCGTCGCGAGACATTCGCTTGAAGGCACCTGAACCAGAAACGTCCGAAGAGTTACGAGAGTATTCCGAGCCCGCGACTTGGAAAGTACGACAGGCACGCCAGGTTTGGAAGAATCCAATCTTGTGGCGCGAGATCATGACCTGGGCCTACGGCCGTAAAGTTGTCATCATCCGAGTCGCCTTTGTTGCACTGTTCCTGCTGATTGCCGGTGCCCTCTATTTTCAAATTCAAAGCGGTGCGGCGATGGAACCTGCCGGGCGAATCGGTCGCGCCCTGCCTGCGGCGACGTTGCCATTGGCGGCACTGGGGGTGATCAGTTTGGTGTTGGTCAATGCGTTGGCCGTAAATGCCGTCACCGGCGAACGCGATGGATTGGCGCTGGACTTGTTGTTGGTTACCGATTTGTCGCCCAGCGAATTTGTGTTTGGCAAACTGCTAGGGGTGCTGTATGTGGCCAAAGAAATGATCCTATTGCCGCTTGCGTTGGTCGTCTATTTGGCGGCCAATGGCGTGATGACAATCGAGAATGCGACCTATATTTTTGTCGGTGCGATCACGTTGTATGTATTTGTTTCGATGTTGGGCATTCACTCGGCCTTGAACTATGTGGCCGGACGCACCGCCACGCTGGCGAGTCTCGGGACCGTCTTTTTTCTTTGCGTGGGGATTGCGATTTGTATGACGATCATGGTCAGTTTCCGCGGTGCCTTCCAGCTTCAACTCGCTCCGTTTTTGGTCATGATTCTCGGTGGCGGGGCGGCGTTATTTGCTTCACTGGGGTGGCGGAACCCATCGTCGGCGATCTTTGCTGCTTCATTCTTGTTGCCGCTGATCACGTTTTACGCGATCACACAGTTCTTGTTGCAAACCGACCATCTGTTTGTCGTTTTCTCGCTCGTGGTCGGTTATGGATTCACCACCGCCGCGATGATGATTCCCGCCTTGAGCGAGTTCGATGTGTCGCTTGATCGTGATCGCGGCGCTGGTGGAGATTCCGCTTGAGTTCCCTGTTAGCAGCTTGGGGATGGCTGTTGGTGATGGGAGTGTTGATCCTGCTAAGCGCACTCTTTAGCGGAAGTGAAGCGGCATTTTTTTCGCTGCCTCATCGCGAGCGTCTGCGACTGAAACGACGCGGCGTCACCGGTCGCATGGCCGCTTCGATGTTGGATGATTCGGATCGTTTGCTGTCCGCGATCCTGTTTTGGAATCTATTGATCAACATGACGTACTTTGCGATCGCCTCGATCGTAGGTACCAAACTGCAAGACGATCCGGCAGGCGGATCCTCACTCGCGGTCGGCTTCACCGCAGGCAGTTTGATGATGATCATCTTCTTTAGCGAAATGCTGCCCAAAAGTATCGCGGTGCTCGCGCCGGCACGACTGTGTTTGCTTGTCGCGCCGCCGCTGAATATCGCGGTCAAGATCGTGAGCCCCGTTTTGCCATTGGTCAAAACAACCAATCTTGCCGTCAGCCGTTTAATTTGGCCGTCGTTTCGTCCCGAGCCTGAAATCGATCTCGCCGATATTGAACGCGCGATTGAACTGGGAACCGACGATGCGGCGCTACTGCAACGCGAGCGGATCGTGTTGTCGGGACTTGTGGAAATGGCTGAAATTCGTGTTGCCGAATTGATGCGACTGCGAAGCAAGTTGCAGTTGTATACCGTCGACGAAGTGCAGCAAATTTTCAGCCAAGATCAACCGCTAAACGGGTACGTTTTGATTACCGACAACGATGGTGAGTCGATCAACGCGGCGATCAGTGTTCGCTTGTTGCGGCCCAGCCAAATCGACGACATCGCCGATGCGATGGAACCGGTGATCTATGTCCCCTGGTCGGCTCGCGTGTCCCAGGTGCTCGATCAACTGAACGATGACGACCGCAGCGTTGCCGTGGTGGTAAACGAGTTCGGCGAAGCCATTGGGGCAATCACGATTGACGATATCCTGCAATATGTCTTTGCCTCGCGGCACGATCGCCAAATGGATGCGATTGGCGAAGCCACCATGCAGATGCTGCACGAGGATCACTATCGAGTTCACGGATCCGCCAGCGCCCGTGCACTCGCCAAGCGATTGGGGATCGAAACGATCGAAGAAGGGGTGACGACGGTGGCGGGGTTGATCCAACGCCATAACGAGCGGCTGCCACGCGTTGGAGATCGTGCTCCGTTGGATCGCTACACGCTCGAAGTGGTCGAAGAAAAAGACGATGCCGTCTGGATCGATGTCCGTGTGATCGAAGAACGTCCCGATTCAGCGGAGACGCCGTCATGATGATCGCGATTTTGATCTTTGCCGTGGGCTTGCTACTAAGCGCGTTTTTTAGTGGCAGCGAAACGGGGCTGTACCGTGTTTCTCGAACCCGTTTGGTGCTCGACGGGCTCAGTGGTTCACGGATGGCGCGAGGAGTGGTTTGGCTGCTAAATCATCCTGCGATCTTCGTGGCAACGATGTTGGTCGGAAACAATATCGCCAACTATTTGGTGAGTTTGGCGATCGTGATGGCAGCCTTGATTTTGTTCGGCGTGGACACCAGTGCGGAACTGATCGGTCCTGTGTTGATGACACCCGTCGTGTTTGTGCTCGGCGAACTGTTGCCAAAGTACCTGTTCTTTCACGCCCCCTATCGTTTGCTGCGAGCGACCCGCCCTGCCCTGCTGATTGCCACGCTGTTGTTTGCGCCAGTCACGATCCTGTTGGGCTTGCTCGGCAATGCGCTGCGGTTGCTGACCGGCGAGACTCCGTTTCGCGTGCGATTGACGATGGCTCGCGGTGAATTGGATCAGGTTCTACGAGACGGTCACGAGGCCGGTATCCTGGCGGCTGGTCAGCGTGTGTTGGCGCAAAATCTGTTCGAGGTCGGCAATCAGCCTGCCGTTTCCTATGGGGTGCCTCCACAGCGATTAGCGATCGTGCAGGCGCCAGTCAATATTTCCGAAGCAAAACAGCAAGCTCGACGTCGCAACCATCCGATTGTGCTTGTCCAGCGTGGTGGGCGAATTATCGGCTTCTTGCGTTACGCCGACTTGTGTGTTGCCAATCCGCGGCTCGATATCAAACCTGTGATTCGAGGACGAACCACCGATCGACATCTGCGGATATTGCTACGACTGTATGATGCCGCAAGCGATGTGGCAGTCTTGTTTGATGATCATGGTGATATGCGATCCGTCGTCACTCGCCGGCAATTGCTGCAGCCGTTGATCAAATAGTTTCTTCTGCTCAGGCTTATTTGGAATAACCGAGCGTTCCAATCACCATCAACATTTCGTCACAGGTGATGTAGCGTCGGTGATGTTCCAATTTGTATTGGTCAATCGCGATCGCGAGTTGACGTCCCTCTTCGGATAGCCCACTGTGCGAGCTGCCGAATTGACGACGTTCCCCACGTGGCTTGGCCGCGTCTTTGGCGCGACGATCGACAAACGCATCGGAAGCCGACGCAGGTTGGCTCGACACCGAAAAGTTTTCCGGAGTTACCGCGGGCAGATAGTTCGTAGGTACGTTCGATTGTTGCATCAATTCACTCTTAACTGGATGAGCGTGGTAATCCGTTAAAAGCCTACCTTGCAAAATCGCTTGACGCGGTGTTCGGTGATCTTTTCCGTTGGGTTTCTCGTTTTTGCTGAACGTAGTCAGCCCCAAC
Organism: Rhodopirellula maiorica SM1; assembly: GCF_000346295.1. GTDB lineage: Bacteria > Planctomycetota > Planctomycetia > Pirellulales > Pirellulaceae > Novipirellula > Novipirellula maiorica. Next base: position 26,906 of record NZ_ANOG01000879.1, on the reverse strand, counting down.
CCCGCGGAACAACCGTTACCATCGGCATAACGCGTCCTTCGAATATGCAGGCGACTCAATGACCCGGGACATCGCAAACGGCGAATACGCTATCGCAGACTCGCCGGCATGTCGAATCCATGCTGTTCGTTGGCCAGCCGCTCTTGTTGTTTCTTGACCTCGTTCGCCCAATTGGATTCGCCGCCGAGAGCATTGGGGCCGACCAGATTCGGGTTCAGCCGCAACGCCATTGCAAGCGATTCTTTGGCGGCTTCGACGTTGCCCTCGTCCAACAGCAGCGTGGCGAGTTCAAGTCGCGCCGCCGAGTCGTTAGGGTCTTTCTCGGTCGCACGCACGAAACATTTCTGAGCTTCGTCGCTACGGCCGAGTTGCCGCATCGCAATCCCCTGCAGCACATCGGCTCGAGCCGGGGTGGCATCGGTTCCCATGCCGTCCTGCAGCCGATCAAGTGTCGCTAAGAGTCGTCCATAGCGATGTTCTTGGTGATAGATTTCCGCCGCTTGCAGTTGGACTTCGGGGAAATCAGGTTGCAGTGCCAACGCGCGATGATACGCCGCCAGCGCCTCGGGTAGATGGCCTGCGGCGAGCAAGCAATCGCCTCGCAACGCCCACACGTCCGCCGAGCTTCGGGCCGTCGCGAGGGCGGCAAGACTTTGCTGCTGAGCCTCTTGGTCGCGGCCCACTTCGAGATACATTCGGCCGAGTCGCTGGACGCGTTTGGGGTCGCTGGCGCTCAGCCGGACCGCTTGCTCCATATGCTCGATCGCGGCGTCATGCTCGCCTCGTTGCCAAAGTGATTCCGCCAGCCCCCAGTGGGCGCGGTCGTCGGCACTGGAAACCTCCAAAGCGTCACTGAACAGCGTTTCGGCGACATCCCACTTGTTGTTGTGCATGGCTTTGAAACCCTGCCCCGAAAGCCGCCGAGCCGCAATCGATTGCCGACTTTCGCCAATCCGCCGAATCGAGCGGCAGCCGGCTAACGCCAACACCGCTATCATCAGTATCATAAGGGCGAAATTCGATTTCATTTCAGGCGGATCAATCTGGGAAAAGAACGTTCTTTACTTCTTCTAGCAAGATTTCCCTGATAAAAGCAATGTAAAGATCGACAATGCGGGACCACGTCGGCCGCCCTTTCTTGGCAGCGTCCCCTTTTCGAATGATCATCCTTCTAATGGACCACCGCCGTCCTTCCCGTGGCGGGGGTTGTCCTTAACCATCACGGTCCTCGGCCATCACGCAAATTCAAAACGAGAAAATGCCAGCAACTTTTGACGAATTCGGACTGCGTTTCCTGTATCCCGATAACTGGACGTCCGTGGTCGACGAAGAAGAAGCGGGCAACAGTGCAACGCTGCAGTTGCCTAGCGGCGGGTTCTGTTCGATTGTCCGGGACCAAAGCCAGAATTTGGACGAGCAGCTGGTCGACGAAATTCGTGATGCCATCATTGCCGAGTACAACGAGGTGGAATCCGAGATCCTGCCCATCGATCAGTTCTTTGACAATGGTTTGGCAGTCGATCTGAAATTCTATTATCTCGATCTGCTCGTCATGCTGCGAACGATCGTGACGCGGATCGCCGGACAGCGATTTGTGATTCAGATCCAATCCGAAAGTCGCGACTTTGATGCCAATGAAATGGTCTTCGCCGCCATCTTGAAGCAGCTCCGCGAGTGCGACCCCAGCGACGAATAGTCGTTGATCACTCCGCGATCATAACGCCAAGGTGAATCACCACCCAAAGCATAAGTTTTGAAGTTGCGCATTTTGGGGTAGCCCGGATCAAGCAAACGGCATGATCCCGCGTCCTGGATCCAGCCTACAACTCGCCTACTAAACCAAATCTTGCTTTCGCTTTTTGCGGCGGCTCTTGCTGCATTCGCGACACACCCCGTGGATGATCATGCGGTGACCCGAGATGCGGAATCCATGTTCGACGCCGATTTCGTCGAGCAGCTTGGTGAGCGGCTCGCTCTGAAATTCGAACAGCTCACGGCAACGCGTACAGTACAGATGGTCGTGCTGAGGATAACCGTAATCGTGTTCGTAGACCGTACGTCCTTCGAGCTGGAAGCTTTTCAGCAGCCCGGCGTCGACAAATTCACGCAGCGTTCGATAGACCGTCGCGCTGCTGACATAGTTCTTGGCCCCTTTGCGAGGCAAGCGGTCAATCAGTTCGTCGGCATCGAAATGGTCGTGATGGCTAAAGACTTGATCCACCAACGTTTTGCGTTGGCTGGTTTGTCGAAGCCCACGCGTTTGCAAATACTCCTCAAAACGCTCTTGAGGGGTAAGCGAAACGTCGATCGGTTGAAGCGAAGGAGATGATGAGTCAGACACGTTGAAAAGTATTGTCGGTAGCGTCGGTGCATTGCGGGGCGAATTTCGCCGTCCGAACGGAGGAAACAGCTCGCGGTGATCCTCCGTCAAAGAGTACACCAATTTCGCGAGCTGTTTGAATGCCCTAACACTGTCTTACCGCAAATTTTCGACTTTGACCACGCCGAATCGGTGAAAACCGAGTCGTGATCGGTCGTGCGAGTGTCAGTTCGCTATGCGAATTGGTCGAGCATCCGCTCCAAGGCGGCGTCCATCTTCTCAGGCGTGTCATAGTTGCCGCTGGCGATTTGGCGACGCAGGTCGGCGACACGGTCGACGCGGATTTCACCGCCACCGGCGATCGCACCCTCGAGCCGGTTCACACCCGACGCCGCACTGCTGATGTCGAGCTGATCCACAGGAGCTGCGGATTGCTTCGGCGTCGCTAGATTGGGGGTCGGGGATTGGGTTCGTTGTGCCCCACCTGCGTTTTGCGAGGCGGACATACGAAAAGGGCCAAAAATTTGCATAATCTGATTGCTCCCGTTTGGGACTGGTGACTCCCATCAAACCACCCGTAACTCAGTGATGAGTCGCCGTGGGTTAGTTCAATGGATGCGAAAGCGCGTGAATTGACCGGGCCTATCCAGCGAAATCTTCCTTGAGATCACTCGATTTTGACCGTTTCCGCTTCGGTCGTCAGCGCCGCTATCCTTGTCCCAGGATGCAATCCGTCGTAGCGAAAAGAGACTTTCGTCAGCGCGAATCGGGCGGAAACATTTGTTTCATCGTCCATCGACCGCGACAACTTCAGTCAATTTGATCACCGTGCGGTGCACAAATTGAATCCCAGGGACGCTGCGGAAGTTAGCAAACCCGTGAAACAACGGGCAATACCGGTTTTTCCGACTTCTTGAGCCAATCCAGAAAAGATCGAGAAAATTTTTTTCAAACCCTCAAGTTGCACACTCAAAAGTTTTGCGGGCAACTACGCACTGCCGCAAAAAATCGTTGGCCTTTAGCGTAGCCTAGGCTTCCAGCCTGGGTTGCTGCGGGCTCCAGGCTGGAAGCCTAGGCTACGTTTTGTCGTCTGAAAGTCAGGTCGGGAAACTGCTGGCGAGGTGCTTACCACAAATTCAGTACGCTAACCAAATTGTGGTGCTGATCGGTCCACAACGGCGCGTCGCGAAGTTGCTCCGGCGTTGCTGGCCGAGCCGTTTCCATCGCCGGATGGTCCCAGATCGGGTTGTCGGCATCCGCCAAAACGACCCAGCTGGAATTTCGCACGCTGATCGCATCGTCGCCGATCCCGTAAACGACCCGGCTTTCCAGCGATGCGTGCTTCGCCAACCGGTGAACCAGTGGCACAAGATCGAGATGGTTGTTGGATACATGCACGGCAAACACCCCTGCGGCCGCCAGCCGGGTGCGATACAAATCAAACGCTTCGGTTGTTAGAAGATGCGCGGGAATGGCATCGCTGCTGAACGCATCCAACACGATCAGGTCGAAACGATGGTCGTGCATCCGTTCCATCACCAACCGGCCATCGCCGAGATGGTGCCGAATTGTCGATGGACAATCGCTCATAAACGTAAAATGTTCGCTAGCGATTCGCTGGATCGCAGGATTGATTTCGATCATGTCGAATTCGTCCTCCGCACGTCCGTAGCTTGCAAGCACGCCACAGCCCAAACCGATCACGCTGGTTTTGATCGACGGCGAACGTTCTTGCAGCACCGAGATCACGCGACCGACACCGCTGTCGTAATAGTAGTAGGCGGTCGGCTGCGACGACGCGTCGCCCGGTCGCTGCATGCCATGAATCGTGCGACCATGGACCAAATGGGTTCCCTCCTCGTCGCGATGCACTCGCAAAACTCCGAAAAAGTTGCGGTCCGATGCGATTGCCGAAGCGTGGCCTTTCATCGACAGGTCAATGATCGGCAGCGCCATCACGACAGCCACTGCGATCTTGACTCGTCGAGCGGCGTTCCAGTCGTAGTCGGCCAACCGCCAACCTCGACTGGCAAAAAAGATCACGACGGATAGCGCCGAAGCAACTGACAACGCCAGCGGAAGTTCGGTGAAATTGTTGAACAGCAACGGGCAAGCGACTGCGACAATCAAACCGCCGATCGCACCGCCCGCCGAAAGTAACGCATAGTACTGAGTCAACCACCGCGCCGCGGGCTTCACGCGAGCGACCTCGCCATGACACAACAAGCACACGCCCAATAACAGCACCATATAACAGCCGGCTTCGGTCAGCAGTTGAAACGAGAAGGGCAGCAAATATTTGTTGCGGAGCGCTGCGATCGCCAAGATACTGACTAACGCAATCCATTTTGGTTTGTACCACTGTGGCGAATCAAAGCAGATGATAAAGCTGAGTAGGTACAAACTCAGTGGCAGCACCCACAAAAACGGGATCACGGCAACGTCTTGGCAGACATGATTCGTGACGACAAGCAAGAACGTCGATGCAAATGCGGGCAGCGCCACCCAAGCCAGACGATGTTGCCACGGGATTTGTGTCCGAGTGTTAGACGCGGGCGCGGATGCTGTGATGTGTTTCTCGCCACGATCGACGACGCGGAACAGCCGAATCGCAACCACGCTTTGGATCAAGACGAAACCACAAAACATCAGCGACCACACCACCGATTGATGCGATACCGACAAGAACGGTTCGACCGCAAAAGGATAGCTCAGAAGTGCCAACAGTGAACCAGCATTCGAAAGTGCGTAGAGCCGGTAAATCTTGTCGCTTGAATCTTGATAGCTAAGCCATGCTTGGATCAGTGGCCCAGTGCTAGAGAGCACAAAATAGGGCAGCCCGACGTGACATAGCAACATCCACAGCAAATAGAGTGTCGGTGATTCCGCACCCGATGGTTTCCAGGCGTCCGACGGTTCGATTGGCAAACTCAACGCCGCGGCGCTCAGCAGCAGCAAATGGATCGCACCTTGAACCGCCGGTTTAAAATAGCTTTTTAGTACGTGGGCATACAAATAACCGGCAAACAGCAGTAGCTGAAAAAACAGCATGCAGGTGGTCCAGACTGCGGGCGTGCCTCCGAACCACGGCAGCACACATTTGCTGATCACCGGTTGGACTTGGAAAACCAAAAACGCGCCAAGCAGCGTCGTCGCCGCGAACCAAAGGGTCGACAATCCGGTTTGTTCCGGTTTTGCGGTCTGAATGAGAGATTGGCTCATGGCTTCGTTTTCGCAGGCAACGATTTGGACAGGCACGGGACAGAAAATGCGGACACACGTTGCAAAAACGTAGGTCACGGTTCGCCGCTGTGGGGGGATGAATCAAGAAATTGCCCCGGTTCAATTGGAATCGTTTGACGCTACGATAAGCTTGAAAACCGGCGTTCATCGAATGTGTCGAACGTCCTCCTACCTGCGAGTCCTCGCCCTTGTCGATCACCCCCCCTCGAGACGAAGCGACCATTGCATTGCGTCAACGTGTTTACGTGGATGCGGGACGCGCGGCCGTTTGGGGATTAGGCGTGAATGTCGTCTTGGTCATCGCAAAAATGACGGGCGGGATCGTGACCGGTTCGGCCGCGCTGATTGCCGACGCTGTCAATTCGATCGGCGATGTCGCCAGCGCGCTGGCGGTACGCGGGGCGCTAAGCGTTGCTCAGCGAGAAGAGGACGACGATCATCCCTACGGTCACACCAAAGCCGAATCGATTGCCGGTTTATGTGTCGCGCTGCTTGTCGCGTTTAGTGCGGCGCTATTGGCGATCGAAACGGCAAAGCGATTTGGCGGTGAGTTGCGAGTCCCCGGATTGTTGGCCGGTGGGATTGCAGCGGTTTGTGCCTTGATCAAAGAAGTGACGTATCGGTTTACCGCCCGAGTGGCCACGCGGTTGGATTCATCGGCGCTGCGAGCGACTGCCTGGGATCATCGCAGTGACGCGCTTGGATCGGCGGCCGTCGCGGTTTCATTGTTGGTCTCTCCATACTTAGGGGATTGGGGACCCTACATCGACCCGATCGCCGCGTTGTGCGTTTGTGGCATGTTAGTGATCACCGGGATCCGGATTTTCACCAGTACCGCCCGCGAGATGATGGATCAACAGGCGGACGAGGCAACGGTGGCGCGTGCCCGCCGCGTCGCCGAAGCGGTCGCGGGTGTGTCGAATGTCGAGAAGTTGAGGGTCCGCAAAAGTGGACTCGAGTTTTTTGTCGAGATCCACGTGCAGGTTCCCGGCGAGATGTCAGTCCAAGAAGGTCACCGAATTGGTCACGATGTCAAAGACATGTTGCTAATCGAAATGCCGCGAGTCCGCGACGTCCACGTCCACATCGAACCCGACACCCACGGCGAATCGCCCTGACTCCCCCCCTCGTTCCCAGACTCCCGCCTGGTAACACTCTGCACCGCAGGCTCCCGCCTGCCGAACTAAAATAAAGTCTGTAGAGACGACCAGGCAAGAAATTCTTAATCTTAATCCCGACAGCGCAGCCGCGCTGGATAGGACAGGATCGGAGAAGATTAGGATTAAGATTAGGAATCCAGCTGTCGCAATGGGTTGCAATGTTTTCGTTCACAGGAAACGGGCAACACCCCTTTGGGAGAATCGCTACAAGTTTGTCCCGCCGCTCACAACGGCATAATTCGTGGATTCCGCCGAGACAAGCTTAGATGGATGTGGCAACGCGTCGATGTGAAACGCAGCCATGTCAGCAAACGAATCTCATCGGTCTTCCCCCATTTTTTGACCTTCAGTTTTTTAGCCTCCCGCTTGCATAGGCTTTCAAGGAGCATTTCACTGAACCGTGCGGTGACACCCAAACCGAGATACGACAGAAACATGGAAACGAAAAAATGCCATGCTCGAGTCGCGACTGTCATTCTCGCATCTCACCGCCTCTCCGATTTTTCTTTCAATCGTTTTTTCGATCGACTGCGTTGAGACAAATTTGTCTTCGCAATCGTTCTGGTTGACTACCAACTGTCTAACGTAGGAGTTGCCATTTTAACTGTGTAAGTTTCAACAGGGGACGGGGCGTAATAGGAGGATCCCTGTTAACGGAAGCCTAACTGGCATTGGCTAGCTATTCAGCGAGAGTCGACACAGGTAGACGTAACTTTCGTACACTGGGTGCATCACGGCACGCAGATAGAATTATGGTCGAACAAGTGAGGACTTTGGAGTTGTTCTGAGTTGCGTTTTGGGATGGATAGCGACACAGCTTAGTACAGGTTGGTCACCAATTCATTGATGCTGCTGTGTTGCATCTGCTGACTGCGGGAGCAACGAGTCGATGGCTATCCACTCATACGCGAAAATGATACCACCACGCAAATCTTCGCCACCACGATTGGAGTGGTTAACTGCGGTTGTTGCGCTGATCCAAATCGGGGCGACGGTTGCGATTGGTTTGTGGACGATTTTTCTGTACCTCAGCTTTGAAGCGACGGAGCGACGTATTCGACGACAGCTGGACGATATCGAACTGGGCGTTGCGGAGAGCACACGACTTAAAATATCGCATTCGTTAAAGGTCGTCGATTTGGCGATCGCTGGGGCTGGAGACAATCGTGTTTACCGCGTCACTTTTACCTATGAGGTAACAAACGACAGCCGTAGGCCTGTGGAGCTTTCATATGCGATAGTACATGCTTCGTTATCGGATATTCCCGAGATGGCTCCTGGCGACGTGATTGACCTCAAGCAGCGTGCGGGAAAGCTCAAGTGGAGGGATGTGCACAGCCAGGGCCACTACTACAAACCAAAGTGGAATGACGCACGAACAACGACCACTTCGGCGGGGGACAAACTGTTGCTTCAAAAAGGTGGCGGCGGAACCGCGTTACTTCATACTGGCGAATCGTCCGATGGGTCTGCCGATTTTCTCATTTCTGGAAAGCCAGGTGCTGTGATTACGATTAACGCTAAAATTGGTTCCAACTGTGATGAAGCCGACGCTGAGCATTGGAAAACGACACTTTTGGGCATGCTGCCAAAACCAGATCTGGACGTTCAAGGACCGACTAAATGAGCCGTCAAATCGTTGCCGCCCTGTTCCTCTTCTTTGCGATTGTAAGTGCACCTTCCATTGCCGCCGCAGGAGGATTGTTTCACCGCTGTCGATTGTTTCGATGTAACCCCGTCAATCAATGTCCCCCGCGAGTGGATTGGCATCCCTGGGTATGTCAATCATTGCACTACAATCGCTGCGTGCCGCATCCCCCACTTCCTTGCACGAATGGGTATGCGGTACCAAGCTTTCCCATCGACGGATCGGCCAGACAAGTGTTTTCCAATGAAACCCCATTCTCCTCCGTCGTCCCGCCCTACGGAACCTTCCCCTCGGCGGCGCCGCCGGACACTGGAGGGACAGCCGACACTGGAAACGATGACGAAAATCCAATAGGAGACGGAGGCCGCCAAGGCGGCTGAGCGTGAAATCGCATTGCTCCAAGCATTCGTGAGCGTCTCTCGCAAAGTGACATTGAAGAGGTGGAACACTCAGGGGACACCGTCGACTTTAGTAGAGATTTCATTTAGGACACGGATACGCATTCCGAGAACGGTGGTGTCAAAATCAAAGTATCTGGACGACTCGACTGCGAGATGGAGGTATGAGAGATAATTTCGGTTGGACGTCACGTCTAAATGACCAAAAGCCAAGCTGATTCTTGTTACGACCAGTCGATTTGGTCAAACAATTCGCGTCAGCTTTTCAAGCCGCCCCGTGTTGGTTTGTCCGATATAGCCGATGCGGCCTCGCAAGTGTTCGCGAAATGCCGGCAAAGACTCGCGGTTCTGTGAACGCCAGCCTCGGCGGATGCAGTTGGTCAGGATCGCCTTGAGTTGTTCGTACTGTTTTCGATCGGTATCGAGCCGCGTGTTCACGTTCATCCTCAATACTCGTTGCCAGCTGGTTGTCGTTTACTTCGCAGACCGAGCATTCCTTCGATTGAAAATTTAATAACGAATTCTCAATCCCGACGTGGAATACGCTAGGATATCCCGATCGTGTCCCTCGTTTCGCTCGTGTGAAATCGGAAAACTGATGTTTCCACATTGGCCATTGTTCTGCATCGGAAGCTGCCTTTGGGGGTGCCTGAGTGCGTCGATTTTATTTGCCGATCCACCTCGCATTATCACTTGCGGATGGAATGCACCGACGACCACTCAATTTGCTCGGGATGTATCCCGGATGCAATCGACTGTGTTCAGTGGCGCGGTCTTGGATATTCGCCCCGACGCGGGGATGCCTCATCCGTTTTGGTCCGCCCACAGTCGCGATGATTGGTCGTCGTTGACGTTTGATGCTGGCGTTGAGCCACTGATCAACACCGATGTCGGCAAATTGACCTCCTCGTATCTGGTGGTCAAAGCGAACCCCGGCGACGTCGATTGGCTTGACGACGAGGGCTGGGCCGCGATTGTCGATCATTGGCGTATCGCGGCACGGATCGCCAAACGCGGAAAGTTGCGAGGGTTGTTGTTTGATCCGGAACCGTACAGCGAACCCTTTCGCCAATTTCAATATTCGCGTCAGGAAGCTGCCATCGACCATCCGTTCGAAGAGTATTGTGCTGCGGCCCGAAAACGCGGTCGCGAAGTGATGACGGCGATCACCGACGAGTTTCCTGATTTGGAATTGGTGAGCTATTTCCTGATGAGCTACCTGATTCGCGATCACCGCTATCGCGGCCCCTCGCCGGTCGGGCGCTCGGATGAAGCGTGGTGTTTGGCAGGACATTCGTATGGGTTGTTGCCGGCGTTCTTGGACGGTTGGCTTGATGCATTGCCGCCAAGCGTGACTCTTTACGACGGATGTGAGTATGCGTATTGGCACAAGTCGGCTAACGATTTTGCACAAGAAGCGGACGATGTTCGTCGCCGCGGTGTGCAGTTAGTGTCGCCAGAGAATCGTGAGAAGTATGCAAAACAATTGAAAGTTGCCTTTCCGGTTTATATGGATGCGATTCACCCGGAACTGGCTGGACGTTATACCTTGGAACCCGACAACCCCGATCGTTTGGCGTTATTCCGTCGCAATCTTGCTGCGGCGATCGACCATGGTGACGGTTTGGTGTGGATTTACGGCGAGCATGGACGCTGGTGGCCTGAACCAGGCGATACGGCGCTGTGGCATAATCGCGACGTCTATCCCGAGTGGCAGACTTTGATTCCCGGCTGTGATACGGTGCTGAAACAGGTGGTTGAGGCAACGGGAACGCGACCCGTTGCAAAGCTGCAACCGTTGACATCGCTGGATCGCCGAGCCGCGACGCGAAACGATGTTTCGCTGGAGTGGTCGACTTGGCTGGACACCGGCCCGAACGCACGGACGCCCTCGGGTGACGTCAACGTCAGCGAAGATGTTGTGGTGATCCGTGGTGCCGCAGAAGCCGCGGGACTGGCGACAGTGGCGGTCGAGCCCACACAGCAATTCCGCATCTCGGTCCGCGTCCAGCAAACCGGTCGTGCTCTAACGAGTCTGGCAGTCCGGTTCAAAACGGCCGACGGCAAGTGGCTGGAATCAAACCTGCACGACGTGGTTTCGTTTCCCGAGGACGGGGCACCCGAGTCGTGGCGAGCGATTCACGCAAAGGTCACAGTGCCGGAGGACATTCACACAATGGTGGTGATTTGTTCGGCGGTCCAGCAATGGGATCTTAATGACGTGGTCCGGTTCAAGGACTTGCAAGTCGAGCGGGTGACGGAGTAATTCGGTTGAGTTATCCGAAGGGAGATGAGGTGGGCTACGATATGTTAGAAATCAACGTTAAATATTCGGGTGGTTTTTTTTTCGGCCTATACCGCAGTTACCTCTCCACCGACGAAGTTGGTGGAGAGGTAACGTAAGAATTACGCCACCAAGAATATTTGACAAGCATCGCCCCTACGTGGCGTCGGCCATGGCGGCCAATTGCACCGTTGCCCTGCCCTGCTCTTTCTCGAGATACGCACGGCCGAATTTGACGTTGACGTGGTCCCACGGCAATTTGTCCATCAATTCGTACTTGTCATGGACTTGCCGCTCGACATCGAGTCCCGCGTCCTCGATCGCGGTCCACCAACGTTCGGGATCAAGGTACTCGGTCCATCCGTCCATCCGGGCGCCACGCTCCCATGCCAAACGGACCACCTTGCCAGTGCGGCGATCACCGCGGCTGAGCACGCCTTCGAGCAAACTGGTTTCGATGTCGTGGCATTTAATGTTGATGCTTCGGATCTTGCGACGACTCCACAGATACTTGTGAGCCCATTTGAAATACTCGCGGCGCTGCATCCCGTTCCACTGGTACGGCGTATGAGCCTTAGGAACAAAGTTGGAAACCGACGCCGTCACGCGGGGGTAGCGGCCTTTGACCTGTTTACCCACCGTGGCGATCTCTTCGGCCAAATCGACGATGCCATCCAGGTCAACGGGGCGTTCGCCCGGTAAACCACACATGAAGTACAGCTTGACACTTTCGTAGTTGTTTTGGAACGCGACGCGGCAACCTTCGATCAGATCGCTGTTCTTGATCTTTTTGCGGATCTGTTCTCGCATGTCATCACGCGCCACTTCGGGTGCCAGCGTTAGCGAGCTGCGTCGATCATTGCCGATCAATTGCGGCAACGTGCGAAGTTGATCGTTCACTCGTAAACTTGGCACGCTGATGTTCACCCCCAGTGGCCGAAATACCTCGTGCAGTCGGTTAATTAGCGGTGCGAAGTGAGGGTAGTCGCTACTGGAGAGCGATAGCACACTGATTTCGTTGTAGCCGGTATTGCGATAGCTCTCGATCGCCGCGTCGACAATCGTATCAACTTCGCGGATTCGCAGCGGACGTTTGATCACGGTGCTTTGACAGAACCGGCACAGATGGGGACAGCCACGCATGATCTCGAGTGCGATTCGGTCATGCACACAATCGATATAGGGGACGATCGGCGAGGTGGGCAGCGGGATGCCATCGAGATCGCTGATCACGCTGGGGGCGATCGTCGCAGGGACGTCGTCTCGGGTGCGAGAGAGCGAAACGATGCGGTTGTTTTCGTATTCGGGTTGGTAGAATCGCGGCACATAGGCGTACGCGAGTTTCTTGGCGATTTCGGCAACCGCTTCTTCACGCTGCTCGCGTCCTTCGGCTCCGCTGGCGAACGTACCATCGTCGCGGCGATACCGCTGACGTAGTTCAACCCACAGGTCACAGATCTCGGGCAACGCCGGTTCGCCATCACCCATGATCATGACATCAAAATAGTCGGCCATCGGTTCAGGGTTTTGGCAGCAAGGGCCGCCGGCGACCAATAGCGGGTCGGCCATCGTGCGATCGACCGATTCGAGCGGAATTCCGCCCAAATCGATCATCGTCAGCACATTGGGCGAGCTGATTTCGTACTGCAGACTCAGCCCGATCACGTCGAAATCGGAAAGTGCGGTGAAGGTTTCGAGCGAATAGAGCGGGATTTCGTGTTTTCGCAGCAGCGCCTCCATGTCCGGCCACGGCGTAAAAACGCGTTCGGCGCACCAATCATCGCGGCGATTCATCAACGAATACAGGACTTGCAGCCCATGATGGCTCATTCCGATCGTGTAGGCATCGGGAAACCCCAGACACAATCGGCCTCGCAATTGCTGGTGATCCTTGACGACAATGTTGCGTTCCCCCCCAACGTACTGGGCAGGTGTCTGAACATGCGGCCACACCCGGGACTCTAGTAATCGGCGGCGCTTTTGATTGATCATGGTCGCTGAATTCCAATGGTTGTCAGGTAGGGGGATCGCTGCTTCATCGTTAAAGTAGATGCCATATCGAAAAGCGGATTATCGGGCTCAATTTAAAACCATAACAAAATATGAGGATATTTGCGTGAGCGATTTTGAAACGGTGGGCAAGGTCAGTGATTTTGAAGAAGGTGTCGGACGAGCAGTTCCGGTGGATAACCGGATGGTTGCGGTCTTTCGTAAAGGAGACGAGTGGTACGCGATTGACGACCTTTGTCCCCACATGGGTGCCTCGTTGGCCGAAGGTCATGTCGATCCGGAAACCGACGTGGTGACTTGCCCCTGGCACGCATGGCGATTCTGTATTCACGATGGAACGTGGGAGGATAACCCGCGAGTGAAAGTCGATTGCTTCGAAGTCAGAGTGGTTGGCGATGACGTCCAAGTTCGCGAGAAAGAAGCCTCCTCGGAATAATGTCGCTGATCGCTCCGCGATCTTTGCGTTTTCAGGTAGCGGACCCTAATTCCTAGCTGTAACGCAGCATTAAGCACCTCGACAGAAGTCTTTCGGCATAATTTCTCAGAGCGGCGAAGCTGCAAAACGTAGCCTAGGCTTCCAGCCTGGGGACTTCATCGAACCCAGGCTGGAAGCCTAGGCTACGCTAAGCCCAATCCGTTATGCGGAGGTGCTTACACCGTAAAACTCTCGCCCACTGCCAACACCACGGGGATCGCATCGGTTTCGCTGCTGATGCGTTTCGCCCACTCTTCGGCATCTTGTTCAATCGGAGGCCAGGTGTTGTAGTGCGTCGGCAGCACACATTTCGGCTCGATCAAGATCGTGGCTTCGATGCTGTCGTCGATGCCCATCGTAAACAGGTCTCCGATCGGTAGCACCGCGACATCGACTTGGTGTGCATACAATCGCATGTCGGTAAACAACGCGGTATCGCAGGCAAAGTAGATGCGTTTGCCATCGATTTCCAGCACGAAACCTGCAGGATTGCCGCCGTACGATCCGTCGGGCAATTGGCTGCTATGCAGTGCCGGCACCATTTTTACGGTGCCAAACGGCAGCTGTGTTTTGCCGCCCAAATTCATCCCCACTGTGGATTGCACTTGGTGCTTTTCCGCAAACCACTGGGCGATCTCGAAAATCGCCACCACGGTACTGTCGTCGCGATTGGCAATCGCAGCCACATCGGCAACATGATCAAAGTGGCCATGAGAAACCAGAATATGGCTGATGTCGCGGTGGTCATCGGCCGACGATTGAGCTGCGGGATTGTCGCTGAAAAAAGGATCCAGCAGGATGCGATTTTCGTCGGTTTCAATCAACCAGCTAGCGTGGGATAGCCAAGTCAGTTTTAACATCAGGAATCTCGCTGAAAGTCTAGGGAAACGAAGCGGGTTACCAGGTTTCGCCGCGGAGACGGGCGATTTCCATGGCGTCTTTGTCACCGCGGCCGGACAAACAGACGACGAGATGTTGGTCGGGTTTCATTTCGGCCGCCAACGTCATCGCTCTAGCGACGGCGTGGCTCGATTCGAGTGCGGCGATGATCCCTTCAGTGCGGGCCAATTGGTCAAACGCTTTCATCGCAGCATCGTCGGTGCATTCCAGATAGTCGACTCGCTTGGTGTCTTTCCAATAGCTATGCTCGGGACCGACACCGGGGTAATCCAAACCGGCACTCATCGAATGAACGTCGCAGGTTTGACCATCGTCGTCTTGCATGACGTAACTGAAGCTGCCGTGCAGGACACCTGGGCTGCCATAGGTCAACGGGGACGCGTGGTCGCCAGGCGCGGTGCCGCGTCCGCCGGCTTCGACACCGACCATGCGAACGCCGTCGTCTTCGACAAACGGATAAAACATCCCTGCTGCGTTGCTGCCGCCGCCGACACAGGCGACGACGCAATCAGGCAGTCGCTCAAACGAATCGCGACATTGTTCACGCGTTTCGCGGCCGATCACCGATTGGAAATCGCGTACCATCATCGGAAACGGGTGCGGTCCGATGACACTGCCGATGATGTAATGCGTGTTTTCGACCGATGCCATCCAATCTCGCATCGCTTCGTTAACGGCGTCACGAAGCGTCTTGGAACCACTTTCGACAGGACAGATTTCGGCACCGAGCAGCTTCATGCTGAACACGTTCGGTTTTTGCCGGCGAATATCTTCGCTGCCCATATAGACGGTACACGGCAAACCAAAGTGGGCGCATGCGGTGGCGCTGGCGACGCCATGTTGGCCCGCTCCGGTTTCGGCGATCACCCGCGTTTTTGCCCATCCGCAGCGTCAGCAGGGCTTGGCCAATCGTGTTGTTAATCTTGTGAGCACCGGTGTGGTTTAGATCTTCGCGTTTTGAGCCAGATTTGGGCACCGCCGACCGACTTGGTCAGTCGTTTAGCGTGATAGAGGGGGCTGGGGCGACCGACGAACGTTTTTAGCAGCGATGTCAATTCGCGTTGAAACTCGGGATCTTTCTTGGCTTTGTCGTACTCTTCGGCGAGTTGATCCAACGCACGGGTCAGCGTTTCAGGAACAAAGCGTCCGCCGAAATCACCAAAACGCCCGCGAATATCGGGAACCGACGCGGTGGCGTGGGGGGCTGCGGCTTCTTCCAGGCTCATATTGGGTCTCTAAACAGGATCTTTGAACGGGATCTTCGAGCGGGGGCTCTCAAATTAGCAATCAGTTTTCGTTAAGATTGTCGCCCGAGGTCAATCGATGGTCAATGCAGCGATCACGCGTCAAAAGAGAATCTGTGCCTGAACTACCCGAAGTCGAAACCATGCGCCGGGGGTGTTGCCGATTGTCGGCAGCCGGATCGATGCGGTGATCCGGCCGCCGTGCGAACGCAAACCGATTTTGATGACGCCGCGAATTGATGCGTTTGATCGTCGGCTCCGCAGAAAGCATATCGTTGACGTCGATCGCCGCGGCAAACGGGTGATGCTGCGGATCGAAGACCAGCAAACCATTGTGATCGAGCCTCGGATGACCGGTTTGGTGTTGTTGGCGGATCCGCCGACTCTAGAGCATCTGCGGCTGCGAATCACGTTGACCGGGCCTGCGGCAGACCAATTGTTATTTTGGGATCGCCGCGGTCTGGGAACAGTCCGCTTGTTGACGCCCAAACAAGTCGAAACGCTTGTCGATGCTAAGTTGGGCGTCGACGCACTTTCGATCACGGCAGAACAATTGAAGGCGAAATTAGGCAAGAGCCAACGGGCCATCAAAGTCGCGTTGCTGGATCAAGCGGTGGTCGCAGGAGTGGGGAATTTGTATGCCGCCGAGTTGCTGTTTTTTGCCGGCATCGATCCTCGTACTCGCTGTGATCGGCTGACCGTGGCTCAATGGCAGCGAATTGAATCGGCAATGCGTCATGTTTTAGAGGAAGCGATTCGGTACGAGGGCAGCACTTTGGGGGATGGGACCTACCGCAATGCACTCAATGGCGAAGGGGGCTACCAGGCTCATCATCAGGTCTACGCCCGCGCTGACGCCCCCTGCCCCCGCTGTTACGACGGTGTGATCCGGCGAATCGTCCAGGCCCAACGGAGCACCTTTTTCTGCCCCGTTTGCCAGCAAAAACGCGGGCTACACCGCCTCGTCGTCCCCCTAAGTAGCTAGGCAGGAATCGTTGGGTGAAATCCCGTTAGCCGTTTGGGCGAACGCTGTGAAGCATTTTTTCGTATAGGAAAACGCGAATTTACTGTAGCGAAAGTCGCAGAGACTTTCGGCCGTGCGAGTAAAACCGAAACTCTCTGCGAGTTTCGCTACGAAGAAATGCTTCACAGCGTTGCGTTTGGGCGCTAGCGAGCTGTTGATTTAATGAGCCGCTCGCGCGTCAGCGGTCGGGTTCCACGCGTTACCCGGTGCCTTACGGCCCTCGGCTCACCAATGCGATTTGCTTTTCGATTAAATCAACGAGCCGCTAGCGGCTAATCTACGGAAAGCCCCCTGCCTAGCTGCTTTGACGACTAAAAAGCACGCTTTTGTCTAATCACCCCCGTAGCGAAAGTCGCCAAGACTTTCGTCCCGCCTCCGTTTCGGCGAATAATTGAGGTTGCGGTTCGTCGTTGAGAGCCGAATCGCTAGAATGAAGGACGTGAGCTAAATCGCAACTGCCGATGCTCGAGTTCGACCCTTAAAACGTCACCGATATTGTTATGACGCAAAAAACATCACGCCGAGACTGGCTTCGTACTGCTGCGGTTCTGTCGGTTGCCGGATCCACGGCGGCGAGTTCGCGGACCGCGTATGCTGCCCGTGATCCACGCTGGAACGACACGATCACCAAGGGGCTCAATTGGCTCAGCCGGACGCAGTCCTCTCGCGGACAGTGGAACACGCAGGCTTATCCCACGGCGCTTGCGGCGTTGGCGGGGACCGCGATGATCGGCAGCGGATCGACAACGACGCAGGGGCCGTACGCCAAAGAGATTGCTCGAGCGGCCGACTATTTGATCAGCAAAAGCCGCGATAATGGTTTGATCGGCGATCCTCAGTCCGATCCTCGCTACACCTACGGGCACGGCTTTTCGATGCTGTTTTTGTCACAGGTGCTCGGCGAAGAAGGGTTACTGGATCGACGCGAAGAATTGGTCGAGGTGCTAACCAAGGCGGTGGAGTTCAGCGGCAATGCCCAAACGGCTGCGGGCGGCTGGGGCTACGTCTCGGCTCGTGAGGGGAATGATTTTGACGAAGGCTCGACCACGATCACTCAGGTTCAAGGACTTCGCGGTTGCCGCAATGCCGGAATTCCTGTCAGCGCCGAGGTGATCACGAAAGCGAAAGAATATATTTACGAATGCAAAAACCCCGATGGCGGGATCAGCTATAGCAGTCGTCAAAAGGGCAGCAGCCGACCGGCGATTACCGCCGCTGCATTGGCCGCGCTCTACAACGCCGGCGATTACGACAGCGAGCATGTTCCCGAGATGCTCACCTACGCCAAGGAATCACTGCATGATATCAGCGATTCCACCCGCGCCTTTGGTCATTGGCACTACACGTATTTGTATTACAGCCAAGTGGTGTATCGCCAAGGCGACGAGTTATGGACGACGTTCCGCGATCGCTTGTACGACCGCATCGTTAGCGAACAGCGACCGGACGGTTTTTGGGAAGGCCAAATTCATCCGGTTTACGTGACCGCATGCAACTTGATCATGCTGCAATTGGATCGCGGCTACCTGCCGATTTATCAGCGGTAAAATGTGGGATAGGCTTCCAGCCTGTCTTTGTTCCGAGTAGCGAAAGTCGCGAAGACTTTCGGCGACCCTGGCTGTTACCGAAACTCTAGGCGAGTTTCGCTACGAAAAAATTTATATGCGATAACAGGCTGGGAAACCTATCCCACTTTAGCGGGCGATGTCGAAGGCGAAGATCAAGTCCTGGTCGCGGATGATCAACATCTGGTCAGCGACCACCGGATGCGCCCAGATCGCTCCCTTGTCACGTGGCAGTTCGGTTTCGCGTGGCAGCGTCAACGTTCCCTTGGGCTTCCACTCGATGCGATTCGGTTCGACCAAGACGACCGATCCCTCTTCGTCGTTGTAGCAATACAGCATTCCGTCGGCAAAGCAAATCGATCCGCTGCGATTGGGGCGCATTCGATGCTCCCACAGCGTTTCGCCGCTCTCCAAGTCTTGCGCCATCCACATCCCGCCGTTTGCTTTGGTGCATCCGTAAATCACGCCTTCGTGCAGCACCACGCCGCCGTGATGGTTCATCATCGATTTGCCAGCCAAGTGGTAAACCGATTCGGCAGTGATCTTGTCGCCATCGGCTTTTAATTTCAGCAGCGTGTTGCCAGCCCCATAATCGCTGGTGTGATACAGCAGGTTTTCCGACACCACGGGGGTGGGGATCACGGCGACGTCATTGCCTGTGGTCGAGTCGCTGAAGATTTGCTTTCCCGATTTGGTATCCACCGCAAACAGTCCCGGTTTACTGGCGGTCACGTAAAACGGATTGCCACCCACATCGCCTTTGATGATCGAACCGTATTGTGCGGGAGCGTTGATGCCTTGGCTGCTCCACACTTTTTCGCCAGTTTTGCGATCCAGTGCGATCATAAAGTTAGCTTCGCCTGGCGTGACCACAACGCGATCCCCGTCAACCAGTGGTGATTCGGCATAGCCCCACTTCGGGATGCTGCCACCGTGATCACTGACGAAATTGGTCGTCCATTGGACTTTGCCATCCGCTTTGGAAAGTGCCGCGAGTTGTCCGATATCGCTAAGCACAAAAACTTGATCACCATCAACGGTCGGCGTGCTGCGTGGTCCGCCACCCCAGCCGTGGTTGTAATCCTCGTCGGTGCTGGCGCGAGCGACTTCGGTTTTCCAGATCTTTTCGCCGGTCTTTGTGTTTAAGCAGATTGCGTAACACTTCTCGTTGTCACTTCCCATCGTATAGAGCCGTCCATCGACGACCGCTACGGCCGAGTAGCCGCGTCCTGCGTTGGTGAATGACCATCGAAGTTGGGGGGCAGCGTCTTCCCAGGACTTTTTCAACGCTTGGGGAGCCGCGTGGCCGTCACGGTTTGGGCCTCGCCATTGAGGCCAGTCGGCATCGCCGGCGACCGCGAAAGAGCTCAACAGCAGACTGGAAGCCCCGAGCAATGAAACGCAAGCAATTTTGACAATAGACTTCATGGGTAGGGTCGAGCTTTGCAGGAAGGATTTTGGGGGTGGGTGTCGAGAGTGCCACTATACCAAACCTCAACACAGCTGGACCAGAGATGATCTTGGCATGTTGGGCCGGTGACTTGGTAAATGCGACTTGGCATATGCGGGGGGCGAGTTGTTGCTCCGTGCTTCGATTTCTAGAGTGGGCCATCGAATTTGTGAGTCTAGCGGCATCGTGGTGGGCGATCGAGTATCGTGGAGAGCTGTTTCCGCGGTGCGTCTTATTACTTGCGGCAACTCCACCCGCCTCTTTCCCCAACTCAACATGCGAGCTCCATTGATGCAAAACCGAATTTGTCTCAGCGTGATGGGAGTGTTCCTTTTTGGGATCGCCGCCGCTGCCGAAGCTCAAACGACACGGCCCAATGTGATCTACATCATGGCTGATGAACTCGGCTACTTTGAGCCTTCGTTTATGGGCAACCCGATCATTCAAACGCCCAACATCGACCGCATGGCGGCCGAAGGCATTCGTTTCACTCAAGGGTTGGCGGGATCGTCGGTGTGCGCTCCGACTCGCTGCTGTTTCTTGACAGGAAAGCACAGCGGTCATACGTCGGTGCGGTCCAATGGCGGCGGAACACCGCTACGAGCGGACGAGGAAACGATCGCATCGATGTTAAAACCACTCGGTTACGCTACGGGCGGATTTGGAAAATGGGGATGCGGAGGCCGTGGATCCACCGGCGTGCCAGAGAAACACGGGTTCGATGTGTTTGTGGGCTACTACGATCAAGTTCACGCGCACTCGTATTATCCGCCTTACATTCTGCGAAACAGCGAAGAAATGCCGCTGGCCGGGAACCACGGCAACAGCAACGGTGACACCTATTCGCACTACGTGATCATGGACGAGGCGACGAAGTTCATTCGCGAACATCAGGACCAGCCTTTCTTCGCCTACCTGCCTGTCACTCCACCGCATGGCATTTTCGATATTCCCGATGACGATCCCGCGTGGGCCATTTACAAGGACCTCGCGTTGCCCGAACAAGCAAAGCGTTACGCCGCGATGGTCACGATGTTGGATCGCCAAGTCGGCGAGGTTCTCAGACTCGTTAAAGAATTGGGGCTCGAAGAAAACACGCTGGTGTTCTTCAGTGGCGACAATGGCGGCGCGGACTATTTTGCGTCGAAAGAACAGCCACGTGGCGTTCATGGAGCGAACAAACATCCGACCACCGGAGTCGAGTTTCGTGGCAAGAAAGGAAAACTGTATGAAGGTGGTTTACGGATTCCCGCGATCGCACGTTGGCCAGGCAAAATCGAGCCCGGCACGGTCAGTGATCTGCTGTGGTACTTTCCCGATATCCTGCCGACGATTGCCGAGGTGACCGGCGCAACCGCTCCGGCTGATATCGATGGCATTAGTATCTTGCCCGAATTGATCGGTGAATCCGCCGCGGGGCATCCGCAGGCGAAGCATGAGTACCTGTATTGGGAAATTAGCGGTCAGACCGCAGTTCGGATGGGCAATTGGAAAGCGATCCAACCCAAAAAAGACGCCGACTGGGAACTGTATGATCTGGATCGCGACGTCAGCGAGTCGATGCATGTCGCCCAGGCGAACCCAAGTGTACTTGCCAAGTTGAAGGGGTTTGCCGAACAAGCTCA
Organism: Rhodopirellula maiorica SM1; assembly: GCF_000346295.1. Taxonomy (GTDB): domain Bacteria; phylum Planctomycetota; class Planctomycetia; order Pirellulales; family Pirellulaceae; genus Novipirellula; species Novipirellula maiorica. The sequence continues at coordinate 5,560 of NZ_ANOG01000879.1, read as the reverse complement.
TACACCCGTAGTGGAAGGAACCTTCGAGTCCAGGGAGCTGCACGAGCGAGATCGTGCGGCAAAATTTGGAGGCAAGCCGCCAGTAAAGAAGACTCGCAAAAATAAATCCGCGATGAAGATGCCGACCAAGGGGATGTTGTCCAACAAGGATTGGAGCGTGGTGCGATTTAGCAGCGAGAACACGGGAAACCACAAATTCGCTCGCAATGCCATCGACGGCGATCCCGAGACGCTTTGGCACACCAAGTTCAGTGGCGGGATCACGCCGCCGCCGCATGAATTGGTGATCGATTTAGGCGCGGTGCACCGAATTGAAGGCTTTGTCTATCTGGCGCGGCAGGACGGCGGATGGAACGGAGCGATCAAGAACATCGAGTTCTGTGTCAGTGATACTGCGGACCATTTCGCCGATCCCGTCGTCACGACCGAGCTCTCCAAGACGCGAGCCCCGCAGACGATTCCATGTGAACCGGTCTCGGGGCGTTACGTCTTGCTGCGAGCCACGTCGGAACAGGGCGGCCGCGAGTTCGCGACGGTGGCCGAGTTGGGCGTGATCGGCAATTAAGCTTCGACGACAAGAGTCTGGGCGAGCTTGTCGTGCAGTGTTTCGTGGTTCTCGGAGAACAAGAAAACGATATCGGCCAACGCGATGAGCCCGCCAATGATCGGAATTCCTGTGATCGCGCCAAAGACAAGGTTGCGGATCAGCACTCCGTGCAGAAAACCGACTTGAATGCCGGTATCCTTGTTGACCATGCGTGTTTTGGCCACTTTTTTGCCCACACTTTGTCCCGATTTCGAGATCAACACCATGTTGATCACAAACGGTACCATGGCAACGCAGGCACAGACGAGCAGGATGATGACGCTAATTCCCGCTGCAGCTTGTTGGCCGGCGGCGTCCGCAGCGGGAGCCAAAAGCCCGACAAGTACTGACGCGGCAATAACTCCGGACATGTTAAATAAGCCATCAAGCAACGCGCCGCCGATGCGTTGTCCGATACTCGCAATCTTCCCGCTACTTTGCGAAGGCATCGCTCCGCCGGCATGAGCTCCGCCGGTACCAATCGCGTACGGGTTGACCGGACTTGGGGCGCTGCCGCCGCCAGGACGCTGAACCGGCAAGACCGGTTGTTTCAAGTCGTCATCGGTCAAGTCGTCAAACATCGCCGGATCAAAATCGCCCGCTGAGGGGCCAGCCGGTTGCGGGGCGCGACGCTGTGCAGCAGGTTGTTGTGCGACCGGCGCTCGGTTGGGGGTCGCCGCTGCGGCGGCTGCGGCCGGTTTCGCTGCACCGCCAGGGGCACGTAACTGCTTTCCACACGGACACTTAACAACTTTTCCCGCAGCGGATTCCGGGATGTTCAAGACCGCTGAACAAGCGGGGCATTTGATTTTCATGTGCAGAAAGATGGGGCGAACAAGGGACAAATGAAATGCAAAGACGCGGTGCCGCCGGTAAAGCGAGCACGCATTTCAAACCCGTGTCGCAAAAGGGCGGCACTGTATCTTAGTTCATTTTTACCAACGTGGGGGCTGTCGTGATGAAGATGGAAATCAAGAGGACGTGATTGCAGGGACCGTTTCGTTCATCTGCAGATAGATCATGTCGCGATAGTGGCCCACCCGGCTCAGCAATTGTTCGTGCGTTCCCACGTCGGCGATCCGGCCGTCTTCGAGCACGACGATCTTGTCGGCTCCCACAATTGTGCTCAATCGGTGAGCGATCACGAACGCTGTGCGGCCCTTCAGCAGATCGGCAAGACTGTGCTGGATCAACCGCTCGCTTTCGCTGTCCAAATTGCTGGTTGCTTCATCGAGAATCAAGATCCGCGGATCGGCCAGGATTGCTCGGGCGATCGCCAAACGTTGACGTTGGCCTCCAGAGAGTTTGACGCCCCGTTCGCCGATGATCGAATCGTAGCCGTTGGGCAAGGCGTTAATAAACTCGTCCGCAGCGGCGGCCCGAGCAGCTTCGGCGATCTGCAAATCGGTCGCGTTACGTCGGGCATAGGCAATATTCTCGCGAATCGTGCCATCGAACATAAACACATCCTGTTCGACGATCCCCAGCAGCCTGCGATAGCTCTCCAATTGGATGTCTTTCAAATCGCGACCGTCGATCTGAATCGATCCCGTGTCGGGATCATAGAACCGCGCGATCAAGTTGGTCAGCGTTGTCTTGCCCGCACCGCTGCGTCCGACCAACGCCACGGTTTCACCGGCATTGACCTCCAGCGAGATGTCTTTCAACACCATGGTGTCCGAACCAGGGTACGAGAATGAGACATTGGTGATGGAAATCTTTCCCTCGACGCGATTTCGATCCAGCGTGACGGCCTCGACACGACTTGGCAGTTCCTCTTCGATCTCGAGAACATCCAACACACGATCGAGACCCGCTAGATTGTTTTGGAAGCCGACCGCACTGCCGGCCAAGGTCGCCAACGGGTCAAGCAGCATGGTCAAATAAACCAGGAACATCATCAAATCACCGAGCGTCAATTCGGACTGGATGATTTGATAACCGCCATACAAAAGCAATCCAGTCGACGCCAATGGGATGATGACTTCCCAAACCGTTTCGATGATCCGCGTCCACCACCATGTGAACAATTGTTGACGCACCAGGAAGCTGCCTTCGCGGACAAAACGCGACGATTCACTGCGGCTTCGCGCGAAGGTCCGCACTACTCGGATGCCACCGAATGTCTCGGTCGCCCCGGCATCAATCTTTTGCCGCTGCATGCGGATGTCTTTGTACAGCGGACGGATGCGGTTGATCCAAGTGCGATGGGTGACCCACACCACCGGCAGCAATAACAATCCGCCAAGCATCAATTTCCAATCGACCAGCATCAAGATCACGAGGCTGCCGATGAATTGCACGATCGCCCGCCATGGGTTGTACAGAATGCTGAAAATCAGCTCGGCCAACCCCCCCGGCGTCTTCGCGAATCAGACTCGCCACTCCGCCGCTCTTCATGTCGTAAACGTTTTGCAGTGGTAGCCGAATCGCATGGTCAAACACACGGCGGCGAATGCCAACTTGGGCTTGATTGACTGCTTTGGTTGCGATCCAGCGGCTCGTCAGATGAGCGATCGTGGCCAAGATCGTGACGACCGTGACACCCCCAGCGATCGCCAGTAGCAGCGAAAACGGTTCGGTCGGGAACCCCAAGCCGGCGGCCCAATCGGGTAGCGGTTTGCGGGGCGTCGAAAGCGCCGAGTCGATGGCCAATTTTGTCCCAACAGGTGGGATCAGCCGTAACACAATTCCGACCGTCAGCAATCCGATCGCTCCGGCGATTTGCCGGTGATAGCTGCTGGTCAGCCGGATGAATTCGCGAAACAGTTCCCAGAATCCCCGCTCGCGTGTGCCGAGTTTGCGGGCACTCCGACCCGAGCCATGGTAAGAATGGCTCTCAGGTGACTTGGCACGCGAATTTCGCTGACGAATTTTTTCGCGGTAACTGGAAAAACGGCTGCGGCTTGGCTCGGTAGGCATACCGTATTGGTAGTCAGAACGAGCAGAATTGGCAACGGGCCTGGATGGGGGCGAGCCACTGGTTATGAGCTGGCACTGCGGTAGCTCAACAGCGCCTTTTTGAACACCCAGCGGCTTAGCACCACGCTCAGCACCGTGGCGCCCACGGCCCACACCACCAACATCGACTCCCAATCGGTTCGCGGTTGGATTGGTTTGGCCAACAATCTTGCTGGCACATTGACCACCAACAATACCGGAATCACAAACGTAAAGAATCCGTACAGCGGGGTTCCCCACCCACGATTATAGATTTCCATCGGATAGCGGCTGAAATTGGTGATGTAGAACCAAAAATTGTAAAGCGTTTGGTTTCGCCCCAACCAAATACTCGTCGCACTCAACGAGATCATCAAGCTATACATGATCGCCACCCCGCAGCCGATAAACACGACGTACAACACCGCCGAGATCAACGTCGGGACCATCGGATCGACTTCACGCGTAGCAAGTGAATAGAGCGCTGCAACCAAAATGACCAGGCCGGCTGCGAAATTCGACAGCGCACTCCAATCGATCCGCCGAAACGAGATTAGAAATTGAGTGTCGATCGGTTTTAATAGTGCAAAGTCCAATCCGCCGGTACGAATCAGCTCGCTGAATTCCTCGGCGTTGGGCATGAAAAACGCTTGCACCAAGCTGTTGATAAACCAAGTGGTCGCCAGGAAGACAAAGAACTTGTCGCGGTCCCACCCGGATCCTTCGCCAATCGTATTGGTGTACTGGAAAATGATCAGATAAAAGCCGACGTTCATCAGTGTCCAGCCGACACTGCTGATGCACTGCAAAAAGAAATTCATGCGGAACGTCATGTCACGCACGAGCGAATTCCGTGCAAACGTCAGGAACACTTTCCAATAGTTTGGGCCGTGCTTTGGATTTTCCTCCGCGATTTGCGTTGCCATAATCTTAGCCTCCATATCCGCTGTAACGTTTCATGCCACGGGAATAAGCGAACCGGCATACGACGATGAAGAACACGAGCCAAGCGAATTGAATGCCCAGTTCCATTGGCAAGGCGTCCGGTTCAACTTTGCCTAAGAAAATTGCCGCCGGGAAATACGCCAAATACTTGAACGGCAGAAACTGGACAAACGGTTCGATGCTGTCGGGCAGCAACGTCAGCGGAAACATGTGGCCTGACAAAAAGAAACTGAACAACATAAACACAAACAGCAGCGAAGAAACCTCGAGAAACCAAAAGCCGATCATCCCAATCGAAGCTTCCATGAAGAAACCGATCAAAAAGCCCATGATCAGCGAGGCTGAGAAAGCGGCAAACACAGATAACGATGGCCAACCATCCACGAAATAATCGCGGCACAGGAAAAACACCAAGGCAAACGGGGCGATCGCGACGACGTAATAAGTCAACTTGTGAGCGATTCGCGTCAATAACAAGAAACCAATCAAATCAATCGGTTGAATCAGATAGCGTTTGATCTCGCCGTCACGGATCTGTTGTGCGATTCCAGAAGCCAAAGTGGGCATGCTGGAAAACGCCCGGGCAACCATCGTCAGCAAGTAATAGGCAATGATTTCTCGGAAGCCAAATTTGCCGATCGTTACCTCTTCGCCGTCCGTGCTCGCGCCGATCGATTCAAACACCGCATACCACAAGAAAATTTGCGTGATGATCGGCAGAAACCGCATCAGCGTTCCGAGCGCGAAGTCGCCTCGATAAACCAGACGCTCTTCCAAAGCCGTGCGCAGAATCACCCACCAAGTCGACAAACGCCATCCCAAACCGCGGTTGTAATGCGGTGGGCTCCATCTTTCTTCGGCGGTGGTGGACATTGAAAATCGTAGGGTGTGGGGAGACGGCGAGCAGGGCAATGCAAAAATGTCAATCGGACGGCCTATCCTACCCAAGCGGCCGCAAGAAAATAAGGGCGACAAATTTGGTTCCGTCCCCTCCCCCGGCGGGTGTCAATGTCGTTGATCGCTCCGCGATCAAAACGTGCATCAACGTTGTAGGTTGCGGATTAGATAAGCCGTTTTTTTCTCGGTTCG
>NZ_ANOG01000878.1 GCF_000346295.1 Rhodopirellula maiorica SM1 | reverse complement strand
TTATGTTTCTGCGGTGGGTAAGGGTGAGAATAAGTCCTTTTGGGGTATTCTCACCGGTTTCCAGACTTGTTCTCACGGCATGCCCCCTCTATGGAGCGGGCGACCGCGATTGCTATTCTCACCTGCTGCTGGGCGGGTGTCAAGCTTGTTCTCACCCTCGGTCGCACTCGCTGGCGGGGTGTGCGAGATGAGTTGGCAGGATTGCTCCAAGTGACCTTGCTATCGCTTGTTCCGCTCGCTTGAAACGAAATCGTTTTGCTGCGGAATCGGTTGTGTGATAGCAAAGCAATCGCATGAACTTGAGATAAAAACGTTGAGATGACCTGAACAAGTGTTAGGATGCAGGGCTAGTCAGCCCAAAAAGGATGTCCGGCTTTGAATCTTTGACGTAGCGGTCTGGTGTGGGGCGAAATCACCAGAGTTTGCGAACGACCAGATCACTCGGGAGGGCAGAGGCGATGGCATCGCAACTTTTTATCAAACCAGGGTCGATGGAGCAGGAATTGAAGTGGGCCAAGATTTGGTTCAGGCAACTCTCAACCTTCCTGGGGCGTGACGGCTGGGACAGCCCGCGGCGAACCGAGTTTACTGCGGAGCAAGTGATCGAGTTTCTAAAGAGTAAGCGGGACGCGAACTTTCCGGCCTGGAAGCGAATGAAGATCATTCGCGGGCTGATGATCTATCGCCGGCTGGTGCTGCAAAAACCGGACGATGACCTGGAGCCAGTGCGGAAGAAGATGCTGGAAATCATTGAGGTCGAGCGTCGTCGTGACGAGGGCTACGGATCGATCGAAGAGTCGGGTGGCAAAATCGATGCTCGCGAACCCGATGCGGTCCAGGAATTTCGCCGAGCGATGCGGCGAGCGGGACTGAGGATTGGTACCGAGCGGTCGTACGTGCAGAAACTGAATGCGTTTATGGTTGCGCGAGCGCTGACCTGTCGGGCTGATTTCGAGAAGATCACGGCAATCGACGTCGAGGCTCATCTGACCGACTTGGCGGTCGATGGCAATGTCGCGCCGGAAACGCAAAATGTGGCCTTTCATGCGATGCGAAAATTCTTTGCCTTGGTGCTGAAGCGGGAATTGGGCAGCATCGAGGCAATCCGGGCGACCAAGGGAGGCATGATTCCGACGGTGATGAGTACCCCGGAGGTCAGCCGAGTGTTTGACGGACTGAGCGGTGTGCATTTGGTGATCGCTCAATTGTTGTACGGATGCGGAATGCGGATCAGCGAAGCGATTCGATTGCGGGTCAAGGATTTGGATTTCGACAATCGGCGTGTGGAGATCCATCAATCCAAAGGAGGCAAAAGCCGGGTTGTTCCGATGCCGGAGGAACTTGTCGAGGTGCTCAGGCGATACATGACGACGCGGGCGGCGCTGCATGAACATGACTTGGCCGACGGCACGGCGTCGGTGTGGTTGCCGCATGCGTTGTCAAGAAAATACCCCTCGGCGCATCGCCAGCTCCGCTGGCAGTACCTGTTCGCTTCGTCACGTTTCTCGCGTGACCCACGCACAGGGAATTTGCATCGGCATCATTTGCATCGCGATACTTTTCCGCCTCATTTGCGGCGGGCGGTGGAGGCGGCAGGATTGACCAAGCATGTGACCAGCCACACGTTCCGGCACTGCTTCGCGACTCATTTGTTATGGACGGGAACCGATATTCGCCGAATCCAAGAACTGTTGGGACATGCGGACATCAAGACGACGCAAATCTATACACATGTGGACAATACGTTGGGGCCTGTGGTGGTCAGCCCGCTGGATCGGTTGGCGGCGGATGCGAGGAGTGGGGAAGGGTTGAAAAAGTTAAATTGACAATTGGAAATTTTAAAATAATGAGAGTTCGAAGGGCTGATTCTTCTTGCACCTTCGGTCACTTGGGTGACACTCCGCTGAGGTCCACCGCAATGGCGAGAC
>NZ_ANOG01000877.1 GCF_000346295.1 Rhodopirellula maiorica SM1 | reverse complement strand
TAGCCACGGAATTCGTAGCCCACGTACTCAAGCTCTTGCGTCTTACAGACGCTGCTCTTGACGTGGTTGACTTGCAGTTTCAACGTCAGTGTCAGAAATCGCTCGACGCTCGCGTACACTCGGTGCACAGCCGCATCCGACTTTACGAAGATCACAAAGTCATCCGCATACCGCACGAAAGACAATCCGCGTCGCTCCAGTTCCTGGTCCAGATCATCCTAATAGATGTTGGAAAGGAGTGGTGATAGCGGACCGCCCTGCATCGTTCCTTCGACGCTTGGTTGACATAAACCATCGATCATCACTCCGAAAGCGCAAGTACCTTCCGATCAGTTTTAGCAGTCGCTTGTCGTGAACCTTGCGGCTCACGCGTGACATCAATACGTCATGCTGGACTCGATCAAAGAACTTTGACAGATCGACTGTTGACGTTCGGTTCTTCCCGTCGCCATTGGAGTTGGCGGATCGGTAGTACAACTTCTGCTGCATTCTCCAGGCACGTCATGCGTTACCGCATTCCGCCCCGCCTTTCGGGCAAGCCCTACTCACGGGTACGCCTGGAGTTCTCCCCAGATAAGGGTTATCGTGATCTGTCCCCGCCCAAGCTCCCGATCTACCGACGCTAGCTCTTCCGGTCTGGTTTCGCAGTCAGCAGCCTGCTCACCTATAGACGTCGGCCTCGTATCGGATTTCTGTACGTAACAAACGCGGGTCTGCCGCGTGAATGTGTCTGGCGACGGTTTTAGCTTTGAAGCTCGTCCGGTTCGGTTGTTGCCCAATCCGAACTGTTCTCGGCGGCTAGCCAGATTTACGGTCACATTCGCAGGCTTCCTTCCCACGGATCGTCACCTCCGGCGCAGTTGCCGGGTATTCTAAGGAAAGGGGCCTCGTACTGTTCTTTCGTTAGAATTTCATTTGGTATACTGACTCCATGAAAGAAACCGGAACTAAGTACAGGGGACTTGCACCCCACAAGATCACGCCCATGCTGGGCGTACTGCACGGGAGCGGCGGATCGTGCGTGTCCTGACTTCAGCATCTCTGGCCGCCGCCCAGTGATGCCAAACGTTCGCCGACTGACGATAATTCATCCTCTCTGACATTTAGGAGCTGCATTGCAAACCGCGACATGCCCTGCTTGCCAAGCCGAATTTCCCGCGTCAGGCATGAAGTGCGTATGCGACGCATGCGGCTGCGTATTCCTACACGACCACAACTACCCCGATTCGCAAGCTGTAGCCGTAAACTACGGCAAGGTTGCACCCGAATTTGAAGATCTGCCTGAACCCGACAAGACCAAAGCACACGAATGGCTTGCCGCCGTGGCTCGACGTCCAAACTACATCTCTAATTACCTCTTTATCGAAACGGGTAATCTTGCATCGCTCACGTTTTTGACTCATCACAAATGGATCACGGGCAAGATCAAGTACGCTAACGACACTTATCGCTTGACTGACGCCGGCGCGGATGCGCTAATCGCACTTAATTCCGAGCGTGGTGACCCAGCACTGAAACGTCGGGTAGACGATTAGAGCGGGG
>NZ_ANOG01000876.1 GCF_000346295.1 Rhodopirellula maiorica SM1 | reverse complement strand
AGAACCATCCTGCGGTATCCCATCTTCCTGCCCCCTTCATTTTCCTGCCAAACCAGTAACCAACGTTGCCCCCGGCAACACAACGCAGCGGCTCACTCGACTCATGATTTCACTACTTCCACTCTGTGCCGCTAAGGCGGCGGGCAGGAAAATGGAGAATGCGGAAACATCATCCAGTGTCCCATCAACGACGACCCCCAGGGCTCATTGCTGCTCGATTCTGACCGCATCGGCGATCACCGCCTTAGTCGATCCGGCTGTGGACAGTTCGACCACCAAAGTCGTTCCAGTGATCATGACGCTGCTGAGCATTTGGAAACGACGGCCACCGTAAATGTCTCCGCTTGGCGACTGCGTCTGGTCAACCGTGACAGTCGCCAGGACTGCACCACCAACCCCGTCGCGAATGACATAGGTCACGGCCGATTCTCGGTCGTTGCCACGCAGCCAAGTTGTTGAAACCTCGAAATTTGAATTAGCCGTCAGGCCTGTGAATTCCCACTGGGCCGTCTCGATACCGTTCACCCCGTTGCCCGCCAATGCATCACTGCCAAATCCATAGCCCGGGACGTCGGCCCAGTTGCCACTCTGTGAAAACCCGGTGTCACCGTTGTCGATAATCTCGCCCCCCGTCGGCTGCGGCATCGTGATTGTTCCATTGACGCTAAAGTCGAACGGACTTTCGTTACCGTCACCATTCACAAATGAGACGGTCCCATCAAAGGATCCAATCGTTGTCGTCGACAACCCGATTATGAAGTTTGTCGATGCGCCAGGCGACAGGATCTGGCCTGGCGTGAAATTGGCCGACTCAAGTGTGAAACCGGTCCCGCTCACGTTGATCGGATCGAGCGTCAATTCGGCTGTTCCAGTGTTTTGGACGGTAAACACTCGAGTCAGTTGCGGGGCGCCCTGCTCCGCCGAACCGAGGTTGACATTGCCACCGTCGATAACAGTCAATCCGCCTTGCGTCACTGCGATTTCCGGCGTTGATGGGGCGGGAGTAGTCGCTTCGACACGAATCGCGTCGGCGATGACGGCGCCGTTGGTTCCGGCATTGGAGAGTTCGACCACCAGCGTGGATCCGGTGATCGTCACTGATCCCAAACTGCCGAACGGCCGTCCGCCATGATATTCCCCTGTTGGTGTGGTTCGCTGGTCAATTGGTACGACGGCCAGAATGGGGCCAGCAACACCGTCACGAATCACGTAGGAAACGGCCGACGCGCGGTCGCTGCCGAATAACCATGTCGCGAAGACGTCGTGATCACCCGGTGACAAGCCATTAAACGTCCATGAGGCCGCACCCGACAAATTGGTCGTGATGACTTTCGCATCCGCCTCGAAACCGTAGTTCGCAACATGGCTCCAAGGACCGGTGAGTGCAAAGTTTGGGTCTCCATCGTCGATCGTCAACTCCGTGGCATTTGCTGAACGTACTGTCGCTCGCAACGCCAAATCGAATGGTCCTTCATCGGCGTCACTATTGCCAAACGAAAGCGATCCGTCGAACGTCCCCTCGGACGTCGTATCAACATTGATCGTCAAAGAAACTTGCTCGCTGGGTGCCAAGACTTGATTGACAGTGAAATTCGCAGAACTGAGCGAAAAGCCGCTACCAACGATGCTGACCGGCTGCAGCAACAAATCGGCGTTGCCGTCGTTTCGAACTGTCAACGTCTGCGAACTTATTGTCCCTACGGCCACGTCGGGGAAGGTAAGTGTGTCTTCGTCGGCGACGGTAACACCGTTGTTGCGTACCGTCAATTCGGGAGCCGCAGGCATCGGCGCCAACGCTTGGATCATCGCCGCGTCGGCAACCACAGCTTTACCGCTAGCGACGCCTTGGTTGGACAATTCAATGACCAGCGTCGAACCACTGAGCGTGACTGAGCCGAGCACCTCGAATGGTCGTCCACCAATCACGGGTCCTTGCGGCGCCGTCGATTGATTCAAGGACAACGCGTCCAAGATCGGTCCGCCAACTCCATCACGAATTACAACCGGAACATTGTTTGCACGATCACTTCCGTTGAGCCAACTCAGCGAAATTAAATATCCCCCTGGACTCAAACCATCATAAGCCCAAATGGCACGCTGATCTCCCTGCGATCCCACTTGAACCAACGCGTCGGATTCAAAACCATAGCTGGCTACCGGCGTCCACTTGTCCACGCTCAGGAAGCCGTTATCACCATTGTCGAGGATCAATCGTCCGTTGCCACCGTTGGTGGGATTTCCGCTCGGATCAATCACAACACCACTCAGATGGATGCGGTAGTTAGATTCGTCCGCATCGTTGGTTGCAAACGACAACAGCCCACTCACCGCGACTGCAGAAGAAGTGTCCATTTCAACCGTGAACGTTACCTGTTCCGTTGGAGCAACAACTTGGTTCGGTGCGAAGTTCGACGATGTCAGTACAAATCCATTCGGAACATTGATCGGCTGGAGAATCAAATCGGATGAACCATGATTCGTTACCGTAAAGGTCTTTGACGGTGACGAATCGTTGATTAGCACGTCACCGAACTCGACACTGCCCTGATCGGGCACCGTCAATCCATCGACGGTAAGATCCGCCTCCGGTTGGACCACCGCACCGTTGTCGCTGATGCTGCCCGTTCCCGTATCAATATCAGTGACCAACGTGTTGGTCGCATTCAGATGTACCGTGAAATCCTCGGTCCCTTCGTTCTGAGTGTCACCTGTTGTTGCCACCGTGAACTGCTGAGTCTCACCATCCGTACCGACGAAATTTAAAACCAATGGCGTATTGTCATAGTCAACGCCCCCCGTGGCCGCGCCGTCGATGAACGTGACATTCACATCAAAGCCACCTGCAACAGCGCCAGCGAGTGTCACAGTAAAGATCAAAGTGTTGCCTTCGGTTGCCGTGGCATCGTTGACAGTGATCTCTGCATTGTCATTGTCAAAAATATTGGCTGATGCCGACGCGGTATCGATAGAGACGGCTGGATTGCTGGAGTTGGATATCTGAGCCATCACAGTGTCAATCGCTTCCAGCAAAGCGTCGTCGGTCACCGCTACCGAAATTGTCCCATTGCTGGCACCGGCAGGCACACTGATTTGAGCGTTGGCGTCAACGGCCGCGTAGTCGCTACCCGATGTCGCGGTGCCTGTTAGCAAGTCGTCGAAATCAAATGTGATCGGAACGCCGGTTTGATTCGGCTTATCAAGCGAGACCGAGAATACGATATCGACCGGTCCCGTTTCGTTACCCTGAGTCGTAACCGAAAGATCGGCGGTGGCCGTGTCGTTGTCCTCGATCGTTGCCGTCGCCGTGTCCGTCACGATCGCTACTTGCGGGCTACTCGGGTTGGCAATCTGAGCAACAAGTGTCTCCGTCGATTCCAACACGTCGTCATTGATCACCTCAACGTTTAGGTTTCCGACCATCGCCCCGCTAGCTACCGAGATTTGTGTTCCACCTGCGATCGCCGTGTAGTCATCCCCTGAGGTCGCGGTACCGGTCAACAAGTCGTGAAGATCAAACGTAATCGCCGCACCGGTGTCATTGGCTCGCCCAAGAGTGACGGTGTAAACGATGCCGACCGGACCAGTCTCGTTTCCATTCGTCGTCACCGATAGGTCGGCGGAAATCGATTCGTTGTCAACAATCGTCCCTGCTGCCGAGGCAGTCCCAATCGTGACCGCCGGATTGCTCGAATTCGATATCTGCATATCCACTGTTTCGGTTGTCTCT
>NZ_ANOG01000875.1 GCF_000346295.1 Rhodopirellula maiorica SM1 | reverse complement strand
AATGGGCCGTCATTAGCGGAAAAATGTACGGCGTTGCGTGGTGGTGCCGTGATTGTTGTCACCGGTCGATTGGCAAAACAGCAGATAATCCCGCTCTTCGATCTGGGGGATCCCCCCACTGAACATTAGTGCCGTGTATTCTATGAACTGTCTCAATAACGCTACAATAATGTTAGGCGTGCTTATCAAAGCTGCGTTTCTCGCTGTCAACCACGCATCAGCGATGCGAGCGACATCGCGAGACGAGGGGCATCTTTCTAATGATCCAGAGGATTGCGGGCTCATCGAAGCCACATGCTCAGCGGTTGGGGCGATGACTTTCGCTATAGCTAGGAGCGATTGATGGCAGACAAAGTCATATAAAATTAGAAAAACATGGAATGGATATGGGGAACATTCGACCGAACGCTCCATCGTCTTCGGAACAGCAGATTGACTCGCTAGATGGAGAGCCTGAGAATCAAAAAGAGGGATTTCCGATCGTTGGCATCGGTGCGTCCGCAGGCGGTTTGGATTCTCTGCGACGATTGCTCGAGGCGTTGCCGGATCAACCTGATGTTGCGATTGTAGTCGTCCAACATTTGGCTCGCGACAAACCAAGTTTAGCGGCTGAATTGCTTGCAAATTACACCTCGATGCCGGTGCGTCAGGTTGACGACGCGATGATCGTCGAGCTTGGTTGCGTGTATGTCATCCCACCAAGCCATTTTTTAGAGATCGAGCAGGGCCGGCTGAAATTGTTGGCGATGCACGAACCGCGGACCGCCCCGATTGTAGTGGACCATTTTTTCCGGTCGCTGGCCAAGGATCAACACAGCCGCGCCGTCGCAGTGCTGCTGTCAGGAACCGGCAGCGATGGCACGCTGGGGATCAAAGCGATTGCCGAAGCGGGCGGATTGGTCATTGCCCAAGATCCGAACACCGCCGAATACGATGGAATGCCGACCAGCGCCATCAAAACGGGGATGGTGGATCAGGTGTTGTCGCCGCCTGAGATCGCGGTTGCGCTTACTCGTTTTTCTCTGCATCCCTATGTGCGGCAGAGTCAAACCGTCGTTCCTGTTCTGGCATCAGAAATCCATACTGACGACGGCGAAGCGTCTTCGACGCAAATTTCGAAGCAAACATTCGACGACGTTATTTCGCTCTTGCGGAAACGTGCTCATCACGATTTTCGTGATTACAAAGAGAGTACGTTGCTGCGGCGATTGCGTCGACGCATGTGCTTGCGTCAAATCGTACAAACAACACACTACCTAAGCTATCTTGAAAATCATTCTGATGAAATTGCGGCGCTGTCAAAAGACTTACTAATCAGCGTGACCGATTTTTTTCGAGATACCCAAGCTTGGAAAGAGCTCGCGAAACGTGTTATTCCCAAGATCGTGGCGTCAAAGTCCGCGAAGAGCGATTCAGAGGACCGTAATGCGTTGAGCCATCAGATCCGCGTTTGGATTCCTGGATGTGCTACCGGAGAAGAACCCTATACGGTAGCGATGTTATTTCTTGATGAGATGAGTCGACAGCAGAAAGATTGCGAGCTACATGTCTTCGCATCGGACATCGACAAGGATGCACTTGCCTTTGCACGCCGGGGGCTCTATCCGCCAAGTATCCAGGCCGACGTTCCGCCCCAGCAAATGCAACGCTACTTTGTTGTGGAGGGCGATGGAGATCACTATCGCGTCAGCAAAACGCTTCGCGATTCGGTGTTGTTTGCCGAGCAAAACTTGATCGCGGACCCTCCGTTTTCTCAGCTTGATTTGATCTGCTGCCGCAACGTGTTGATCTACTTAAAGCCCGAAACACAGAATAAGTTGATGGGATTATTTCATTACGCCCTGCATGAACGAGGCTATTTGATGCTGGGGAGTGCTGAAACCGTTGGCCGAGACGACGATTTGTTTTCGACTATCCACAAACGCTATCGAATTTTTCAACGCATTGGTTCTGTGCGGCATGATCGTGTCGAATTTCCGATTGCCAAAGGGCAATCCCAGCGAACCTTTCCGGCCCCGCTGCCGCTGCAACGCCACGAAAGAAAGGTTGCCCAACTGATCCAAAAACGGTTGTTCGACATTGTCGCCCCGTGTGCCATCTTGATCGACCGCCACTGGAAAATCTTGTACATCAATGGCGATGTCAACCAGTTTCTGCAGCATGCCCCCGGCGTCCCCACCGAGGACCTACTAAGCAAGCTTCGTAGCGACCTGAAACCGAGGCTTCGCGACGCGGTGCGTAAATCGTTTGCCGAAAAACACACCGTCCAACTCGATTGTCGATTGGACCACGATGGCAACGCTATTGATGTGGCAATTGAAATCCGTTTGCTCGCCGATGCCATGGATCATGATGCGTTTGCGTTGATTTCGTTTCAGGTTTCCGATAATCCATCTTCACCCGAGCAGCAGGTTGATTCGCAAACCGACCACGACGTGATCAAGCTGGGCGGCGATTTTGTAGGTGTTTCGACGCGTGACGAACGGGAATCGACGATTCACCATTTGGAAAACGAGCTGCGATTGGTCAAAGACGAATTGCAGTCATCGTTGGAACAATTTGAGATCGCACACGAAGAGTACAAGGCGTCTAACGAAGAGGTGGTCAGCGTCAATGAAGAGCTGCAAAGCACGAATGAGGAATTAGAAACCAGCAAAGAGGAATTGCAGTCGCTCAACGAAGAACTTTCGACCGTCAATCAAGAATTGGCTTTGAAAATCGACGAGCTCGAGATCAAACACGCAGATTTAGAAAACCTGATTTCCGCGACGCAAATCCCCACAATCTGTTTGGACAACAACCTCGCCATTCGCTGGTTCACCCCCGCCGCGCAAGCCTTGATCCGCATACGCAGCTCGGATCAAGGGCGACCGATTGGCGATCTTGCCGATGATTTTCTCGACGGCGATTTGTCCGCCGAATGTGCCCAGGTGCTCAGACAACTGCAACCGTTGGAAAACGAAGTCAGTTGCCGTGATGGTCGAGTGTTCATCCGCCGTCTGCTGCCGTATCGAGCCGATGACAAAAAAAATGGCGGAGTCGTGGTGACGATGGTCGACATCACTGCACGCAAAAAACGCGAAGAAGAATTGCGATCAAGTGAGGCGCAGCTGCGACACGCGCTGAGGGTCGACGGTATTGGGGTTTTGTTTTTTGATGCAAATGGGACTCTGCTGAATTGCAATGATTGGTTTTTAGAACGGACGGGATACACACGCGATGAGATTCAATCGCATTCGCTACAGCAGCTAAATCTCGATCTGCCACCGGAGTGGTTCCATGTTGCGTCAGAGAATTATGACGAACTTGAGAAAACAGGACACTTTGTACCCTACGAGAAAGAATTTCGATGTAAGAACGGCTCGTTGCTGTGGATGCTCGTTTCAGGACATTCGCGTGAAGACGGTACCATCGTGGCTCACAGCATTGACATCGGTGAGCGGAAGCGAATGGAAGCCAAACTTTCTGCGACAGAGCAAAAGCTTCGACTCGCTTCCAATGCAGCTGATTTGGGGTGGTATTCCTACAATGTGGAAAATCAGGACTTGTCGTGGTCCAACGAGCTGCGGAACATCACCGGGATCACCCCCGATGAACCGGTTACATGCGATCGAATCGCTGAAATGATCTACGAAGACGATCGCGAGCGGTATCTCGCTCATTTATCGGACATTCTCGCTCGTTGTGATGACAATGGTTATCGGGCTGAATTTCGAGTGGTCAGCACTCAGAATGAACTTTGCTGGATCGAAGACCGTGGGAAAGTGATTTATTCGCTGATAGATGGGAAACGAATTGCTCAATTCGCGGTTGGCATGTGGATCGATATCGACGAGCGTAAAAATGCAGAGGAAAATATTCGTGAAATGAACCGAACGCTCGGAGAGCAAGTTTTACAGCGAACCGAATTTCTGGATATTCTGCAAAGCATTACCCGTGCCGCTAATGAATCAAAAACAATCGAGAACGCAATGCGAGCAGCACTCCAACGCATTGCCTCGTACGATGGCTGGGTGATCGGACATTTGTGGCGACGGTGCAGCGACGACACCGGACAAATGGAAAGCGCAGGGTTGTGGCATGTCCGCGACGACGCGAATGAACGATTGCCACAGCTTCGGAATTTCCGCGAGCGGCGTAGCCAAAAACGGTTCACGCGTGGCGAGGGGATGATCGGATTGGTGATGCATACCGGCGAACCGCACTGGGTCGAAGATGCATCGCTCGATCCGGCCTATCATGCTATTTCGGATTTCGGATTTCGCGCCGCCTGCGCATTTCCGATTACGGTAGACGGCGAAACGGTCGCGATCATGGAGTTCATTTCGGACCAAGTGGTGCCGAGGAGCGATCGTTTTTTCGAAATTCTGCCTGACATTGGGATTCAGCTTGGTCACCTGATCGCACGTAAACGGCTCGAAGAGGTCGTTTCCGAAATGGCGGTGATTGAACAGCAGCGGATTGGACGCGAATTGCATGATGGAATCGCTCAGCAATTGACCGGGGGCGCATTGATCGCCGAATCGTTGCGTCGCAACCTGCCTAGCGAGATGGAATCCCAACTCGAGAACGTCAAGCAGCTCGGCGAGATTCTCAAGGAAACGCACAAAGACGTTCGCCGATTGTCGGACGGACTGCTAAAAAGTTCGATTGACTCGGTGGATTTGTTGGCGGGGCTTCAGGGGCTTTGCTCCGAAACGAAACGGCGGTTTGGCATTCCCTGTGAAATCAATGCTCAAAATTTTGACGAGTCGTATATCAGCAATGACGCAGTCGCGTTTGTGGTCTATCAAATCGCTTGTGAAGCGGTGCACAACGTAGTCAAACACGCCCAGGCGACACGTATCAGCATCGAAATTTCGACAACCGAAGAATTTTGTGTGACAATACATGATGATGGAATTGGCATGGCAGAGCCACAGCGTAAGGCAAGAACCAATGGATTAAACATCATGCGTTATCGCGCCGAATCGGTTGGCGGTGAGCTGCTAATTGATTCGGTTCCGAGCGAGGGAACATCGGTCACATTCACCATTCCCAGACGGAGTTGTCAATCATGAACAATACTCTGTCCACCACTGCACGGATTGTCGTGGTGGACGATCACGGCATCGTCCGCTTTGGCTA
>NZ_ANOG01000874.1 GCF_000346295.1 Rhodopirellula maiorica SM1 | reverse complement strand
TTCAGCGTATCGCGATGCCAACTCTTCTTTGACAAATTCTAAATATCGCTGTTCGGTGTCCTCTGGCAACTGCTCACGCCGAATCGATTGCTCTAACACGTACATCAAGTGAACGGGATCCGCAGCCACTTCATGGGTGTCAAAGTTAAACGTTTCGGACAAGATTTTGTAAGCAAAACGGGTCGAAACGCCGTCCATTCCTTCGCTGACGCCTGCGGCATCGTGATATTCACCGACGGTGCGAGCATGCGGATCGGTGTCCTTGAGCGATTCCCCATCGTAGACCCGCATCTTCGAATACAGACTCGAATTCTCGTGCTCCTTCAGCCGCGTCAGCACCGAGAATCGGGCCATCATTTCCAATGTGTCTGGGGCGCATGGCGCGTTGCCAAGTTCCGAGTTGTGGATCAATTTGTCGTAGATCATCTTCTCTTCGGTCACCCGCAGGCAGTACGGGACCTTGACGACACAGATCCGGTCCAAGAATGCTTCGTTATTGCGATTGGATTTGAACGATTCCCATTCCGATTCGTTCGAATGCGCGACAATCGTTCCTTGGTAGGGCATCGCTCCGACATTTTCGGTCCCCACATAGGAACCGTCTTGCGTGGCGGTCAACAACGGGTGCAACATTTTGAGCGGTGCTTTGAACATTTCGACAAATTCAAGCAATCCCTGCGTCGTGCGGTTTAGCCCGCCTGAATAGGAATAGGCATCCGCGTCGTCTTGGCCAAAGTGCTCAAGTTTGCGAATGTCGACTTTGCCGACTAAGGACGAGATGTCTTGATTGTTCTCGTCGCCCGGTTCGGTCTTGGCGACCAAGCAGCGTCGTTGCTCGGAAGGCATCACGCGGACGACCGAGAATTTCGAGATGTCGCCGCCAAATTCGTCCAACCGTTTCAATGCCCACGGTGACATGTATCCAGGCAATCGGCGCGTGGGGATACCGTAGTCCTCCTCCAAAACATGTCCCATCGTTTTGGGGTCAAACAACCCTAGCGGACTTTCGAAAATCGGACTGATCTCGTCATCAGCGCAGAGCACATAGACGGGCCGTGCCTGCATCAATTTTTTGAGTTGGTCGGCAAGCGAACTTTTACCGCCTCCGACCGGACCGAGCAGATACAAGATTTGCTTGCGTTCTTCGAGTCCTTGCGCGGCATGACGAAAGTAACCTACGATGCGTTCGATTGTTTCTTCGAGTCCAAAGAATTGTTGAAACGCGGGATAGGTTTTGATCGTGCGATTCATAAAGATCCGGCCCAGCCGGGAATCGTTCGATGTGTCAACGTGGATCGGCTCACCGATCGCCTCGACCATGCGTTCGGCTGCGGAACTGTACAGCGATGGATCGCTGCCGGCCGCGTCAAGGTACTCCTTGAGCGTCAGCTTGACTTGTTTCGTTTTTTCGTAAGTTTCGGAATACAACCGCAGAATGTTGGTGGGTGTATTAGTCATGGATATCCAGCTCCAAAGGAGAACGCAACCAAGAACGACGAACAGTCGCCAGTAGAACCAGGAGATTGCCATCGCCAACTTTAGCTTAGTCAGACGACAGGGATCCGGCGCGTGGTGACGCAAGAAGCATTCTTGCGTTTCGTCGGGATAAAAAAGATCAAGAGAACAGAGTCCCATTCATTATAAAGGCAGAGAGCCCCGTTGAGCCAAGAAATTTGACATCATGAAAATTCTGTCGGAAAGCCGAAGTCGTTTGGCTACAAAGAGTTGTAGCGACAAGGACGCCGAAAAGGGGGTGGCGATATTGTGCGAGCGACGAATTGTCCCGTCGAGCTTTCGTCTCTCCGAGGTCTCACCTCTCGAAGTTCCACGGCGATTTTCCCCACGGCCAGTCACGGGGGCCAGTCACGGGGGATGCTAGCAGGTCCCCGATTTTTTTCACCGCAGCTCAATTCAAGTTTGCGGCGGCGGTCTACCCCACACCCCCTTTTTTTCGGCGACGTTTGGCAAGCCTCCGTCGTCGTTTTCGTTTGCGGTTCTTGCGATGTTCCGCATCGGAAACAGACGCATCGCTGCGGAGCGGCATGCTGCGAGGTCGAATACCGCGGACACTCACCGGAATGATCGGCACCGCGATCGCCAGCACACTTACAGCGTACCAGGGGTGATGTAGTGACCACGCACTACAAACGCAAAAGCAGGCGAGTGTGACAGCGACCGCAGCTGCGATTCGCCATCGTTGCAGCTCAGTGATCCTGGTTAGATAAGCGAAAGGATTGATCACCCGAGATCCTATCCGCATCAACAAGTACAAAGCCACCATCATCACAACGGTGGCGATCAAACGGCCAGCCCATGCCGAACGTATAGCCGTGTGGCGTGCGTGATGAACCATGACGTCGGGTTTAACGACGCCCATCGACAGCAGGTCGATTTGTGCACCTGTGGCGGTACGATACGGCACAAACGAATCGCCATTCTGCTGCGACATCACACTGACAGTACCGCTTGGACGCGTCGTAAAGTAGACACGTGCATCGCCAATTTGAGCATCCCGTCTCGTCCGGCCGCGTCCGGCGGACCAATACAGTCGCGGTGCTTGGTTGGGAGCATCGTGGTGGATAAAGGAATCGCGAGCGATTGACGCCGACAGATCAGAGAGTCGAAAATTCAGCGGATCGCTTGGTGGGATTTGATCGATCAGCGAATCCGACAACCGGAAACCGCCGAGCTGTACCTTGTCTGCCTGGACGCTGTCACTCGGAAACGGCATCGCCGTGGGATTGTCGTAACCCGAGTGCCGAAACGCGGAGGAATCGATCAATTGTTTGGACCAGATTTTCTCGTAGCGATAAACCTTTTTGCGTCTGCCGATCGAACGGTCATTGGTCGACAGCGAGTCGCGTCGCCTCTCATACTCACGCCACTGGAACATTTCGACGTGGCGTTCCAAGCGAACGGCATCGACCTCAAGTGCAAAGGTTTCGTCCCTGATCGGCTCGGACGTTTCTAATCGACCGGTAATGTAGACGAGTTTGCCATTGTGCTCTGGCTGCGGTTTTGCCCCATCGATTTCGATCGTCGCCAATGCGGCTTCGTCCAGCCCGCCTGCGGTTTGAACGAGGCTTTTTTCGCTCTTGTGGAGCGACAAAATCATCCCCAGCAACAACAGACCCGCAGCCAGGAAAACGATCAGACGGCCGCCGTTGATCAACGACGAATGATTAAATGCGCTGGGGGTCATTGCGCCCCGATCTCATGTGCGTGTGAGAGCGACGTTAATGCAAATCTAGAAACCGCATTATAGCCGCTACCGCAGCGAGACGCAGACGCCCTGGACACTACCAATAGCGTTCAGTCGGTTTCAGCTCCGCCACGTGGACCCCAAACTGTTTCAAATAACGATCGGTTTCGTTGGTAAAGTTGACTTCGGCATCGCGGTTTTCAAAGCGAAATCGTTCGATCGGTGGTGGAGCGATCTGGCGAATTGAATAGAGTTCCACAAGCGAAATCAGACGCTCTGCTTGAGGAATCTCGTCCGTTTCGGGACCCGAGGGCTCGTCCATCACCCGGCTCCAATGTTCGATTCTCAGCGGTAGGAATTTTCCGAAGCCCGATTCTTTGTTGCCCACTTTGGAAATCACCACACAGACTTTGACCGGGTACAGCGTGGGCCATTCCTCGCGTCCCGACGATTGCATGACTTTGTCTTGGACGCTTTCAGGCAGCGTGGCGGTGACGACCCAGACCGGTTGTCCTTGCAACTTGCCGCTGGCGATTTGCAATTGATGGTCACGTTGGATTTGTTCGATCAATTCGATCCATCCGCCCACTCGCACTCGCAACGGCAACATGCCTTCGTGCTGGGACGACGCGGACCATTCGTCCAAACGGGCGACATCGACCCGTCGCAACGAAATTTCGCCCGCGACTTCGGTACGTGTCCACGCCAAGCGGCCGTCGCTCATTTGTTGCAGCGTATGTTTGCCTTCGCCATCGTGCATCGTCATTTGAAAATTGAACTGGCCCGATGTGTGCCCGGACTGCTCGTATGTTCCCACGCCGACGACTTCGCGACCGGTGGTCCAGACACGTTGACGCACTTTGGATTCAAACGCAGGCCCGCTGGCGAGCTGAACGGTGACACGCCGTAAAAGTTTTTTTGCGGCTTCTTCATTTTCCAACACCGCAGCTTGGTCACTTGGTTCAGCGACGGCTTCGGTATCGCCAAACGGCGTGTCGGCGACGGTGATTTGCCAATCGAGTGCAGAAAACGCGAGAAAAACCGCACACAGACAAACCAGCACGATCCCCTTGGATCCGCCACGACGGCGTGTGAAACTCGATGTGAAACGCGGAACGAATTTGCTATCGCAGATCCGATGGTTGTAGCGGTCAATCTTCATAGTCCGGTTATGTCGATTTTTCCAAAGATAATACCCTCCGTGTGCCGATGACCAACTACGAAGAAGGTCTGGCCGAATGCCGAACGGATCGTAGTTGGATTCCCGGTCACGCGTCCACCCAGATCGTTCACACTTACAAAACATTTATTGGATGTGGTTAGGTTGATGGAATCGCAACGCCGCGAGTTCGGACACCGAGTGCACATCTCCCAAGGAACGAGGGGAAAGATGAAACGAATCGTCACTCATATGTCGCTGCTGGCGGCCACGGCGGTCCTCGCCACCGGGTGCGTGCCGGTTCGCCACAACTTGCCGCCCGAACAGCGTATGCTCGAACCGGGTCCAGGAGTTGGCGGACCCGGTCCCGGAGTCATGGGACCGATGCCAATGGCTGCTGGAATGGGCGGGGGAATGCCCATGATGGGAGCGGCAGGTATGATGGGAGCCGGTGGAATGGGCCCAGGTCCGATGGGATCTGCTGGGATGATGGGCGGCGGGCCAGTGCCGGAAGGCGCGATTGGGCAAGCTGGACCCGACGTCATGCGAAGTGCTCCGCTTGGACCCGCAGCAGGCGGCCAAGGCAACTTCCAACTCGCTAGCATGCGAAGCGGAGCGGCCTGTGCTGATTGCAACGGCGGCGCGTCAGCCGGAGGAGCCGTCCAAGGCGGTGGCGTGGCATCCATGATGCCCATGATGCCGGGCGTACCCTCGACCGTTCAAGTTACCATGAGCCAACCCGAAGGGATGCAGGTTCGCTACGATGCGTCCGGCGGCGGCATGTTCGACAGCGACCCCTTGGTCGTTCCAGCTCGCCAAAACTTTCCTCAAGGAGGACTGTATCGGCTCAAGCTGACCAACATTCCGACCCGTGAAGGCGTCGAATTGTATCCCACTGTGGAATTGGCGTACGCCAACCCACGAACCGGAGCCTACTTGGCCCACAACTCGGTACCTATCCAGTTCACCGCCGAAGACTTTGACCAAGTCCTGACGGGCAACTTTGTCACCAAGGTGATCTACCTGCCCGATCCTGATTTCCAAGGTCCTGCATTGGCAGGCATCGATACCCTGGTCAGCACTCGGCTTGATCCAGGTATCGATCCAATCGTCGAAGCGGACCGTCGTGGTTCAATTCTTGCAATCATTCGCCTAGGTGACAAAGACATCGAAATGATGGGAGCCGGTGGAAGTGGCGGAGTGATGGGCGGAATGATGGGACCTCCGATCGCAGGCTTGCCTGCTCCGTTTGCAGCGGCCATGACCGAAGGCTGCGGCGGACCTGCCGGTGGCGGTGCTTCGCTGCCGATGGGATTGCCAGGAATGATCGCCGGTGTCAACGCACCGCAATACGGTATGCCAATCTCCGGCACACCAATCGGATTGCCTGGACCACCACACATTCCATTGGGAAGCCCTGCGGGATTGAAGAAGCACGTGATGCGTAACCACACCCCAATGCACATGCCACAACCTGTGGACAAAGTCAAAATCGGTGTGCGTATGCAACCTGGATATAGCTACCCGAACCCGGTCAGTAATATCAACATCACCGAGCAGAACATCCACCCGGGTGTTCCTAACGCACGGCCGCTGTACCAACACGCCAGCGAAGAAGTGCATTGAAATCACAACCATTAACTTGGTTTTGATTCGGGCAACCTACGCTCGACCTTCGGGTCGAGTGTTGCCTTTCCCCTCGCGAGCAAGTGTGCTGCGTCGCGATGCGAAAGGCGACACTCGCTGTCATTTTCTCTCAAACGCGATCCGTCCCGGTTCTTCATGATGACTCGCCAAACCCGCTCTCGAACCAACGTCGCGTCATCAACCGCGATGCTCGCGTTGGCAACTTTCTCGTGCCTTGTTCTGATGAGCAACACGATGACGGCGGCGGCGGATCCGAGCGATTATCTTGGCAGCGGCGAACGTCACCACGTTCTTCGCGGCGACATGCCTGCCGGCGTGATCGGACAAGCCCGGTTGGCCGGCCGCGGCCCAGTCCAAAACTACTTTCAACCGGTCGCGTTCTCAGGACCCGATGGGGTCGGTTTTTCGATGCCTCAGGGCAGCGAGCTGTTTGGCACCGAAGACCCATCGCTGCAAGTGGGATTGTTGATCGGGGGTGTTTATCGTTTTCGTATCACCGGTATCCCCGATGCCGAAGGTGCCGAGTTGTACCCAACGGTCGAATTGATCGATCGCATCTACCCGCCGCCGGGATTGGCGACGACGTACCCGATTCCGATCAATTTGGACCGCGATGATCTCGAAGCCGCACTCGAAGGCCGTTTAGTCACCCGAGTAATCTATTTAGAAGATCCAACGACCGCGTTCCCGCTTGCGGAAACGCCACAGACCTCACGCGCCATCGAGCTTTCCGAACACCAAGACGCTCTGGAAGTCGCCGATCGGATGGGACGTCCCGTCGCGATCGTTCGCATCGGTTCCGTGGCCCCACCGTCCGCTGCCGCGTTGATGCCTCAGTTCTTCTTTGGCTACCCCGCTTGGACGCCGATCTATCAACCCGAGCAAGGAGTGCAGCAATGAAGCGGACTCCGAAAGACAACGCTCCGATGAACCAACGGAATGATTCCCTCAGTCGCCAACGTGTTAGTTTGGTGATGCTGGTCGTAACCCTCTTGGCGGGATTTGCGTTGACGGGATGTCAATTGCCACAGTCCAAATCCACGCCATCACCGACGGGGTTTGCCTCGCAAAATCCCTCGGCAACGAACGCACCATCGATGCCCGTTCCGTCGACGGCCGCGATGCATACGGCGCAGACACAGGCGAATCCGGCGGTCCAACAGGTAGCTTGGCGGCATCAAGCACACGCACAAAACGCGGCGGCATGTGGTTGCGGTGGATGCGCGGCGGGCAATGCAAACGCATGTCAAAGTGGTCCGCAAGCCTATGCAACCTATGGTGGCGGTGGTTGGAATGCCCATGGCGTCGATCCAAACGAATTCTTATGTGACGGTGGCGATCATCACCAAGATGTTAGGGTTCGTCGCAACGATACATTGGCTGGGCTGGACCCCGAAGATACGGTGGTTCATTACGTGACCGACGCAGGCGATACCGAGGTCAAAGCGAGCAATCGGGTTTGCGTTTACGCTCCGCGGTTTGCTTCGGTACGAAAGATCACCGGTGCCGCTTCGGGCGGACATGTGATCGGGGTCGCTGGCGTCAAACACGATGTGGGACTCAATCGAATTCATGACGAATTGCCTGGGTTAGTCATCAACGACACTCAGGGCCTCGCCCACGCCGACGTGACCCGACGAATCGACGCGATGCGAGACCGCAATCGTGGCGTTCGTATCGAAAACGTGCTGCAGCCTGAAATGGCCGAAGACGTGCTGGCCGCGTTGGCCGGGTTGTCGGTGCTGGATTTGGGCCAATTGCAAGAAAATCAACTTGCGTTGCTACAAGAAGCCGCAAATGCGGCGGTGTCATGGAGTGTCGAAGAATCGATCGAAGTTGCAATCGAGGATCTGAAACCGCCTACATTGACACGTGATCTACGTGTCGAGGAAATGCGAGTCTACGATTTCCCCGATGCCGGTCGATTGCAGATTGGCAAGTTTGCCGATCGTCAACACGCTCAGCCCGGCGAAGTGGTTTCGTTCGCTATTCGTGTCGAGAACGTAGGCGATTCGGCGGTCAATGATGTTACGCTGACCGACAATTTGACCACGCGACTCGAGTACGTGGCGGACAGTCAAACATGCAGCGGCGGAGCTGAGTTCTCGACGAAACGAAACGAAGCGGAATCGTTGATGTTGCAGTGGAAGTTGACGGACGAATTGAAGGTCGGCGAAAGCGTCACCATCCGGTTCCAATGTAAAGTTCGCTAAACGCCGCAACCTGAGCAGAGTCCTCTTCGGTGGCTCCGCTCCAGACTCCAGACTCCAGACTCCAGACTCCAGACTCCTCACTCCTCACTCCTCACTCCTCACTCCTCACTCCTCACTCCTCACTCCTCACTCCTCACTTTTTTTCCCTCCGCCCATTTAATACGTGCCATCTTCAGGTCGCCGCGGGCGGATCGTTTGGGGATCCATTCACCGACTGTAACCCAGGTCTCTTGGGGACTGGCATCGGTGACATGGAAATTGCCCATCAATGCCACTTCGTCGGGGTGGTCAACGCCATCGCCGACCATGGGCAAAACGATTCGTTCCGTATCTCGCAGCAAACAGAGTCGTTCGGGATCGACCTGCGCGATCCAAAGTGGAGCCCGCCAACGCATCACGTTCTTGTTTGTTTTGTCTTCGCGGGTATACACCAAAAATAGGCCTTGCGGATGATTGACCCAGTGCTGCTGAGTCGTTGACATGGCAATCGGCGTGTTGTCGTCCCAGCACCATGCTCGTTTTTCGCCATAATTCAAGCCATCACGACTCGACGCCACGTATCCATGCCCGTCTTCGGCGCGGAGTGTGATGTAGTAGCGATCGTTCCAACGGGTGACCGACGGTTCCAACAGACCGCGTCCCGCGTTGAGCGTTAGCGCCGGCCCCACGTCGACGATATTCAACTGCTCTCCGTCAAACGTGCATCGGACGCCCGCGACACTTCGGTTTTTGCTGGTCGCACCGAACGTCAACGACATGATAATGTCACCATCCGCGTTGACGGTGCGTTGGCCACAATTGTTGGTATAGATAAACGAACCACGCGGATCGTCCCAGTGCAGGATTTTTCGCTCGGACCATGTGCCATTGCTGCGGCGGACGGTGTAGACCGGATAGCGGGAAAGCTGCTCGCGACTGGAAAATCTTTCGCCGCGATAAAACACGACATGCCCCATTGCCAAAACCGTGTTGCTCATCGCGTGGTATTCGGGAACGACGTCACAAACGCCTGCCATCAAACCGTCATGCTCGGGCACCGGGACACGCCCCAACGCATCGATCGGTTCGGGATCCGACCACGTCGTGCCCTGGTCATCCGAGCGTGTCCAGTGAACAGGGCCAAAATAGTCCGAGCCGCGAATCCACTGCATGGTCATCAACGCAAACGAGCTTCCATCACCGCGAGGTACCATACAAGCACGAGGGTGAAACCATGTCTCGGATTGACCATCGCGGTTGCGTCGCAGCGTTTCCGGAGTGATCGATTGGATCAGCGAACGTGACTCGCTGGCCAGGCTTAGCGAAGGGATCAAGGCGGCGGCAGCAGAGATGCTGCCGAGGAATTGGCGTCGAAACATGGTGGGATTCTCGTGGTCAGAACAAGCGATTGTTTGTGACATGCCAGTTGAACATACCAGTTCAACATGCCCGTTCACTGCTTACAGACCCGAATGTGCTGCCATCTGATCGATCTGCGATCCGATGTGATCGACCAACCTGGCTCGGTCTTCGCACAAATAGGCGACATGATCCATCGCCGGATGAAAGCAGGTGGAAACCTCGTCACGGCCCCTCAGTTCAGGAAACATGTCATGGAACTGTTGGGCGTAACTATAGTACATTCCCACGCCGCCGGTGTAGACAAAGTGCAACCGTGTCTTGCGATCAGCCAGTTCACTCAATTCTGCGACCGCCGTCTCTCGCGACGGAAACTCGCGAATGTCGTCTCCGGGCTGCAGCGATGGCGGTGCGGTGTTGTCTTGGTTGAGCAATCGCTGAAGGACTTCCCACCACTTTTTCGGTCGCAAGATGCGGTGAAAATGATGACCGCGAAATCGATGCCAATAGTACGCACGTGTTCGATAGCCACAACCATCCATTGGTACGACGGCGGAAACGCGATCGTCACGAACCGCGGCATGTAACGAGTCATCTGCACCACTACACAATCCAAACAGCACAATTTTTTGGAGCTGAGTGTTCGCAGAAATCCAGTCGATTGCTTGGCTGATTTCGTCCGCGGCACGGTCGATCGATCGACCGCCGGCACCCACGCCAAAGCTTTCACCGATACCCGAAATATCAAACCGAAGCGAAGCAATACCGCGACGAGCCAAGTCGTTGGCGACGTCCACATACAGCCGAAATGGACCCACGTGATGCAGCATGCCGGGGGTGACCAAAATCACAGCCGTATCAGAATGTCGTGTCGTGGTCGACGGTTGCCAAACGCCAAGCAAGTGGTCGTAGTTGCCGAATACGATTGCGTTTTTTGAGTCGGAGGGACTGGGATTTGCGAGCTCAGGTTGAGCCGGCTGCGTTTGCAATCGCGCCGGTCGCTGTGCTGCTGACGCCTCGCCGTCGCCCTGCTCCCGCTGTAGCACTCTCAGAATCGCTTTCGCGGATTCTGGGGATGAAAACGCACTTTCGGTGTATCGTTGCGCGTCCCAGCGAATAACATCCGCGACCCGCGTTACATTGGTTTGAGACGCCAGCCATGTCTGTTCTACGGGCGACGTCAAACTTTGATCGCTAACCACGACCGAAACATTTTTTCCGGTTGCTGGCATTTGCAAAGCTGCCAAACTCTGCCGCTTCTCAGACGACATCGCATGGCCATAGCTTTGGTCGACATCGCTGGCAACGCGGATCGTGCTGAAACGACGCAGTTCAGTCAACTGACGCCGGTGCCATTGGTCCATCGTCCCGATAAACTCGCTGACATCGACAATCGGATCCCAAAGCACGACTTGGTCGAAGCTGCCATCGGCCATCGAGGCTGCGATCGTGGCTCCGAGTCGAAGTCCGATGACCGCGATCTGTTCTGCACCACTTTGTTGAATCAAGAAATCACGTGCGTTGATCAGATTGCATTGCATCTCTGCAGCAGTCAATTCGGCACATGCACCGTCAGAATTGCCCGTGCTGGCGTAATCAAACCGAAGCACATCAAATCCGGCGCTACACAACTGAATGGCCAGTTGTTGCAAATTGCGATAGCCACGAGCGTATTCGTGACCGATTGAATGGCAAATCACGACACCTCGACCGAGCTTGTTTCCGCGGGGGCGATAGTGAACGCCGTACAGCGATTGTCCATTGCTCTGAAAAAACGATGCTTGGACGTCGGGCAATCGATCTCGCAACGCGCGGATGTCATCATCCACATATGATTCAGTGGTTTCACCCAACAATTCACGCAAATGTCTTGCCGATGATGCGACGGTCGGATTGGCAAAGAAATCACGGACGGGCAAATCGATATCCATGTCGCTGGTCAAGCGAGCGACCACTTGCGTGACCAATAGCGAGCTGCCACCGAGCAGAAAGAAATCGTCATGAATTCCGATCTCCGGCACGTTCAGAACTTCTTGCCAAAGTTCGACCAATCGTTTCTCCAGATTGTCGCGAGGCGGCACGTAGCTTTCATCGCGAGCGACGACCCCTTCGCTGGCGGGCGGCAGAGCCCGACGATCAATTTTGCCGTTGATCGTATGTGGGAACTTGTCCAGGAAAACAAAGCGAGCCGGAACCATATAGGGCGGCAGGACGCTGCGAAGAAACGTGGCGATTGTATTTGCCGACACCTCGTGCTTGCCATGAGCGACATAGGCGACCAAAAATTTCTTGCCGTCCACTTCGTCAAAACTGACCAACGACCCCAGCACGCCGGGGGCTTGGTCGATCGCAGCCTCGATTTCGCCTGGTTCAATTCGGTACGACCCCAATTTGATCTGGTGATCGACACGGCCGGCAAAGTCGATGTTGCCGTCGGGTAACCAACGAGCCAAATCACCGGTGCGGTATAAACGCAGCTTCTCGCCGTCGATTTGGACGTTGACAAACGCCGCCGCAGTCAAGTCGGGACGGTTTAAATAGCCCAGTGCCAACGCGGGCCCGCCGATAAACAGGTGGCCGGTTTCTCCCTCGGCGACCGGTTGTAAGTTGTTATCCAAAATATGAGCCGTGTATCGTTTCAGCGGTTTGCCAATCGGCATGTTCGCAGCATCAAACGACTCATCCGGGATGTAAACGGTTGACGTCACCGTCGCTTCGGTGGGACCGTAGGCGTTACAAAATAAAACATCGTGGTCGCATATCGATTGCCAACGGCGATAGTGCTCGACGGATACTTTTTCGCCTGTCGGAATGATTAATCGCAGCGATTCCGGGACGCGTTCTTTCGACGCGACCATCAAGTCAACCCATTGGTGCCAATAGGCTGCGGCGATGTGAACCGCCGTGATCTCAAAACGATCAATCAAGGTAGACAATTCGTTGCGATGACTTGCTCGCTCTTTGGGGCGAACCACAACACAGCCGCCTGACAACAGCGGCGGGAAGATCTCTTCGATCGCGATGTCAAAACAGAGCGTCGAAAACTGCAGCGTACGATCGTTTTCGGTCAATCGAAAGACGTCGATGTCGGCGAAACAGTAGGTCGCCAACGCCGAATGCTGGATTTGCACCCCTTTGGGTTTCCCGGTCGATCCCGAGGTGTACATGATGTACGCCAAATCACTCGGGGCGATGGAGACGCTTGGACGGGCAGCCGACACGTTTGGGCCCAATGCATTTGAGTCCGACTGATCCGGTACGCAGTCAACCCAGCAGATGTTTGAGGGTGTTGATCGATGGGCCGCATCCTGATCGATCAGGGGGACGCCAATGGATTCGTAGTAACAGCGGTGCCCCACGATCGTGGTGATTGCGGCGTCGTCGACCATATAGCGAAGACGATCGACCGGGTAATCGGGGTCCAGCGGAACAAACACGGCACCCAGCTTCATGATCCCAAGCATCGCCGCGATCGCTTCAGGCGACCGATCGACGCACAATCCCACTCGATCGCCGTGTTGGATTCCTACCGAGACCAAGGCACGGGCAACCGCATTGGATTGATGATCGAGGTCCCGATAAGTCCATTGACCCGCTGCGGAGACAACCGCCACGTGGTTAGGGGTTCGCTGCAGTTGACGGCCCCATAAATCAGGGAATGCGATCAGTTCTTCGATCGTTTGATGGGCTGGCGTTTGATGGGATGATTCAAGCATAGGGACGTATAGGGATCAACGTTTGTGACGGAGAACGACTCGTTGTCTGACAAACGTGCTACTTCGCCGTGGTCGGTGTTTTGGATGAAATGTAATGCCGACTTGCAATCGCAGCGTCAACTGCCGATTCGAGGATTCGTAACCCTTCTTGCAGCACGGACGTTTCGATCGTCAGTGCGGGCAACACCTTCAACACTTGGTCCGACGCTCCGGCGCCTTCGATCAACAACCCTTCCTTGAATGCATTTTGAATTGTTTGGCTCGCAAGGTCGCCACATCGCATATCGAGTCCCCAAATCATTCCGCGACCGCGAAAGCTCAGCGATTGATCGATGTGATTGAGGCAAATCGCTTGTAGTTTCTGTTGTACGATTTGGCTGCGATCTTCGATTTGTTGTTCAAAACTTGGGTCGTTCCAATATTCCAGCACCGCTCGTGCGGAAACAAAAGCCAAGTTGTTGCCTCGGAATGTGCCGGTGTGTTCGCCCGGTTTCCAAGCGTCGATTTCTGGACGGATCAATACGATCGACATTGGCATCCCGCTGCCGATCGATTTGGAAACGCATACGATATCGGGAGTGATGCCGGCGTGTTCAAAACTGAAGAACTTTCCACTGCGACCGTTTCCGACTTGGATGTCATCGACGATCAAGTGGATTTCGTGCTCTTTGCAAAGAGATGCAATACGACGCAACCAAGTGTCGCTGGCAACATTCACCCCTCCTTCGCCCTGGATGGTTTCAAGAATCACAGCAGCCGGTTTGGGCAACCCGCTGCTCGAATCGTTGAGCATTTTTTCCAATAGCAGCGACGTGTCATAATCGTCCATGTAGCCATCAAATGGCAAATGCGTGACGTTGTTGTGCGAGCCATAAAATTGACTGTGGAAAAATTGGTTCCCCGTCAATGCCAACGCGCCAAGCGAATGCCCGTGATAAGCGTTGGTGAACGCGACGATGTGCGAGCGTTGTGTTTGTTTACGAGCAAGTTTGATTGCGGCTTCGACTGCGTTGGTTCCGGTAGGACCGGTGAATTGAACACGATAATCAAGCGCACGCGGTTTCAGGATGATTCGCTCAAAGGCCTCGAGAAATTCAACCTTTGCTGTGGTAACCGTATCGAGCGAATGTTGGATTCCGTTCGCTTGAATGTACCGCAGCAGTGCTGCATTGGCGTGTTGATTATTGTGTCCGTAGTTCAGCGATCCCGCACCACAGAGGAAATCAACGAAATCGTTACCCTCCGTATCGGTAATGATGGAACCCACGGCTTTGTTAAACACCGCTGGGAACAAGCGTGCGTAACCACGCACGTTCGATTCGATTTGTACAAGGGGATCCTGCATCGGGAGCGCTTCTTCCAGAGCCGGGAATTGAAATGGGGCGAACGGTGGCGATGGGGCAATCTATCATGCGGCACACCGTACGTGGAAAACATAGGTTTGGCGTAGAACTCAGTAATAAAGCCGTGCGATTTGACACATCCTCGGCAGCAAAGATCATCAAACGACTTCGCTTTTTGACGGTAATAATGATTGTTTGGTTTCGGCTCATTAATGCCGTTTTTAAGGCGGTTTGGGGGTCTGGGGAAGAATAGTCGACGGATTTGGGCTGTAAAACGTGTAGGAAAAAAGTTTTCTAGAGCAAAAGGAGGCGTCCAATCCTTGGTAAAATGAGCCTGTTGGCCAAAATCGCCCCACACCCGCCACCCCCCGCGTATCTCGCGGTTCCCGCCTTTCGTTCTTCACCTGCTTTCTTCCTGTTTGCCCATGTCGCTTGAGGGCTCTCAAGCCTGATGCGGCGATTGCCGCATTGTGCCCCCTCTCCCTTTTTCCTTCCGAATTTTCAGTAAATCGATGCTTTCACGTTTTCGATACATAGTGCCAATTGCCTGTGGTCTGATTGCCGCAGGGGTCTGTTCTGCAGACAAGCCTGTCGATTTCAACCGCGACATCCGTTCGATCCTGTTTGGACGCTGTGTCGCCTGTCATGGACCGGACGAGGACCAGCGGGCCGCCGGGCTACGACTCGATACCGAAGCCGGTTCACGCGAAGATCTCGGTGGTTACGTCGCAATCAAACCTGGCGATCCAGACGATAGCGAGTTAATTGAGCGGCTGACGACTGACGACGATGAGATGCGGATGCCACCTAAGGGAAAAGGCAAACCGCTGTCCAAAGACGAGATCGATTTGATCCGTCGCTGGATTGAACAAGGCGGCAGCTATGCGAAGCATTGGTCCTACGAAAAACCAACCCGCCCTGCCCTGCCCTCGATCGAAAAAACTGGCGATTATGCCACATGGGGGCGGAATCCGATCGATGCATTCGTGCTAGCCAAACTCCGATCCAACCAACTCGAACCGTCCCCCGAGGCCGATCGTTTGACCTTGGCTCGCCGATTGGCAATTGATTTAACCGGAGTGCCACCGAGTTGGCAAGAAGCTCAGGCGTTCGTGAACGACCACGACACCGATGCGTATGAAAAGTACGTCGATCAACAGCTGGCCAAGCCCACCTTCGGTATTCGCTGGGCTCGTGTGTGGTTGGATTTAGCTCGCTACGCGGATTCCGCCGGTTACGCTGATGATCCACTGCGAACGATCTGGGCATATCGCGATTATGTCATCGATTCGCTGAACCAAAATAAACCGTTCGACCAATTCACGATTGAACAAATTGCTGGCGATCTGCTGGAAAACCCGACCGACGAGCAATTGATCGCTACCGCGTTTCATCGCAACACGATGACCAACAACGAAGGCGGAACCAATGACGAAGAATTCCGCAATGTCGCGGTCGTCGATCGAGTCAATACGACGATGGCCGTTTGGATGGGAACCACCATGGCCTGTGCTCAATGTCATACCCACAAATATGACCCGATCACGCATGACGAGTATTTTCAGTTCTTTGCCTTTTTTAACCAGTCCGCTGATCGTGATCGCCGAGACGAAAGCCCCTTGCACGAGGTTTGGTTGCCGGAACAACTCGAGTTGAAAGAATCGCTGCGGACGCAAATCACCGAGCTCGAATCACGATTAAATCAAGCAACCCCCGAGCTTGAAACGCAACAAGCCAAGTGGCTGAAATCGATACGCGAGCAACCCGAGTGGTCGCCGCTGGTGCCAGCGGAACTCTCGGCTCGCCACCGCCAAATGACCACAGGAAGCGATGGCTGGATCACCGCAGCGGGTAAAAAAGCGGACCGCGACACCTACACGCTGCAATTTCCCATCGCCGATTCGCGACTGGCGGCTGCGGCGAAATCCAACGATAAAACAGCAACCCCGCAGTCGCTTGTCGGTTTGAAATTAGAGGTCGGCGAGGAGCAGGCCGAGAATTTTGTTCTTTCCAAAGTCTCAGCAAGTTGGACGCCCAACGACGTCCATCCGATGAACGCTCGTTTCGTTCGAGTGGAACTTCCGGGCAAGCAGCGGATTTTGCATATTGCGGAGTTGCAAGTATTTAGCGGTGCACAAAACGTCGCTCTTTCAGGCACCGCGACGCAAAGTTCCACTGGTTTCAACGGGCCCGCGAAGTTCGCGATCGATGGGAATATCAGTGGCAATTTCCAAGATCGCACGGTCATCCATACCCAAACCGAAGACAACCCGTGGTGGGAAGTCGATCTGGGGGCCGAGCATCCGGTGGATCGTATTGCTCTATGGAATCGCACCGATGGCGGTGGTGGTATCTCGGGCCGATTGGCCGGATATACGCTGCAATTGCTCGATCAAGACCGCAACGTGATCTGGCACCAGTCGCCCGAAGCGTTGCCAACGCCAAGTTTGGAACTCAGTACGTCTGGAAAAGCCTCGCTTCGTTTCGCGGCGGCGTTCGCTGATTATGAGCAACCGAATTTTACGGCCGCCAGCATCCTGGCCGATAAGATTGACAACCAAAAGGGATGGGCGATCGGAGGCGGAATCGGTTCAGCTCACCAATTGACCCTGGTACTTGATCGGCCACTCGAGCTTGCCGAAGGAACGTTGACGCTGACTTTGGATCAGCAATCGGTCCATGCAAAACATCTGCTCAACGAGTTTCGTGTGTCGATGACGTTTGACGCGGATATTGCGAGATGGGCTGCGATGCCGCCGAAGATCCAATCGTTGTTAGCCGATACCACGCGATCATTTTCTGAGAGTGAACAGGCTGATCTAGCCGCCTACTATCGCAGCATCGCGCCGTCGCTGGATCCGATTCGCAAACAACATGCGAAATTGGAAACTCAGCTACGTCAGATGAAACCGGCGACCACCGTGCCGATCATGCAACCGCTTCCCGAAAACCAACGACGCAAAACGAATGTACAGCTGCGAGGCAACTACACGAGCTTAGGTAACGAGGTCAACGAGGGAACACCCGCTGCGTTTCACCCGCTGCGAAACAGCGAGACGCCCGATCGTTTAGATCTGGCACGATGGTTAGTCGACGAGGATAATCCGTTGACGGCACGGGTGATCGCAAACCGTCACTGGGAACAGATCTTTGGCATCGGAATTGTCGAATCCAGCGAAGAGTTTGGTTCGCAAGGCGAGTTGCCATCCCATCCCGAATTGCTCGACTGGTTGGCGACTGAGTTGCAGCAGAATGGTTGGGACATCAAAGCGTTTCTGAAATTGTTGGTGATGTCGTCCACCTATCGCCAAAGCTCGGTGACGAGCGCGAAACAGCAAGAAAACGATCCAATGAACCGGATGCTGGCTCGTGGTCCTCGATTCCGCATCTCGGCTGAAATGGTGCGAGATCAAGCACTGTTCGTGGCCGGGCTTTTGAGTGACAAAATGGGAGGTCCACCCGTCAATCCGCCGCAACCTGAATTGGGGCTGCGGGCGGCGTTTGGCGGCAACACCGATTGGAAAACCAGCGAAGGCGAAGATCGGTATCGAGCCGGGATTTATACGTCGTGGCGGCGGTCGAGTCCCTATCCGTCGATGTCTCAGTTCGACGCGCCCGACCGCGATGTTTGCACGGTTCGGCGAATCCGCACGAACACGCCACTGCAGGCACTGGTGACGCTGAATGACCCGGTCTATATCGAAGCCGCTCAGTCGCTGGCGCGCCGTACGGTGGCAGCTGCAAACACGACCGAAGCGCGTATTCGATTCATTTTTCAAACCACGCTGATTCGTAACCCCAAGTCGCTCGAGATCGAGCGAATCGCTCAACTGGTCGATGAGGCTCGCAGTGCGTTTATTGCCGACCCCGATGCGGCCAAGGCAATCGCAACCGAACCGATTGGCGACGTGCCCGAGGGAGCCGATGTGACAGAACTGGCGGCCTGGACCGTGGTCGGCAATGTGATGCTAAACCTCGACGAATTGTTGATGAAACGATAGGAAGAACGATGCACCCGAGACTGAAACAACTGCAGATTCAAACACGTCGCCACTTCCTTCAGCAATCCGCCACCGGATTGGGCGGGATCGCGTTGGCGTCGTTGATGGGCGACTCCAAAGCCGCCGACGTTACTCCAGCAAAGTCCGTTGCCGCAGCGAAGCCTGTCGCAGCCGATCCATTGACGCTGCGGCAACCTCATTTCCC
This sequence comes from Rhodopirellula maiorica SM1, assembly GCF_000346295.1. Taxonomy (GTDB): domain Bacteria; phylum Planctomycetota; class Planctomycetia; order Pirellulales; family Pirellulaceae; genus Novipirellula; species Novipirellula maiorica. Next base: position 2,387 of record NZ_ANOG01000874.1, on the reverse strand, counting down.
TGCCAAGGCAAAGCGAGTGATCTATTTACACATGACGGGTTCGCCACCGAATTTGGACATGTTTGATTACAAGCCCAGTCTGGCTCGGCATACCGACCAAGATTGCCCGGACGAATTTTTAGCGGGACGTGAATTTGCCTTCACCAGCGGCACACCCAAATTGATGGGGTCGCCGCGGACCTGGTCCCAAGTGGGCAAGCATGGCACGTGGATGTCCGATGCGGTTCCTCATTTTCATGGCATCGCCGATGATCTATGTATGGTCCATTCGATGTACACCGACCAATTTAATCACGCTCCTGCGGAATTGTTGGTCTACACCGGTTCGCCGCGATCGGGTCGCCCGTCGATGGGATCCTGGGTGACGTATGGGCTGGGCAGTGAGAACGAAAACTTGCCTGGCTTCGTGGTCTTGATCTCTAGCGGAGTTCAGCCCAATGGTGGCAAAGCATCGTTCGGCAGCGGGTTTCTGCCCTCGGTCTACCAAGGCGTTCAGTGCCGATCCAAAGGCGATCCCGTGCTGTATGCATCGGATCCCAATGGGATGGATCGTCAATTGCGTCGTAAAACGCTTGACGCTCTGCATGATTTAAATGAACTGCAAGCGGCGGAGATGGGGCATCCCGAAACCTTGACACGTATCTCGCAATACGAGCTCGCGTTTCGTATGCAGACTGCGGTTCCCGAGGTGATGGATATCTCCCAAGAGAGCCAAAAGACGCTGGAAGCATACGGAGCGAAGCCAGGTGAATCGAGTCTGGCCAACAATTGTTTATTAGCACGACGGTTGGTCGAGTCGGGCGTCCGTTTTGTCCAGCTATTTGATTGGGGCTGGGATTTTCACGGCACGGGTGCTGATACCGGAATCACCGATGGATTGACCAAAAAATGCGCGACGATGGACAAGCCGATCGCCGCATTAATCAAAGATCTGAAGCAACGTGGATTGTTCGAAGACACGTTGATCGTATGGGGAGGCGAATTCGGACGTACTCCGTTCCGCGAAGGCCGGACGGCGGGCAGTAAGGTGCTCGGTCGCGACCATTACCCCGATGCGTTCACGATGTGGATGGCCGGTGCCGGTGTCAAAGGCGGATTCGACTATGGGAAATCGGACGAGCTAGGATTTTCCGTTGCCGAGAATCCGGTGCATGTTCATGATTTACAGGCAACGATCCTGCACTTGTTGGGCTTCGATCACGAACAACTGACATATCGTTTCCAAGGCCGCGATTTTCGTTTGACCGATGTGCACGGCCACGTCGTGCACGATTTGTTGACGTAAGCAGCATCGTTTTGGCGTAGTGGATTTTGCCAAAAATCCCAGCAGCCATTCGAGGCTTTGTTCAGCACGAGTATCAGCATCCTTCCGTCGAGCTTGTCTCGGCGGTCACACGACTCGATCCGTCGATCCCGCCGGGACAAGCCCGACGGAGATCAGGCGGGATTGGGAGGTTGCCTTGGTAGCTGGCAGTTGCCCGCCCCGCCCGGGCAAACCGGACGGAAGCAATGGTGTGCCGGGGTGTACTATTACGCCCACAGCCTCGAAGTGACTACATCCTTTCCGCTGAGTTTGCAGCGACGCATTGGTTTACCGCACTCGATCGAGCCACGCATCTGTCGCGATCACTTCGCTGATGAACATCTGCTGCGACACCAGGATCGAATCTTGCAGTTGTTTGGCGGTCACCGAGCCCGCTTCGTTTTCAACGTCCAGCGTTCCCGTCGCATCACTCAGAAATTCAACTTTGTATCCGCGATGAAACGCTTGGCGGGCCGTCGTGTCACAACACATCTGAGTCATGTAACCGGCAATTGCCACGGTGTCGGCATCCACCTTCTTCAGCCAATCGGCCAAGTTGGTATTGGTGAACGAGCCAGGCAATTGTTTGTCGATCAGGACGTCACGATGGCGTTTTTCAACCTCAGGGTGTAATTGCCATGCATCCGAGTTGAGTCGAAAAATCGGCGAGTCGGGATCCGGCTGGTGATGCCGAATCACAGCAGTGGGAACCCCCGCCTGTTTCGCCTCGTCCATCACTCGCAAAATCTGATCGAGATGACCGACGGGATAGGTCACCGGCAGCGCACCATCAAAATACTCTTGTTGAACGTCAATCACTAATAAGGCACGGCTCATCGCAACAAATCCAATCTAAACTTGGGTCGGGGAGTCAGAGAAACGGTCGCCCCCAGTCTATCGCAGTCGGACTTTGGGGGAAACACAGTCGCCCGACGTCTCCGACGTCGGCTCAAAAAGGTGTCAGGACTCTTTTTGAGTATCGGGACTTGTTTCTTGGGTCTTCCGCGGAGGCGGAGCGTGGATTCGAGGTCGAGTCGACGTGCGATCGATTCTACCCAAGTCGACTGTCCCAGCGGGCTTCCTC
>NZ_ANOG01000873.1 GCF_000346295.1 Rhodopirellula maiorica SM1 | reverse complement strand
CTTTGGTAACGACCAACGGAATCTGCACATTGAACGAATGAAGGACATTGTTTTCGTCCTTGGTATCGGAAGCGCACATCAATGCGATCGGTTTGCCGTTTTCTATTAGCACTTGCGGTCGTTCCAGGTGCGCGAAGTCTTGTTTGCGTCCATCTTCCCAAGTCAGGGATGGGTCCGAGATTTTGAAATACTTAGCTTCCTTCCAGTGGATCCCATTGTTGGAATCGTAGTGTGCTAAGAAAGCGATGCGATTCTTGCCTTGATTGCGCATGCACTTGACGATAGCCCGATATTTACCATCCTGATACCAGATGTAAGGGTCTTCGGCGGGAAAGCGATCCTTACCGTGTGTGAAAACAGGATCCGGGTACTTATTGAAAGGGCCTGTGGGACTATCGGCAATCGCCACCAGATGCACGACTGGTCCATAGTGAGGTGCGGGGTCTTCTTTGCCGACCGCCTTGTAGACCATCAAGATCCTGCCGTCGGGCATTTGGCAAACCGACGGATTGGACGTCATCGCCGCATCGGGTGCGGAGTCGTCGCCGTGAGTGATGTCCAGGACAGACTGTATTGGCGACTTTGCTATGGTTGATGTTTTCTGAGCCAGATGTTTCCTCTGCTCTTTGCTCGCCCCCTGTGTCAACGACTCATTGTCAGAAATACTCGGGTCGATTTTGTCAATATCGTGCCGCCTGGTTTCCACAGGCAAATGCGTCACTTTCTGCCCAGGAACGGACAAGGAACAACACAACAAGAACAATGGGGCAAAGGCGATACGCATCTTCTATTCTCCGTAGCCATAAGGATTTAACATGGGGTGGCTTTTCGTGAACAATTTCATGAAGGTCACGGTAAAGGCAATTGTGAACGCTGCTCTCGCAGTTTTATTCATGAACAAGGGCCGCATACCATTCTTGAAGCTTTAGGGTTGAGGGTCTTTCATCAAGGAACATTGCCGTTGCATGAGCTCCTAGACCTGAACTTGCATAGGTAACATCCGCCCCCACTTCAGCGAGCATCACTTTGAGGTCTTCACTGTCGTTGTCGGTATGGAATATCGGCCGCTGCCCAATTCTTCCGGCCCGCGCTTTTGCGCTGACTAATGTGGCCCCCTTCCAACCATCACCATCGTAGTGCTGGCAAGCATGAAAGCCTCGCCAGAGCGATGCAATCGAGTCGTTCCGCCTTCCGATGTATCCGCACGCAATCGCACCGCGCGAAAACCCTGTGATAACTAACCTTTCGCGGTCTCCACCAAATTTCCCAATGATTTCGTTGACGACTCGAATGGTGTAGTCTGCGGTGTCATCGGCATTGCCCCATCCGTCAGTCACCACCTTATCTTTCGCGTACTCAACGAACGGCATGGTAACCCAAATTGATTCGACATGTTTTCCCATGCCAAAACCAATCGCACCTTGATCGGGCAATCCGGTCGAGTAGCAATTTTCGGTGAAGTAGATGTTTCCCGGAAATTCCACGATCACAGGATACAGTTTTCCCTGCATCCAACTCTCGGGAAGATGCAACGCACAGTAGATGCCGGAGTCTTTGTCATCGCTCAGCTTGTAGCGAACGCGTCTGCCAGCGGATGCCTGGCCGTTTTCCACATTCGGAACCTCGATGCGACCTTCTCTCATGACCCAATCAGGAGCCGATCCACTCGCCTTGAGTCCTTTGACGCGAATTGTTGCGCCAACATCACACTTAGAAAGCATGACCTCGATGGACCTGATCCGATTTGGATTTAGTTTCGGAGTATTATCCTTGTATGTCGCGCGCAGGTTACACTTCAACGAGAGAGTTTCTCCTGGCTCAATAGTGGCGTTCTTGCCAACAGCACCCCATCCTTTGTCCGGCACGACCCAAAGCAGAACGTCAACCTCCCTAGCCGATAAATTTTCGACTTCGGCTTCAACTAACTTTGTGCTACCAAGGTTCCAACCAACTGCTGGAGACTCAATCGAAGCCCATGCGTAACGTGCGTCTTCCGTCTGCTCGATCGTTAATCGTCTTTCATCGTTCACCTTATCGAAGGCTGCCTCAACGCCGTGCGTCATGACCGATTTAGCAGTGTCAATATGCTGCCAAAGTTCGTGACCCTGTGCCGACGCGGCCGTTGCCGTCGGAATAGATATGACGAAAAAAAGAAATGTGGGTTTGAATCTCGTCGAGAGATACCTGTTGCTGATCATTACTTACCCTTGTATTTCTCTACAAGCATCCCGTATTCTCGTAGTCGGTCTGGACGGGCGTAGTCGAAATCATAGCCATGGCCGGTAACGCGAGGATCTTGTTGATGTTCCAGCTCTGCAAACAACTCGGACTTCATCTGCTCGACACGGGCGCCGTGCTGAGGGTTTGCCGCGAGGTTGTCCATGCAATCCGGGTCCGTGACTACGTTGTAGAGTTCAGCCTGTGGACGCTTGCCAAAGCAGAGCCGGTGATAAGGGTTGTCAGGCTGACTTTTCCAAATCGCCGACTTTGTCGGACTGCCATCGATGTCCCGGAATCCGGCTTCCGCTGTTCCACAGGGCCAACGTTCCGGTTCAAAATTGTGCATGTAATACATCCGATTGAACCGGAGTCCCTGACGCGCAATCGCATCAAAGTTCGGCGTCGACAAAAACTTGTGACCATACGCACTCGCGTGCGACATGTCGTCAGCCACTGCGAACAGGATATTTGGCGGTGACGAGTGGGCTTGCTGAGCGATCAGTGCGACCAACGCAGTAAGTACGCAGCAGCGCATCAAAAGCGGTCGGAAAGTATGGGGTTTGTCCGTTAGATATCGCATCATGATTATTTGGTGCTCTGTTGAGCTGATGTTGAAGAATGTCTATTGCTTTGCCGTCGGAGGCAACGATTGTTTGATAACGCGACTCCGTTCGGCTTCCTCTTTTTGGACGTTCACACCGTGTGCATCCGGCCACATCGGCTGGGTGTTCTCAGCATCCCAGCTTTGAATCAGTTTTTTCAGCCGCTGGACCCGATCGGGATATTTCGACGCCAGATTGTGACGCTCGCCGAGATCATTGCGGAGATCAAACAGCAAGTCCTTACGCTTGTACTGACTCATCACCAACTTGTGATCGCCTTCGCGAACCGCGTATCCATACTCGCCATCGCTCATCGAGTATCGCCAAAACAACGGGCGACGAGACAGACTGTTCAGATCTTGCTGAATGAGCGAGGGCAGAAGATTGAGGCCGTCGAGTCGGTCGGTAGCGTCTGAATCGATCTCACATGCAGCTAGAATCGTCGGATAGATATCGAGCGCCGACACAGGTTCCGAGATTCGCTGTCGTGCCGCTAGTTTCTTCGGCCACGAAATGCAAAACGGAACTCGTATGCCGCCTTCAAACAGCATGCCCTTGTGACCGCGTAGCGGCAGGTTGCTGGCGTGTTGAATTCGACCGCCATTGTCGCTGTAGAAGAATACAAGTGTGTTTTTCTTCAGTTGAAGTTCATCGAGCGTCTGCATCAGCTTGCCGATACCATCGTCCATTCCCGCGACCATAGCCCCATAGACTGCTCGGCCACCGTATTCAATGTGCCGAACCTTTTCCAAGTGCTTTCGCGTTGCGTGATCAGGTGCGTGCGGTGCGTTGTACGCGAGATACATAAAGAAAGGCTTGTCACGATTGCGTTTGACAAAGCCGACCGCTGCATGCGAAAAATCGTCGGTCAAATAGGTAAGCGTTTCGGGAGCAACCTGTTTGCCGTTGTTCATTACACCGCTCAGTGGGCGGCCCTTTTTGGGTGTTCCCCAATAGCTCAGTCCGCCACCGGTGAAGCCGAACCATTCATCAAATCCACGCTCGGTCGGCCAGAACGTCCTGGAATCGCCCAGATGCCACTTTCCAATCGCGACCGTACGGTATCCGTTGTCTCGCATGACGTCGGCAATTAGCGTTTCATCCACCGGCAATCCCGGCTCGAAGTGGCCCTCCTGTAAGGCCGGATTGCATTCGTGACCGAATCGCTGCTGGTAACGACCGGTCAGCAGTCCCGCACGGCTGGGGCTGCAATACGGGTGCGTAGCATAACCGGCTTCCAATACAATGCCTGAATGTGCCAACGCATCCAGATTGGGCGTCGGAATATCACACGGACCGTTGAAACCGACGTCACCATACCCGAGATCATCGGCAACAATCACGATGACATTGGGGCGGTCATCGGCAAGCAATTGAGAACCGGTTACCAGCCAGACGATCGACAGAGCTTTCAACCAAACGCCCAGCTGTCTGGGCTTGCGTGACTGCTCACATCGGTATCTTCTCAAATACATCATTGGGCTTTCCGTCCCTTTGTTTGATCAATTACGACAGTCGCAGGGGCTTGTTCGACTTCGCCTTTCGCGAACGTCACCAACCGCTGGCATTCGGCTCGCAACTGGTGGAGTTTGTCGGTGCAAGTAGGTCGCGTGGCAAGATTGACGCTCTCCGATGGATCCGTCGCGAGGTGGTATAGTTCCTCAAAGACCGGCTCTTCTCCGTTGATCGATGCCGTTAGCCAATCGTGATAGCTCGCGATCAATTTGGGCGTTGCTCGAAATTGTTTCTTTTTGGCGATCTCTTCAAACAGTGAACGATCGTTCTTGAAGTACCGAATGTATTTCCAACCATCGTCGGTTCGCACGCTCTCGATTCGCGGGTTACCGAACTGGGTCGACCAAAGATTCTCGGCGAAACTGCTGGACCTGACAGCATCCTCGGTTCCTTCGATGATTCCGCGCAAACTGTGCCCCTGCATTCCCCGGGGAAGTTCCACCCCAGCGCAGTCCAACAAAGTTGGCGCGATGTCGACTGATTCCACCAGAGCATTGGAGCGTCGACCGCACTCCGATGGGGCAACCCGAGGATCCATGATGATCAAGGGAACACGCAGGCAAGATTCGTAGTTGAGTGCTTTACCGCCGAGACCAAACTCGCCGTTCATGATTCCGTGATCACTGGCGAAAACGATGACAGTGTTGTCTGCAAGTCCTTCCCGATCGAGCTGTTCACGAATTCGGCCAACCATCTGATCGATGCCGTGGATCGTTTGTGCGCGCCGACAAGCCGCTCTTTGAGCGT
>NZ_ANOG01000872.1 GCF_000346295.1 Rhodopirellula maiorica SM1 | reverse complement strand
GCCAAAGTAGATGGCATTGGGCTTGCGTCCTGCCGCTAAAACCTCGCAAAACACGGGGGATGAATGCCTCACTGCGTTGCGTTCAAGGGCTCGGATGACGTCTTGACTGAGCCGTATTGTGTCATTCGCCTGTGAATTCGGGGGGGAGCCCATAGGGAATGCCCTTGCGGTGGGGATTCTGGTGAGTACGATTGAGCCGTTCGGGGCGTTCTGATCCCGGAAACTGTTACCAGCCTCATGACCCAAACAAGCCGGTTTCGCCTTGATTCGAACACTTGCACTCCTCGTACCGTTAGTGCTAGCCGCAGGGATGACTCAAGCCCACGCGGGAGTGATGACCACGGCACCTGCGCCCGACATCGAAATCTTGGGTGTGGGGGCGATATATGATGCTGGCAGCGATCAATTCTTCGCGTTCGGTAGTGCTACTCGATTTAAATCGCTGTCAGGTATCGACGCAATTTTGCCAGACAAGCACAGCCTGGAACGAGCGGCTGCAATTGATCCGTACGCAGCCGCGATTAAAACGGGAGTGTTTGAAATGCAAGCCACTATCAAACCGGGTGGTGAAGTTGCAGCTTTTAAACCCGATGGTACAGTCGCAACTAACACCTTTACGATACACGGTTCATTAAATGATGCAGCGCCGACGGATGAGATTGTACTGCTGAAAGGCACGATTACCGAAATGAACATGGCCGTGTTCTCAACGTCTGGCGTATTAGAGTTCATGGCGACTGGTGTGTCAGGTGAACTCAGTAAGTATTACGGGGGGGCGTTTGCCGAGGCATTCCTCAAAATGACATTGTCTGTGGTTGAGCCGAATCCAGTAACCGCTGGGGCTTATCGTTTCGAAAGCAGTTTCATGGCGGCAGGGCAGGCGGACGTAGCAAAGCCGGTTCCCGAGCCAGCTTCGATGGCGATTTGGGGATCCGTTGTGGTTGTCGGCAGCGTTTTGTCGCGGCGACGCATGAAGAATCGTCTGTCTGTCTAGTGGCAACGTCGCCCGACGACTCCGCTCGTCGGTTTTTCGTTTACGGCAATGCCGCCCAAAAGTCTTGGCGACTTTCGCTACCTTGCGAATATCTGGCCGATGGCAGGCTCGAAGCCTATCTCACACCCCATCGTCGTTGATCGCTCCGCGATCAAAACGTGTCATCCGTCCATCTGTGTAGCAGAACTCGTCATCGGTTTGTTGATTTAGCCTGACTTCAGAATGCTCCGTTTAACCGTTAGCCGATAGGCGTGCGCTAACCGATGCGAGTACGCCTTCGGCTGACTGTTAAACGATTAACTCAACAAGCGTTCATGAGTTTTGTCTCGTTCTCGCTTCACGTCATGATCGCGGAGTGATCAACGACATTGCACAAATGTCTCCGCGACTTTCAGTACGAAAGAGTTTGCTTGTCGTTGCATCACCAAGCGACTGAGTGCCAGCCCCAGTTTGCTCTGCTCGCTTTGGCCTCCCCAAAGTATGGTTTGTGGCAGTCAAAAGCGCCTTCGGCACAGAGTTGCATTCGGTGACCTGGTTGAGCATGTGTACTCAAAATTCCGCCTGTTATTCCGGTGAAATCATTCTGTGATTCGATGCCTTCAAAAGGATTGACAATCACTTGTTCTGATTACAGTAGGGGGTTATCGTTCCGTACCAGCGTCCGTCGCTCACTTCAATCCGCTGTCTGCTGCCCCGCCTAGGTCCTGTTCATGCAACTGTCTCGTATTCCATCTTTGTTTGGCCTAGCTTCATCGACCACTCGCCAGAAAAGAGTGGGACGCAACCGCAAGCAAGCCAGGCGGCGAATTCAGGCCGAGTTGCTTGAGGATCGCCGCATGATGGCGCTGCTCGGTGTAAGTCCTTCGTTTCCAACTTTGGATGCGAACTTCAATGGATCGGTTCAGTACAACGCAGCAACGGATACGTTCGTTGCCGACGCGACTCCGTTGCTATTCAAGACCTCGTTTTTCAGCTTCGGGACACAGGTCCAGGCACCAAAAAGTTTTCAGCTCGAATTCAAGGTTGATGATTCGGGAAATTTTGCTGGAGGCGTCGCGGGAGACGACTTCAAAATTACCGGTTCACTCAGCCTCGACTCGGATTCGATTCCTGATGTGACGGGGGATCTATTGACCGGCGAGGTCATTGCGTTTGGTTATGCGGATTCGGGTAGCTCGACGACAACCGATGTTTTCGATTTGCGTCTGCAGGTGACTGGCGGGGCGCTGTCGGTGCCAGGAGTGTTATCGGCTAGTGGCAATCCGCGGCCTGCATATTATGCGGATCGAGATATCGGAATGCGGATCACCAGCGAAAACTCGACTTTCGATGGCAACTTCGACGTGGATTTCGGAGGTGATAATAAGACGCTGCTTGGTCCGATCGAACGCGAAGTGGTTGAACTCGCCGAGCTCGGTAATTTTGTTTGGCTGGATGTCAATCGCAACGGGATTCAAGATGATGGCGACACCGGAGTGAACGGTGTCAGCGTCCATTTGTATGCGGACGTCGATGGCGATGGCGTCGCGGAACCCGGCGGTGATGATGGACCGGCGATTGCTACGCAAGTGACTACGACGTTGGGCACGACACCGGGCTATTACTTGTTCGAAGATCTCGATCCGGGTGCCTATTTCGTCGTCTTTGATTCATCAACACTACCAAGCGGATTTGAATTCACTACCGAAGGCGCCGTCGGCTCGACGGATGCCAACGACAGTGATGCGGACCCGGTCACCGGCGTCGCGGCGGTGACGACTTTGGGACCCGGTGAGAGTGATCTGACCTGGGACGCTGGCATTGTGTTGGCATCGGATGTTGCGATTAAGAAGTACACGCGAGTGGACAAGGCTCCGGGGCCTGCGATCGATATCGAAAAGTTGGTTAAACCGCTTGTCGTTCATTCGGGCAACATTTGCGAGGCAACTGGCAAGACAACCGTATTAACTTTGCAGTACAACCCAAGCACCAGCGTGAATACGGCTCAGGATCCCGGCAAGGCAACGGCAAACGGATCTCTGGATGCATCTCCTACAGATACTTACATTGTCGTCGGCGATGGGGGGAGCAATGTTTTCTTCGCGGGCACCGTCGCTGCGGGGGATTCATTCACGGCTTCGTCAAGTCTCGCAGGGACCAAGTCGTTCATGTCCAATACCATCATCGAGGTGTTCGACAATCAATCCGCATTCCAGGCAGGTGCTGCTGCACTGCAAACGATGCAGTACCACACCTCTTGTTCACAACCCATTCGACTTGGTGATGTGATTGGCAGTGTTCAAGTAGTTGAAATGGCGGGCAAAGAGGGGGCTGTGATGGCACCGGCCGGATTCGGTGAGGATGCGGATACCACCGCCAGCGGACCGGAAGTGATGGTCGGCAGTGAAGTCATGTGGACCTACGTCGTCACCAATCCTGACCCAAATGATCGACCGATTGCCAATGTGGTTGTGGTCGACGACGCAGGAACCCCCAATGACCCCGCCGATGATTTCTATCCTGATTACGTCAAGGGGGATGATGGCGACGGTTTGCTGGAACTTGGCGAACAGTGGATCTACACTGCTAAGGGAACGGTTGAATTAGCGGGCCAGTACCGCAATATCGGCAAGGTAACTGGCAATTTTGTCGATAGTGGTGCGATGGTAATGGATGATGACCCCGCCCATCATTTTGGTGTCACCGGCGAAGTGTTGATGTGCAGTGAAGTCGGCAAACCGGTCGTATTGACGTTTGATTATGTCGGCGGCAGCAATGTTCAAACGGATCAAGATCCCGGTAAAGCGGGCACCAGTGGCGTTGTGGATTCGACACCGCACGATTCGTTCTTCTTTGTGACAAATTCGACGGACCTTCACAAAGTGTTCTCGGGTGCCGCAGCGAACTACTTCTCGGGAACCGTCTCGTTGCAAGAGCCGTTCACGGCGAAAGCCGCCAACGCCGACTCGACCAAGTTTAGCTCGAACATGATGATTTATATGTTCGATAACGTTGGCTCGTTTAATGCCGGGGATGCTCCGCTGCAAACGATGCAGTATCACACGTCGTGTTCTCAGCCGATCAACTTAGGCGATGTCATCGGAGGAGTGAAGATTGTTGGTGCGGTCGGAGAAACAGGATCGTCGACTGTGTTGGCTGATCAATTGCCACCGCTGGGGCCGCTGGAACTGCAGGGGCCTACGGTCGTGCTGGAAGGAGATCATCCATTCGATGCTTCTAATATCGGTGTTCCGGCCGATCTCCCAACGGGGCCGATGGCACAACTTGGCGACAAGGTCACATTCACCTATGAAATTACCAATCCTGGTGGCGTTCCTCTGTCCAATGTGATGGTTACCGACAACACCGGAGTGGTTGTCGAGCCTGTATTGCAGACCAATGGCGCGAACGTGGGCGATATGAACGAGGACGGTTTACTCGACCCCAGCGAAACGTGGTATTACCAAGCCGTTGAAATTGCGGACGCGGTTGGCCAGCAGATGAATATCGGTAAGGTGACTGCTGATCCAGGAATGGTGATGGCTGAAAATCCGAGCCATCACTTTGTTAATCCACTGAGCATCGAAAAATTCACGCGTGGGAAGGCGGAGTCAAGCGGTTTGGTGGGCGCGGATGTCTGTGGCGATCTAGGGTTGGATGATTTCGATACGCTGACCTTGCGTTACGAAGGCAACAATGTCGTCAGTAATCCGCAGGAAGGCAAAGCGGTAGTAGTCGGCAATCTTTCGGATCCGGCGCCGATGGATGTTTACATCATCGGAAGCAAGGACTCTGACGGTGAACGGGGGCAATTCTTTGCGGGCAATGTGGGACTAGGAGACGCGTTTGATCTGACTCAAGCGTACAGCGACACAAGCTTCGGTTCGTCCACCTACGTCTTGATCTACGACACCGATCCATCCGCAGGCGGGACTTTGCTGCAAACGATTGACTTTCATACCTCCTGTTCAAAACCGCTGAGATTGGGCGATATCTTTGGCGGCGTGACCCTGGTAGGCGTCACCGACGAGGATGGCGATTCCGCGAGACTTGCGGAACCGAATCCAATAGAACATCACGGCGAAGATGCTGACACCGCTCAGGAAGCGGTCCCGATCACGCTCGGCGACAAAGTGATCTTCACCTACGAAGTGACTAATCACGGTAGCACTCCCATCACCCTGGACAATGTCATTGATGACAACGGCACGCCGGGGGATGCCAGCGATGATCTCTATTGGCAACCGCCATCGGGAGTCGACCAGGCGATCATGGCGATCGTTGACGAGGCGGGGCACAACGTCGGTGATATCAACAGGGACGGATTGCTCGACGCCAATGAGACCTGGTTGTTCGAGGCGATGGACATCGTCCGTCAAGAAGGCGTGGTTGGCAACAAGGGAGTTGTCACTGGCAGCGTCCAAAGCGACGGAGTGCCGGTGCCACTGATGGACATGGATATGAGTCATCACGTTGGCGTATTGCCAGCGATCGATTTGTGCGAAACAGGCGAACAACCGACGCAATTGAACATGCGTTACACCGCGTCGGATGAATTCAATCATGCCCAGGGCGACAAATCCGAAATCAATGTCTCGCATGGAAGCCTCGTTGGAGTCTCGAGCGTGTTTGTCCGCGTGACGGATGACGAGGATGCATTTGCCACGGGGGTCGAGATGTATTTTGGTGGCACCGTGAACCATGGGGACGTCTTTGGTATCGATGCGACATTAGCAGGCCGCTCGCACCTTCGTTCCAAAATCTTTGTCCATTTCCTTGACCCGACCAGCGGCGACTTGATCCGCACGGTCGAGGTGCATGCTTCTTGCTCGGCACCGTTGGTGTTGGGAAATCAGTTCGCAGGAGCCCAGTTGGTCGGTTTTATTGGAGATGAAGGGGCGATTCTCGGTCTTCAACCCAGAGCGATGATGACTGGCGATGGCAATGTGGTCGCGGGGGATGTCCTCTTCACCGGCCGGAAGATGAAATTCACGTTGACCAACGTGGGCAACGATGAGGCCCTATTAGAAAGCTTGGTTTTCAACTGGGCCGAACAGAACAAGAAGCTCAAGAAGATCAAAATCGACGGGGTTGAGATCTTCCGAACTGCAACGGGATGGTCCAGTGGCGGGTTATCGATCGGCAGCAATGATTGGAAAACGGGAACGGTCGACAACCGCACCATCGCAGCAGGGCAAATTGTGCTGGTTGAATTTGAATTTGAGAAGAGTGTGAGTAGCGATTCCAACGACTATCGCTTGGACATGTACTTTGATATCGATGGCGACGATGACGATGACGATGATACGCAAACAGTCGGAGTTCTGTGATATCGGGAAGTATCGCGTCGGTTTTCTGTAGGCGGGGATGCAGTGGAGCGAAGTGCCGGCATCGAAGAATTTACTCTTCCCCTTGGATAATCAGCGGACTGTGGTGACGAATTTCTAGTAAATGCCGTGTCAAGGATGTGTTTCGTAGAGTATCGCGATTTTGTATATATCGGATCACTGATGCTCTTCCATTTGTTTCGGAAAAACTTTCATTTCCCTTCTAACCCATCGGCCGATGTGATGAGATCTTCACTGCCATTTTTATCGTTTCTCCTGGTCTGCTGTTTTTCAATGAACACAGCAAACGGCGGTATCATTTGGAACCCACCGGGGCCTGATATGCAGTTAGGGGTGCAACTGATCGATTACGACAATCCAACCAGCATTTCAGATAGGCTAGTGGTCGGTGGTGTTGCTCTCAACTTGAATGTTCTCGGCAGCGAGCGTTTCACTATTAAATTTGGCACCCCAGCGTCTACTCCCGATGTTGCCATGGGATTAGCAAGTGATATCGAGGATGTTTTTGAGACATTCGCTCCGTCGGGGCCAGGGTTCTTTGCGCTTGATGCGATTGTGGGCAACACGGGAACACTTTTAAGCGGCTCTTTTCATCTGTTCGGGATACTGAACGACGCCGGTGGTCTCAGCACGTCGAATGAAACGCAACTGTTGCTCGAAGGATCGCTGGTTGGAATGGACACAAGTTCTTTTCCAACCGAGGAGACAATTAAATTTACAGCTACCACCGAGAAAGGATATCTCGAAAATTTTTTTCCATCTACTTTCGACGTTACATTCGAAGGATTCCCAAAGGAAACATTTTTTGAGAATAGTTTTAAGGTAGAGCCAGCCAAATTTGGAAGCGTGGCAAGTACTGTACCGGAGCCCATGTCGGCGGTGATTTGGTCATCTGCACTGATTCTGGGAGGCGTGTTGAGTCGTCGTCGACGAACGGCGACAACTTCAAACGCAATCAGATGCAGCGAGTGAGTCGTTTCCTAAACTGTTAGGTTGCCTGTGATTGCGGCCCAGTTGTAGTAACCCTGGATTCCAGCTAGTGTTGCGATGGTTTTGTCTCGCTGTAGAGCGCGGCGGAAGTAACTGCGAGTGTCACGGTCCCAGCGATACTGAACAAGATCGCTTGGGGGACACGGGTTTCCAAAGTAGCGTTCGTGCAGTGACGTTCCCGCGTGTTCGTCGAATTTCAAAACAAGTGCCACTGCCGGGTTGCCATTCGCGTACGGGCAATCCGAGAGTTCGCCGATTTGGCGAAATCCCATCACGCGTTTGTACAAGCGTGCATGTTTGGGGTGAGTGGCCACAACAAATCCATCGATACCTCGTGAATGAGCCACTTGGACAAGCAGACGACCTAGCTCTGCAAACGTTTCGATGAATCGCACCGGTGAGTCGCGTCGGTCGGCCAGGCTTCCAATTTCAGCCAGCCGTAGCCCTTGGTCGCGAAGCTCTTTGATTTCTCGTGGATACATCGATTGCATCGGCAATCCCAGGTATCCATCGCCAATCATCGACAGTGTTGATGTTACCGTGTCATCGAGTTTGGCAACCAAGACCTCGGTCGTCGGCACCAAGTGAAATGGAGTCAAACGCATCCCGCTGGGCGTGTCGACGGCCAAACCGGCGTCGTAGTAGGACTGGTACACCAGTCTGAATGCCTGACGCAGGTCCTCTCGCGATCGAGCCAAGCTGATCGTGAGATCTCGAACCGTAGGTTGCGAAGACGCCGCTTCATGCGCACTTAGTATCGCACTAGACATCGGAGGGTAACTCTTTGATAAGTGAATCGACGTTGGAGTGATTCGACCGAGAACCACTACACGTTTAGCGAGTTTCAGTGCCCCCCGGAACTGTACCTTGCTATTGAAAGCTAGGACAGGAATCGGCAACTGATACGCGTGCACCCAAGATTCCCCACAGAAACCTAGTCAATAAGAAAGGTCTGTAACGGTTGTCCGGTCCAACCGATCGGGTGCAAGAGATTGCTTTTCGATTTGCTGTCTCGATCCACGAATCACGTGCTACTGCGTAGGACGGATGACAACTTCGTTTTGAGCTTCTGAACCAAGTGGGGGCGGCGCTTGCGACGGGGCGCCAATGCGTCTTTGTGGGGGGCGATATTGATGTCTCTGCTCGCCGTTTTTGCATCAGTGAGTCTCCACAATGAAAATCGCTATCAGCCTGTTCAGCTAAACGGCATCCTGCAGTTCGCTCCAACGCACCCCGTCAAAACGGGGATAATTAACCGCAATTTGCAGTGAACGCCTGTGATCCAAGTGTCGGTTTGTCACGCATTTGAGCGAAATCAAGAAAGTTTGGTTCAAAGAAGTCGTGAAAAGGAGGAGAGACGCGTTCCCGGTTAGTGTGGGGGGGATGTAAGATAGTGTCTTTCACGGATGAATTCGCCACCCCCTTTTGTTCTTGTTCTTCCCCGTATTTCGTGAATGCCAATCGAAAAAATGAACTATTGGCCTTCAGCAAGTTGGAAAATCGTTTCGTCAAAGGGTGAGACGCTGGATAGCATCGAACCTTCCTTCCCGTTTGCATTACTTGGTTCGCACCAAGCTTGCACGTTGTCAGTAC
>NZ_ANOG01000871.1 GCF_000346295.1 Rhodopirellula maiorica SM1 | reverse complement strand
ACTTGGCGATCCCGCTAATTTGACAACGCCGCCAGTTGTCGCCGACATCGGAAGAAAACTGCGTTCAGGTGACGTCGAACTGACCAAACGGGATCGGTCGTCCTGTTTGTCAGACTCTGCCGACGCAACGCAAAGACCGGGGTATGTGAAAGGGCAGCGAGGACGGACGAAAGAATGCGACGGGAGAGAGAGAATGTGAAGGCAGCAGGGGGCGACGTCGCGTTTGCAGCCGACGTCGGAGACGTCGGGCGACATTGGGTCGGCGACGATGGGCGTTAGTCCTTGATTGCTTCGAGCGCGTCCAGTGCGGCTCGGGTTTCGGCAATCCCACCAAATTCGCGAGTTAGGTGTTTCAAACGCACTAACAAGGGGAGCGACACTTTTTGTTTGCGGTGATTCGTTGGTTTCGCCGGAGCGTCTTTGTCCGCCTTCTTGCCGCTTGGCCGTCCAGGTTTGCCAACCTCGCCCTGTTGTCGTTTTGAATTCGAGCGAATCGTACTGACGTATTGCGCCGTCACATCGATGCCTTGTTTCTTTAATTCGGCACTGACTTGAAGCGGCTTGGCATTGGGATGCGCCTTGTAGTAGTCACGAATCGCTTTGGCACGATTGACACCGGATGATTTCTTTTTTGCCATGATGAGAGTTCCAGCTTGTAAGAACAGAGGTCGCCGGTCTCGAAACAAAGATAACGCTAAGTTACCGTAGGGCAACTAGGTAATCTGTCAATCTTTGTTTTCCCTTGTTTCGGCAATCTTGGCGGTTCTCACCTGCAAATCGCCGTTCCTCTCAGCCGGTCATTCTACATCCTTGCGACGACATCGATGCCCAATAACGACAACGACCTACGGATGATGCGGCCGGTCAATGCTACCAAAGCCAAACGAAGCGACGCGATCGCTTCGCTTTCCGCTTTCAAGACGTGACAATTATCGTTAAACACCGCGTATGCCTTTGCGGTTTCATACAAATAGTCGACCAACGCGTTGGGGGCATAGTCTTGATGGACCGCGACCAACGCTTCTTCGAAACGCAGTAATTTGACGGCCAAAGCTCGTTCCGCAGGATGCGTGAATCCTGCGATCGCGGCATCGATCGACGTGACGTCCGAATCGGCCACCCCTGCTTTTCGCAAAATGCCTTGGGTACGGGCGTATGCATATTGAACATAGGCCGACGTGTTGCCTTCGAGCGCGACCATCTTGTCTAAACTGAAACTATAATCGCTGGTGCGGTGGTGTGACAAATCCGCGTATTTGATCGCCCCGTGGCCGACGACCTGTGCGACTTGTTCTCGTTCGGCGTCGTCCATTGGAGGATCGATTTTTTCAATCCGTTCAGGGTTGCAAACGACTTCGCGTGCGCGATTCACTGCATCGTCCAGCAGTCCTTCTAACCCAATCAACGTTCCACTTCGTGTCTTCAGCGGTTTGCCGTTTTCGCCCAGCACGGTCCCGAAATTGACGTGAACCATTTTCACGTTTTCCATTCCAATCTTTCTTGCCACGGCGAACAGTTTGTCAAAGTGCTCGCTTTGTCGACTGTCGACAACGTACAAGATTTCGTCGGGATTAAATTCTTCGAGACGATATTTCAGCGTGGCGATATCGGTGGTCGCATACAAGAACGCACCGTCTTTCTTGCGAACGATCATCGGTGCGTCAAATTCATCTAGGAATACACACACGGCACCTTCGCTGTCGCGAGCGAGACCTCGTTTCTCTAAGTCCTCGACCACCGGTTCAAGCATCGAGTGGTAGAAGCTTTCACCGAGGGTGTGATCAAACGAGATGTTCAAACGGTTGTAGATGCGGTTGATTTCGTCTTTGCAGTGCGGCAGGAATTTGGTCCACAACGCAATGTTTTCGCTGTCGCCTTGGTGCAGCTTGACCGTTTCTTGCAGCACCGCGTTTTCGACGTTCGGATGTGCCTCGGCTTGTGCCAACAACTCAGCATCCGCCTCGACCGCTTCGATCTTTTGGCGAAGCGAATTGGCTTGCGATTGAAGTGATTCCACTTTCTTCTTGGCCGAGGCTAACGATTTCTTCGCTTGCTTTTTGGCTTTCGGATCGCCTGCGGCTTGCAGGGCTTGTTCGGCGGCAGCAACCTCGGATTCCGCTTCGGTCAATTGAGTCGGAATTTGCTCCACCGTTCGCTTGGCTTTGCGATACTCGATCAATTGATTTACCAATCGATACAGCGTCGCAAGTTCGGTGACCGGATTTTTGTCAACTTGGTCCGCGTCGCCAAAATGTTTGTAGCCGTAGATGATGATGCCAAATTGGGTTCCCCAATCACCAAGATGGTTGTCGGTGATCACGTCGTGACCAAGAAAGGCCAAGGTTCGGGCAATTGCGTCGCCAATCACGGTACTGCGGATATGTCCGACGTGCATCGGTTTAGCCACATTCGGTGACGAAAAGTCGACAATCACCTTGCGTTTGGGCTCGGCGAGCGCGACCAAGCAACGCGGATCGCTCAGCATATCCGAGAGCGACTGCAACAAGAACGAGTCTTTTAATCGCAGGTTAATGAAGCCAGGACCGGCAATTTCGGGCGGTTCACACAACGCGTCGAGATCCAGTTTCTCAACAATCTCCGACGCCAATTCACGTGGATTCTTTCCGATCTCTTTCGACAACGGCATCGCACAGTTGGCTTGGTAATCACCAAACTTGGGATCGTTGGTCGAACGGATCATCGAAGCGAACGGACTCGGGTCGTCGACGAACGATTGAAGTGCCTCAGCAAAGCGAACACTGAACTGATTCGGGAGATGCATCGTGCAAAATTCCAGCCAAGAAGCGAGGGGAAAGTTAGAAGGGTGCGGCAACTAAAAACCGCAGCGAGATGAGAGGCGTCGTTGAGCTCCGCCAATCAAAAAACAATGACGTCACGTTCGCGACACGAACGTCCACCCGGATTTCCCGGTGGCGGGATCTTCGTGACAGGAAGTGTATCGCAACGCACGTTCACAGGCTCAAAAATGCTGACGAACACCACGTTCGCCGTCCTAGGCGTTCGGCTTTAACCCCAATTCTTCGAGCGGGATCGGTTTACCGTCGGCCCACAGCGATTCGAGATCGTAATAGTCGCGGGTTTCTTCGTCGAACAAGTGGATCACGACGCTGCCGTAGTCCAGCACAATCCAATGGCTGTCCTGGTATCCTTCGATGCCCAAACGTTGGTCGCCCAGCGTTTTTTCCAAAACATCGTCGATTTGTTCGCTGATCGCGTGCAATTGACGCCGGCTCGATCCTGTCGCGAAGACGAACAGATCAAATTCGGCGGTTTGGTCGCAAACATCCAAAACCATTACGTCTTGGCCTTTGTTTTCCAAAGCGACCTTGGCGGCGGCGGTGGCCAATTTGCGGCTGTATTCGACTCCGTGAGGCCGAATCGCACGCGAAGGCTGAGACATCGGGTTTTTCTGCGCAGCATCATCCGACGGAGTCGTTTTACTCGTGTTTTCGCTTGATTCTGGCGTCGGGAGGGAAGCGTCAGCGTCGGGGGCGGTATCGTTAGCTTTTTCTGTCATAGAACGAAGTTTAATGGTTTTCAAGATTCTGTCACGCACCACAAGGATAAAACGGAGTGATTATGGACCGGATTATGCACACCGCCCCCAACGACGCTGCTCGGCGCTCAGCCAATCCAGACACCTTCACGCTACCCTCGTTCGGCTAAATTATAGGAAAACGCAGCAAGCTGGCGTGGTCCCAAGGCGGCGGACCCTATCCTCTGGCGGTTTCGTCGGGCCGTTGGTAACCAGAAATCCAGCTGTGGGGCAAATCCTGTGGACGGCCTTGCGACCAATGCCATCTACTTTGGTAGTGGGACTCGCCAGAGTTCCTGGTGTTTCAACAGCGAAGATGGGAATTCTGGCGAATCCCACTACTTGAGCCCTCCGATGGTTACCAAAGTAGTCGGCATTGGGCGCGGGGCCGCCCCGATTCCCATCGGTTCCGCCAAGTGCTCGCTGCAATACGGGTTGTAAACGGAATTTTATGAGTTTCACCACCAGTGATGTTCGATCGTCGTGCGATTGCCCCGGCATTCCCGGTGACGCGTAGGCAGAGAAAGCGGTGAACGTCGCTCCGGGATCTTTGTGAAACTCACATTTGCGGAGCTTCCTGCGAATCGTTTGCAAGGTTCACGGCGGGCGGTGCGGCTGATTGTCAATCACCCTCTTGCCAACCGGACAATCAGACAACGCCCTTGCGGTTGTCCTAGGTGGTCTTGTAGCACGTACTCTAATATTCCGCTTTTACTGCAAGAGATCCCGAATGAATGATTCACAAAAATGTACGCTCCTGTTGTTGTCGGTTGTGGTTGCGACGGCCAGCGGGTGTAGCGCGGCCGCAGGTTTTGGATTCGGTCGTACCGTTTCAAGCGATTTGTCCGGAGTGGTGAAGGAATCAGAAGTGATTCAGCAGGACGCGATCGCAAATGCCAATTCAGCGACGACCACCAAGCCGATTGCTGCTTCCAAAACGACCGCCGATGACAACCACATTGCCCCCGTTTCGGCGACTCAGTCGGAAAGCACTGCGTCAACGACTTTGGCGAGTTTGACAACGACCCCTGCAGCCCAACGGCCCACGCTGATTACATTGCCGGCCAGCGGTGATCTCGATGCGGTGATGGCGGAAGCAAACGGCAACGTGCTGTTGGATTTCTACGCTGATTGGTGTGGTCCGTGCCGCAAGCAAAGCGTGATCTTGCACGAACTGGAATCGACCGCTGCTGAAAACAACACGTTGATCGTGAAAGTGAATGTTGACGAACACAAACAGATCGCTCGCGAGATGCAAGTCTCCAGTTTGCCGACGCTGGTCATGGTCAAAAACGGCGAGATCGTGAAACGTGAAACGGGGATCACTCGCAAAGCGGATCTCGTTCGCTGGATGCAATAAATCATCGTTGCCCTCCGAAGCTGATTCCGCTGCCTGCTTTCACTTTCACCGAAATCGATTGCAGCATGCGGGCGTGGCGGAATTCTCAGCCAATCGGTGCGATGTAGTAACTACCCGAAATGCCTTCGATATCGTGGTAGTAGTAAAAACAACTGGGGTCGGCCGATTGCACCGCTGCGATCACTTGAGGTAGTTCTTCGTGTGTGATGATTGTTCGCATCACG
>NZ_ANOG01000870.1 GCF_000346295.1 Rhodopirellula maiorica SM1 | reverse complement strand
GGTGTGAACCGAACGCAGGCCCGCGTCGTGGTTCTCGACAGATTTTGGTGGAATATCGGTCACCGCAGCTGTGGCCCGCATGAGGAGAGAATCGGATCGGCGCGGAAGTTTGCCTGACCGATAGTCGCAAAACGCAGTGCGGTTATAGTTGAGTAGGCCGGATCAAGCAAACGTCGCGAACGCCGGATCGGCCAACGCAGTGAATCATTTGACATCGGTTCAAGGCGAATGTGGAAAGGCACCGTTTACGCCGCTCCGGCATGATCCTGTGTCCTTCCCCCCCCTTTTCGATTTTGCGTGTTCGGAGACAAACATTTTGTCGAGTTCGGAATTTCAAGACGCTGATTCGCCCGAATCCGATATGCCCGAATCCGATTTACCGGATTCTGAACTGCCGGATTCTGGGCTGCCGGAGGGGGTAGAGGAGACGCCGATGGCCGCGAAGTCGAATTATCGCGGTCCGATGGTCAGCGTTCGCGAGTATGGGGATGCGTTTTCGGCCGAAACGACTCGAATTCGCTTGGCCGCCGCCGGGATTCGCTCGCTAGTCACAGGGACCGATGCCGCAGTGGCGCTCAGCATGGGCGGCGCCGGAACCGACCGCTTGGTGCGGATCGAAGTGGCACCCGCCGACTACCAGCGGGCCATCGAATTGTTGGCGGCCGACGAGCGGTTGATTCAAAGTGTGGGGCCCTGGATTTGCTCGCGATGCGATGAACAGAACGAACCCGCGTTTGAAGTCTGCTGGAGTTGCAACAAGCGACGTAGCGAGGACGATGCCAGCGGACGCCACGATCCCAACCGTGATGAAAATATCTCATCAAAATTAGGTGCCGGTGACTTCGTCCACGAAACGTCGGCGGATCCGATTGCCGTTTCAGCCAATCCCTATCAGCCACCGAACCCAATTTCGGATCTGCCGAAACATCCGCCCGCGATGCCAAGCGATCGCCCCGATGTCGTAGACGATCTAGACGAAACGGTCGCTGAATGGGTCAAGCGAGCTTATTTGTCGTCGATCGTAGGCGTCTTGGTTTTTCCACCGCTGCTGAACTTTTATTCGCTGTACGTCACGCTTACCATTCCCACGACTGCCTATCGTGATACCCGGGCGCGGAGAAAGTTGATCTTTGCTTGGGTTGTCAATTTGTTATGTATTCCGCTGGGCAGTTGGTTTTGGCTCAGCATGTGACGATCGTTTTGGTCATTTTGATATGAGGCAATGTGACCTCGGTAAACGGCTCTCCGGTGACCGCATAACCAAGCCGCTCGTAGAACCTCCGGGCAACCTCGCGAGCATGCAGTTCAATGCATTGCACCCCCATGGTTTTCAATTCCAATTCAACGCGGCTAACCAGATCGGATCCGATGCCGCGACCTTGCAATGTCGCATCGACTGCCATTTGGCGGATCTTTGCTTTCTGTGGTGACACCAGCATCACCGACACACAGGCGAGCAATGCATTGCCACCGAGCATGCCGAAATGCAGTTGATCATGTTCCGCAGCAATCTGAGTCGAGCTGAATGCCAGCCCCAGCGGTTGACGCAGCACCGCGTGCCGCAGCGCAATCGCTTGACGATACAGATCAGACTGAAATTCGATGCGAACGAATTCGAGAGAGGAGGGTGAGGCACTTTCACTCGGCATAACATCACTGAGATACAAAAGCGAGGTCGATCGACAATCGGTTGCAGCTGGGAACTTAATTGAATCTCGCATAGACCACTGCGGCCACAACGATCAGATTCACGGTAGCGGCCATTGCGAACTGGATTCGATACGATCGTTTGTAGGTTTTGTGACGCAGCCAACGGCCCGCGACTAAACCCCCCGGCCATCCGCCAACAAGCGACCGCCCCAGTAGCGTTCGCTCGGGAATCCGACGTCGATCCGTTTGTGCAGCTCGTTTGTCCCAGGCGTACAGAATCGCGGTGATCAAACTTGCTACCAGTGTCCAAATTGTGAAACCGATTAACATGAGCGGATACTTTCCCAGACCTTTTTTATTTTGAGCTCTTTGTAATGTCGTCTCGTTCTGGCCAATCTCGTCCGCGTCGCGGATCCTCACGTCCTGCGGTTTCAGGGTCCGGTACGTTTGGTGGCGGATTAAAAGGGGTGAGGGATTGCATGACCCCCGAAGATTATTTCGGCGTTTTAGAGCATTGGTTGGCGTTGGAAGGCGAAGCCGAACGCGCTCGTATGGCGCTGCGACGGCAAATGCGTTCACAACGAGACGTCGAAAGTACCGGGGAAACTGTTGTTTCGCTACACATGTCCGACCACAAAACGGGGCTGGCAGGCCGATTGCTACTGGATTTTGTCAAACCTCACGGCGAACCGTTACCGATGAACCGTTTGAAAGTCGGTTCTCCGGTCGTGGTCTCGGATTGGTCCGATGCCTCCGATGAAGGCATTCCCGGCGTTGTCAGTCGCCGCAAACACAACACGATCCAGGTGGCGACCGAGCAGTGGCCTGCCGGGTCGACGTTTCGCATCGATCTTTCGCCCGATGAAACGACCCGTCGACGCCAATTGGCGGCCATGGCAAAAGCTCAAACGGCGACCGCTCGCACCGGCCGGCTTCGTGACGCGTTGTTGGGGTTCCGCCCGATTCGGTTTACCGATTTGCCCGATGTCCAATTTTTGACCGATTTGAATCCGCCACAACAAGACGCGGTGCGTTTCGCAATGTCGGCACAGGACGTCGCCATTTTGCATGGACCTCCGGGAACTGGAAAAACAACGACGATCGCCGAGGTCATTTATCAAGCCGTCGCTCGAGGCGAACGCGTGTTGGCATGTGCCCCAAGCAACACCGCAGTCGACAATCTGCTCGAACGCTTGGTGGCGATCATGCCCAATGTGTTGCGGGTCGGACATCCGGCGCGAGTGTTTGAATCGCTTCGAGGACATACGCTCGATGAACTCGTCGATGCGGACCCCTCGACCGAGATCGTTCGCGATATGCGTCGTGAATTAGAACATTTGATGCGTGCGGCGGCCAAGAAACCGCGAGGCCGCGAAGGTTATCGTCGCAAAGGCGAATTGTATGCCGAAGCAGGACAACTACGCGGCCAAATCCGATCGCTCGAACGCAGCGTCATCCGCAGCGTGATCGATTCATCCGATGTCGTTTGCACCACCACCACGATCGACGACGAACTGTTATACGACCAAAACTTTGACTTGGTCGTGATCGACGAAGCGTGCCAGTGTACTCAGCCCAGCGTATGGCAAGCGGTATTGCGAGCGGAACGCTTGGTCTTGGCCGGCGACCATTGCCAATTGCCGCCAACGGTGCTGAGTGACGAAGCATCGCGAGCCGGCATGAAAGAATCGCTGATGCAGTTGCTTGTTGAGCGCGAAGGCGAATCGGTGTTCCGCCGCTTGGTGGTCCAGTACCGGATGAACGAAACGATTATGAATTTTTCCTCCAATGAATTTTATGAGGGCACCCTGATCGCCGACGCGTCGGTTCGTGCTCACCAACTGAGCGATTTGCCCGACGTCAACGAAAGTGAACTGACGACCCAGCCCATCGAGTTCATCGACACCGCCGGTGCGGAGTTCGACGAAGCATTGGAACCGGATGGTCAGAGCAAATTGAATCCTAAAGAAGCCAATTTGATCATTCGATTGATTCGCGAGTTTCTTGATGCCGGAGTCCAGCCGGAACAGATCGCCGTGATCGCGCCCTATGCAGCTCAGGTGCGACTGCTGCGTTCTCGGTTAGAGATGCCCGAACTTGAAATTGACACGGTCGACGGTTTTCAAGGTCGTGAGAAGGAAGTGGTGTTGTTGACGATGGTCCGCAGCAATGATCGAGCCGAGATTGGTTTTCTGAGCGACACGCGGCGGACCAATGTGGCGCTGACGCGAGCGCGTCGCAAAATGATCATGGTGGGCGACAGCGCCACATTGGCCAGCCACGATTTTTACGCCTCACTGCTGAAATATTTCGAAGACGCCGACGCCTATAAATCGGTCTGGCAGTATGGCGATGTCTAGTCGTTTCCATTTTTCCTTCTTAATCTTAATCCTAATCCGACTCTTAATCTCCTGCGGCTACATGCGAGTACTGCGGAGAGGTTGCTCGGACGGGATGTAGGAACCTATTTCGCCGTCGGACCAATTTGGGCGTTGGCGCCGGTTGTTGATGCCACGAACCTCGGCTAACGCCGTACGGATCGTTTGCTAAGGGGAACTCGAATGCCGCAGACGTATAGCTACGTCCACTACAAACGATCCTATTTTTGCTGAGACAACGTGCCGGTCGCCTCCCCTTCTTTTTGACCGCTTGGGGGTTTAGGTAATTTGGCGATTGTGCTTGCTTTGGTTGCCTCGGAAACAGTACAAGCGAGGTTATGAGCGCGAGTTACTATTTATCGTGTCTTTGGCCTGGATTGCCAGAGTTGTGGTGGCGTGGCCGGATGGCTTCGTTACCGCTGGCGATTGCATTTTGCCTAGCGCTGAATAGTTTTTTTGTCTTCGGATGGCTCTATCCCAACTGGATCTCGGGCGGATTGTTCTGGATGGCGACGCTTGTGGGCGTCACGGTGTGGGGTTTCTACGTGGTCCGTGGATTGCGGGAATTGCCCGAATTGATTCATCCTCGCAAAGCAAGTGAGGAGCCGGATCGCTTTGGCGAAGCTCATGCCGCCTATTTGCGAGGCGATTGGGAAGCGGCCGAGAAATTGCTGACTTCCGTGTTAGCGATCGAGCCCCGCGATCCTCCTGCGCTATTGATGCTATGTGCCGTTTATCGCAAGCTTGACCAATTAGACCACGCTACAGTTCTGATTAACGAAATCAGCCGACTCGAAGTGGCAGATCCATGGTGGGTCGAAGTGGAAACCGAGCGGAAACGCATTCGCCGTGCGATGGCGGCGGAAGCGGAATCGAAGGACAGAACCAAGAGTGACGCGCGAGAGAATCCGGCCAACGACGAAGCAGCCCCCCCTGAAGACGCTGCCGATATGACAGAAGACCGCGCAACCGCTGCTTAATGCTAGCTTTTTAACTCCGGCTACGTCGCTGTCAGTGCGTGATGGGTTGAAGTTCTGCAAGAAAACTTCGTCGAGTTTTTTCAGACAATTTGCACGCGATCGCCCTCTTTTCTGGTTTCCTACGTCAAGCTCCTATCCCCGGCCTTTGACCTAACCGATAGAATCAGACATAGAGTCAAAAGTCATTGCGTTTGACTGAGGATCATTCCGTAATCGTCGTTGCGAATCAGACCGCCATTGCCATCAAGTGTAAAAGTGGCGTACGGTTTGCTTAACTGACTCATTGCGAAATGTATCGCCAGTTTGACAGCCTGGGTAAACGAGATAATAGATATGTACGAACGCTTTACCGACCGCGCCCGAAAAGTCATGCAATTGGCTAATCAGGAAGCACAGCGGTTTAACCACGAATACATCGGCACCGAGCACATATTGTTGGGCTTGGTCAAAGAGGGCAGTGGTGTTGCCGCCAATGTGCTAAAGAACCTCGAAGTCGATTTGCGAAAAATTCGACTTGAAGTCGAGAAACTTGTCCAAAGTGGTCCTGAAATGGTCACCGTCGGCAAGTTGCCCCAAACGCCGCGTGCCAAGAAAGTCATCGAGTACTCGATGGAAGAAGCACGCAATTTGAACCACAGCTACGTTGGGACCGAGCACATTCTGCTGGGACTGCTGCGTGAGCAGGAAGGCGTTGCGGCTCAGGTTCTGATGAATCTAGGGCTGAAGCTCGAAGACGTTCGCGAAGAGGTCTTGAATCTTTTGGGCCATGGCCTCGAAGGTGCCGAGGTTGGCGAACGTGGTGGTCGCAGCGGCGATGGCGAAAGCAGCGGCAGTTCCTCTGGCAAGAGCAGCAAGAGCAAGACTCCGGCTCTGGACAGCTTCGGTCGCGATTTGACCGAGTTGGCCAAGAAGGGCGAATTGGATCCGGTGATCGGACGTGAACGAGAAATCGAACGTGCGATTCAGATCCTTTGCCGCCGAACCAAGAACAACCCCGTGCTCTTGGGTGAAGCCGGTGTCGGTAAGACCGCGATCATCGAAGGCTTTGCACAGAAAGTGATCGAAGGCGAAGTGCCTGAGATTTTGGCCGAGAAGCGAATCGTGGTATTGGACTTGGCGATGATGGTCGCGGGAACAAAGTACCGCGGTCAATTCGAAGAGCGAATCAAAGCGGTCATGACCGAAGTTCGCCGCGTCAAGAATACGATCTTGTTCATCGACGAGCTGCACACGCTGGTCGGTGCCGGTGGTGCCGAAGGCGCGATCGACGCCGCCAATGTCTTGAAGCCTGCACTCGCTCGAGGTGAGATCCAGTGCATCGGTGCGACGACCTTGGACGAGTACCGCAAGTACATCGAAAAGGACAATGCACTCGCACGACGTTTCCAAGAGATCATTGTCGAGCCGACCGGCAAGGTCGAAACAATTGCGATCCTCAAAGGACTCCGCGAACGTTACGAAGAACATCACCGTGTTCAATTCACCGACGACGCGATTGTTGCCGCAGTCGAAATGAGCGAACGTTACATCACCGCACGCTGCTTGCCCGACAAGGCAATCGACGTGATCGATGAAGCGGGGGCTCGGGTCCGACTTCGTACGATGACGCGTCCACCGGATTTGAAGGAAATCGACGAAGAAGTCGAAAAGCTGAACAAGGAAAAAGAGGACGCGGTCGCGAACCAAGACTTCGAAAAAGCCGCCAATCTGCGTGATCAGGCTGAAAAACTTCGCAAGAAGAAAGACCAGATCACTGCCGAGTGGCGTCAAAAGAGTCAGCAGACCGACGGCGTTGTCGACGAAGAAGTGATCGCCGAAGTGGTCAGCAAGATGACCGGTATTCCGTTGACGCGTTTGTCGACCGAAGACAGTCTGCGGTTGATGAAGATGGAAGAAGAACTGCACAAGCGAGTCGTTAGCCAAGAGCAAGCCGTTACCGCGGTGGCCAAGGCGGTGCGACGTAGCCGTAGCGGTTTGAAAGATCCACGACGTCCGACCGGATCGTTCATTTTCGCTGGTCCGACCGGGGTTGGTAAAACGTTGCTTGCCAAGGCACTTGCCGAATACATGTTCGGTGACGCCGAAGCACTCGTGCATATCGACATGAGCGAGTACATGGAAAAGCACAACGTCAGCCGTTTGATTGGTGCCCCTCCGGGATTTGTCGGCTACGAAGAAGGCGGTCAGTTGACCGAAAAAATTCGTCGTCGTCCGTACGCGGTGGTCTTGTTCGACGAAATCGAAAAGGCTCACCCGGACGTGTTCAACATGATGCTACAGGTGATGGAAGAAGGGCGTTTGACCGACTCGTTCGGTCGTAACATCGACTTCCGTAACACGATCCTGATCATGACCACCAATGCGGGTGCTGAAGCGATCAAGAACGAATCGTCGTTTGGTTTCCAAAAACCGGACGGGGATGCCAGTTACGATTCGATGAAGAGCCGCGTGATGGATCAGATCGAACGCGTATTCCGACCCGAGTTTTTGAACCGGTTGGACGACACGATCATCTTCCGTCACTTGACTAAGGAAGACCTCAAATCGGTTATCGACTACGAATTGTCCAAGGTTCGCGAACGTTTGCTCGAACGCGGTTTGGCAATCGAATTGACCGACGATGCGAAAGAATTCTTGGTCAAGAAGGGCAGCAACCTCGATTACGGTGCACGTCCGCTTCGCCGAGCGATCGAACAACGTATCGAAGATCCGCTCAGCGAAGAGTTGCTGCAAGGCGCCTTCGAAGGCAAGGACACGATTGTGATCGATGCCTTCAAAGGCAGCGATGGCAAAATCACTCGTCTTGATTTCAAAGGCGAGAAACGCGGATTGTCTGAGCCAAGCGAAACGGTCAGTGCCGGTGTCGGCGAAGACAAAGGCGACTCGGAAAAATCCGAGGGCAACGATTCCTAGTCATCGCTAAGAACTCGTGAGAATCAAAATCAAAGGGCAGACGTGCAAGCGTCTGCCCTTTTTTTGTTGCACCTTCCTTAACAGCAAGCGGATTTTTTAAGCGGTGCGGCGCAAGCCCAATGCCATCTACTTTGGCACTAAACGAGTGGCGTTTGTAGCGGTGCGGCGCAAGCCGCCCGGTCTAAACCGAACGTTTTACTTGCCGCCACCGGACGGA
>NZ_ANOG01000869.1 GCF_000346295.1 Rhodopirellula maiorica SM1 | reverse complement strand
TTGATAACTTCTCGGACGTTATCGAAACGCCAACCGCCTCCGCTCAGATCGAAGGATCATCTCAATGAAATTCACGCAGCTTGTCGGCATCACATTGTTTGCCACCATGCCCGTCACCATCGCTCAAGGCGATGAGACGAAAGACGCAGGAGTTACCCTGCTGAACCCTCAACCGCAAGAGAAAGTGAAACAGGTCATCGAGGTTGCTGGCAGGGTTCACTCTCCAGGTTATCCGGTTGTGCTAGTCAGGGCCGATCAACCCGGCTGTCTATGGTGGGCACAGGAGTGGCCGAAGAAGACATCCCAACGCACCTTCAAAGCCTTCGCACAAATCGGAAACGACGATTCAATCGACGGAAGCCGTTTTCAACTTGTTGTATTGATGGTACCGACGGCTGAAGGCAGAGAACTGTTTAAACCGGGAACGTCTTTTCGCGAATTGCCTTCGAACTTGGCCCGCTCGGTGGAAACAGTTGTAGTACTGAAAAAGCCCGACGGCATCTTGGGAGAACCTAAACGGATCCTAACGAAAACAGAAAGTGTCCTCGATGTCACACAAATCGTTTCGGTAGCGGAACATCCTGAATTGATCCAAAGCCCAACTGAAAACAGCCACGTGGAACGTGCCGATTCAGTCACGTGTTCCTCTTTGGACGATAAAAAGCCCGTCGTCTTGGTTCGTTCGACTCAAGACAACGACAATTGGTGGGTACAGGCTGTTTCTTCGCCTGCTGGAAAAAATCGTTTTGTTTCATCCGCTCGCTTTGGCAATGACAGTACTCCCCCAGGCACTCGATTTCGAATCGTAGCCATCTATCCCGACGCAGAGCAAGCGACAAATCTCCGTCCTGGAATGTCACTTGGACAATTACCTGAAGGCGTGACTCGATCGGCCGAAGTTGAAGTCGTTCGGATTAATTCGTCGCAGGTTACTACAACGAACGTGGATGCTAGATAAAGAAGAACAGCGGATTGCAATTCAATCGCCACGCGGCTGGGCATAGCGAGGTGATTCGAAGCGTTCTGTTGCAAGCGGGGGCAAAATTATTAGTGGCGTGTTTTGCGCTACGTCTGAAGGGGCAGACATACTTTTGTCGTTAACCGTCACATTTACCTCTGGAGAAGCTATGAGTCATTGCCCTGGTCCGCTAGCGATCGGCCCGACAGCCGAAAACGCTCAAACATCGGTCATAACCTGTTTGCAGAATTCGCCTGCAAACGACAGCGCGGTCTGCCCCGCAACAAACCTCGTCGATTCGGGGTTCGTTCAATTGAACACCGAATTTGCGTTGGAAAACGATCTTTCGTTGATTCACCCGGTAATCGAAAAAGTACTGGAATTAGCAACGCTGATCTACGGCGAGTATGACGAGTCTTACCGAACGCATTTGTCGATCTCGCTGACAGAAGCTGCGACCAACGCGATCGTGCACGGAAATCTAGAGATCTCGTCAGCTTGGTTGTCCGACGGCGAAAACGTGTTCCAAGAAATGCTCACAAAGCGTCCGCATGATGCGTCATTCGCTGAACGCCGGGCCATCGTTGCGGTAACCATGGACCGTAGGCAGCTGTCTTTTGCCGTTCGCGATCAAGGACCGGGATTCCAGGTCAGTCAAGTACCCGATCCTACCGCTCCGGAAAATATCATGAAGGCAGGCGGTCGCGGATTGATGCTGATGCGCAATTTTATGGACGCGGTGGTTCACAATCAGCAAGGTAATGAAGTGCTGATGATAAAGCATGCGCCTGCCATGTGAGCTTCCCCGAGTTGCGAATTTCGATCGTCTTCGGCGACCTCCCACGCAGACGTGAGGCCTCGGAAGATGGTTGACGAAGGGGATGTTGAAGTCGCTGACTTCCAAAGCGGATTGACGCCGATGACGTGAACGACAATCCGTCACCGTCCCCAAGTGAGCGAAGCATGACTCGCAGCACGTTGCTCCGTCTACTGGCGGCGGCGTGCCGGTGGAATTCGGAAGTTTTGAATCAAGCTATCTAAGTACAAGAAAGATAATTTCGTGAACCCTCGTTGCTATCTGATGTTCTTCTGCTGCGTCGTTATGGCTGCGTTTTTGCATGCGGATGATATCGCTTCATTCCCTCGCAAGCAGGCGTTGGCCGCTGACCCCGCATCGTCTTTGCTGGTTGCGGATCGTTTCGATCAACCCGTGCAAAACCGCCTCGGCGGATATCGCTGCACGTTTCAGCGGTCGCCCTCATTCGCCTCGGCGCTACGAGTTTCGGATCCACGGCGTGGCGATAGTGGGCACAGCATGCGAATCAAGGCGACCAAAGCGGACGCAGGATTTTGCGGCTATTGGATTCATTTCTTTGACATGCACGCGTTGAAGCCAACCTACTTCGATGCACGCGCCTATACGCATCTGTCGTTTTGGGTTCGTGGAGAGCGCGGAGGTGAAAGTTTCAACATCCGTTTATCAGACGAGAATTGGATCGCCAAGGAGGACTCGGAGTTGTTGGGGCCAGTCGATCAGTTTCTTGATGGCGGAGTTACCCAAGCATGGCAAGAGGTGATTGTGCCGCTGCGATCCACACATATCGACTGTTCTCATTTCGCAGGATTGACCCTCGAGTTCGCAACCGTTGGTGAATTCACTGTGCATGTGGAAGATGTGGCCTTCAAATCGAATGTGGATCAAATGATCCCCGCAAGTACTGCGACGAAACCACAGCCGCAGCGTCCGCAACCAACGGCACCGCCACGCACGCTTTGGCTATGGTCCACCCAAACCTTGTTGGGCAGCACACAGCGGTGGCACGAACTCTTCGATTTTTGCAAAGCACACAACGTCGGGCAAATCTGGCTGCAGTTGCCATACAAGGTCGAGCGGACCGAACCGTCAAAGGTATCGGCAACTGCCCCCGAAGCATCACCGTCGGACCGCATCACCGTATTGATGAAACCGGAACTACGCAGCTTTATCGCGAAAGCTCATTCGCAAAACATCCGCATTCACGCGTTGGACGGAGCCCCCGAACACTGCCTCACGCAGAATCACGACATTCCGCTTGGCGTCGTTGATGCGGTGCTGCAATTCAATTCACGAGCCAACGAACAAGAAAAATTCGACGGCGTTCATTTCGACAATGAACCTTATCTGTTGCTAGGTTGGCATTCGCCTTCACGTCGCGAACAAATCCTGCGTGAATACCTGGAATTAAATGCCGAGTGTCAACGACGCGTTCGCGAAGGTTCCAACATGCAGTTCGGCGTCGATATTCCATTTTGGTGGCAGGCGACGGACAAGAACACTGGCGAATCCAACGCCGCAGTCGAATTCAATGGAGTTCGCAAAGCAGCCAGTTTTCACTGCATCGACATGTTAGATAACGTTGGCGTTATGAATTATCGCGACCGGGCCGATGGCGCTGACGGCATCATTGCTCATGGACGAGCGTTGATGGAATACGGCCAACGTCAGCGTGGCGCAAGCATTTTCATGGGAGTCGAGACGTTCAGGGAAGTCGATCGACCGGTCTGGTTCCTGGTAGGACTTCCTCGAGAGAAGTTCCAACGGGCCTTAACGCTCACTCCATTGCTTGCCGACCAGAGCCTCATTGAGGGACATCGCGTTCGCACGATGGATGACGGCGAAAACATTCACGTCGGGATTGAGATCGCACACGCCCTATCGGATCAACAGCGTGCTGCGGCAGAGAGGTCACTACGTTTGTTAGCAAGTCAATTCTACTGGTTGATGGATGATGCTGAGAAAGAGAAAAGCCGACGGGCGAAAGCGGAGTCCATGATCGACTCCGACGCACAGTGGCGAACTTTCGCACGACGCGATCTCGCGGAAGATGGTGAGACACCACGGATGCGAGGATTCGTTACCAAAAGCGTGATGCCATCGAAAGTGACGTTCGCTGACAACTCGATAGTCGATTTTGATGAGCAAACATCCGCCGCCGAAAACTATTTTCGCGATTTCGAGTGTTTTGGTGGTTTAGCGATTCACTTCTACGAAACCTACCGGTCGCTTTGCGAAACGCCATCTGCCGACAAGGTTACCGCGAAAACAAAGACTGGAAACTGAAGCACCTAAGCTTTCCCCTTAATACCGCATTGGCCCCTTCGATGACTTAGTACTTACCTCCCCATTTCACGCACGATCAATTTTGAACTTTGAGCAAATTGCCAAATTTGCTTGATGTTCTGTCGGACGACAAATGGATCTCTTTGCTGTCCCGCTGTCGTTCGAAATTTGTTTCACCACACGTTTGTTACTCTTGTTCAATCTTAAAACAAAGGAATCACCATGACGTCTTCAACGAACCGATCCAGGTTTGCTTTCACGCTCGTCGAATTATTAGTTGTGATTGCGATCATTGGGGTCTTAGTGGGACTACTGCTCCCCGCTGTACAGGCAGCTCGCGAAGCAGCGCGTCGCATGAGTTGTAGCAACAATTTCAAACAGATTGGTTTGGGCATCCACAACTACCATTCCGCCTACAATCGGCTGCCTAAACACAAAACCGGTACGGGGCTGGATCCGATCACGCCAAACTGGTGGATCTGGTCGCCTAACACCAACCAGAGCCAACTCAGTGCTTGGGTCGGTGTTACGCCGTTTATCGAACAGCAAGCACTTTGGGACGAGATGAGCCGATCGCTCGGCCAAGAGCTTGGCCCCAATGGCGATCGGATTCCCAAAGTTCCTTCGTGGACTGCATTCGGCCCCAAGCCAAGCTTTCACGTCAGTTTTCGTTACCCGCCTGCCATGACGGAGATCCCGACGTTGCGATGCCCGTCGGATCCCGGATACGGTATTCCATCGCAAGGGCGAACCAACTATGCGGTTTGCTTAGGCGACTCGTTTGCCAAAGCCGAAACCGGCCCCATGAATCATGCACTTGTTCAAACGAACACCGATTCACAGCTGTCACGTGCCGGACAACGTGGCGCGTTTGTCGCTCACAGTTCGATGCGGTTTCGTGACATTACGGACGGATTGTCCAATACGATCATCGCCGGCGAAATCACAACCGACTTGGGTGACCGCGACATCCGAACGCAAGCAGCACGCCAACAAGTCGGCGTCAAAGCGAATCCAAGTATCTGTGAATCCAATGGATCCATCGATCCCTCACGACCAAAATTCTGGGCTGAGTCGACGACCTTGTTCAGCGACTGGGACAGTGGATCGATCTACGGACGCGGATACCAATGGATGAATGGAGAAACCTTTCACTCCGCAATGTTCACCATCACACCACCCAACTCCGCTGCGTGTTGGCAAGACGATTGGCCTGGACAAGAAGGCGTTGCACCACCAAGTAGTCGGCATCAAGGTGGCTGTCACGTATTGATGGGAGACGGTGCCGTTGTCTTCATCACCGACTCGATCGAATCGGGCGACCCGAACGCGCACATGGTTGAGTACGGACAAAGCGGGAAGTCGGCGCCGGGTCAAAAGAGCCCTTATGGACTGTGGGGTGCTCTTGGAACTCGCGCTTCCCATGAAATTGTCGATCAACCACTCAATTAAAAGTCTTGCTTTGAGAAAACCAAGTTAATAGCTAGGCAGGAATCATTGACTCAAATCCCGTTAGCCGTTTGGGCGATAGCCCGGTTGAATGTCCGAACCGTGGCGAGCTGCTTGTTGATTTAATCGAAATGCAAATCGCATTGGTGAGCCGTGGGCCGTAAGGCACCGGGTCATGCGTGGAACCCGGCCGCTCACGCTCGAGCGGCTCACTAAATCAACAAGCCGCCAGCGCCAAAGCGGCTCAGATCCTGAAAGCCTCCTGCTTAGCTAAATAAAAATCAAATTTCCAGAACCATAGTGATACCTAAGGAACAATCAAAATGATTATGACCGTCAAAAAGACCTGCCAACGCATCACCTTATGCGTGCTTCCAATCGTGATCGTCGCTTCGATCTCTGGCTGTGGTCGTAGCGAGCACGCACAGGTAGTCGGCGGCGTTCAAAATGACTTTTTGTTGGAGCTCCAAGTCAGTGAACAACAGTACGCCCAGCAAGTGGAGCGGCAAGATCAACAGGCTCTCCGTCGACGGCACCTGAATCGTTAGCGGCAGCAATTCCACGATGAACCGAGTGGAACCTTTTTATCCTGTAGCGAAAGTCGCGGAGACTTTCGGGCATGTGAGTAAAACCGAAACTCTCTACGAGTTTCGCTACAACAAAATGCTTCATCGTTGCTCGGGCCAACATCAGACTTTCTCAAACGACCTGCTAGGTTCGCATACCCGAAGCCCGACAGCGAATTGCTTTACGGATCATCTTGGACCTTAGCGACCTGGTTTGAGCACTTTAAGGATCGACGAGTCACCATTAAGCCTGCAACAACTTTCTCTAAGCGTTTACAGGCTGATATTTGGTGTAAGAATGTCCTCAATTCCGCTGACAAATTTGCCGAATTTCATAAGAATTTTGCGGTGATCCACTAGCACGCTTTCGCATCATCACCATAATTCGCTGCGCATCAGGTTTCGTATTCACCTTTTCTACCCTGACGCAGTCTCCACATCTCTTACTGGGATTAACCATCACGAATGGATGGTTCGCTTGCACTGCTTGGCACGACCGGGTCGCTGGTCGGGCTGGGTCTATTAGAGTCTTTCCTACATCGACGCAACCTTGCGACGATTCCGACGCGTATTCATGTCAATGGCACGCGAGGCAAATCGTCCGTGACTCGGCTGATTGCCGCCGGGTTGCGCGCATCGGGTAAACGCACCTGTGCCAAGACGACGGGCACTTTGGCAAGAATGATTTTGCCCGATGGTGCCGAGTATCCGGTGTTCCGTCCGGCACGTGCGAACGTGATCGAGCAAATCCGGATTGTTCGCGCTGCGGCCGAGATCGAATCCGAAGCACTCGTGATCGAGTGCATGGCGTTGATTCCCTACTTGCAGTGGTTGTGCGAATTTATGTTGGTCCACGCCACCCACAGCGTGATCACCAACGCGCGTGCCGACCACTTGGATGTAATGGGTCCGGGCGAAAAGGATGTGGCTTGGGCATTGCTGGGCATGGTGCCCAAAGATGGCAAATTGTACACCGCCGAACGCCGCCATTTGGATGCGTTTCGCAAAGTATGTGACGACCGCAAAACCGAATTGGTGACGGTCGGCGAAGACGAAGTGCACGCGATCCAGCCGTTGGATTTGGCTCAGTTTTCGTATATCGAGCATGCCGAAAATGTGGCACTCGCGTTACGTGTCCTCAGCGATCTTGGGGTCGACCGCGCGACGGCGCTACAAGGCATGTGGTCGGCTAGTCCGGACCCGGGAATCATGACGGTGGCCGAATTGGATTTCTTCGGTCGGCAAATCGTGTTCATCAACGGATTCGCTGCGAACGACCCCGAATCAACCGAACGCATTTGGGACATGGCGTGTGATCGCTATCCAGGTGTGGGCAAGCGAATCATGATTTTTAATTGTCGATTTGATCGTCCCGATCGCTCGCGACAATTGGCCGAATGTTGTGCGGCATGGCGTCCGGCGGACCATTACGTTTTGATCGGATCGGGAACTTATATTTTTGCCAAGCATGCCATCAACTCAGGCTTGGACTCACGGAAATTGGTGATGGCCGAAGGGGACGGAGCGCCTGAGATTTTTGAGAAGGTGGTGAGTCTTTCGGGCCGTTCATCATTGGTAATGGGAATGGCAAATATTGGCGGCGCAGGTTTAGACGTGGTGCGATACTTCCGCAATCGCGGGATTGTCGACGAAAAAGCATTTTAGGAACTATGGACACTTTAACTGTATCAATTGGCATCGGCTTGGCCGTCAGCCTGCTGTTCTCGGAAACGTTTGGTCTCGCCGCAGGCGGGATGGTCGTCCCCGGTTACATCGCCTTGTCGCTGGACCGGCCCGTGACAGTGATCGCAACGTTTTTCGCTGCGATCGTCACCTATTTCATCGTATACTCGCTATCGAACATGATCGTCATCTATGGAAAACGCCGCACCGTGTTGATGGTGTTGGTAGGCTTCTTGGTGGGGATTTTGATGGAATCACTTGCCCCATTTTCAGCGGTTCCCGAAGACTCGCTCAACATGGATGTGTTGGCCGAATCGAATGACTACGAGGTCATTGGTTACATCATCCCAGGATTGATTGCCATTTGGATTGATCGTCAAGGGATGCTTGAAACGCTGGGGATTCTGCTGACTGCCGCGACCGTGGTTCGCTTGGTTCTGATGTTGATCGGATTGGAGTTCGTACTATGAAACGTCTGTATTGGCGGCCTCGCCAAGTCTCGCAATCGATCATCGTCTTTATGGCGGCATTCTCACTACTTGGACTGGCAACGGTCGAATACTTTCGTGTCGAAGCGCCTCAGGAAGACTTGGATCTAAAGATGCAAGCCGCGGAATTGTCGAAGGAAATGATGGAGGCGATTCGCAACGAAAAACTTCATCTTGGAATGCGAATCAACACGGTGATCGACCCCGCTTCTACGGGGATGATCGGCGAACTGATGACGCCTTTGACCACCCTGAGTGGTCGGCTGGGCGCCAAGCAAACCTCAACCAATCCCAACCTTGCCGCCGTCGTGATCGACATGCTGATCAAAGCGGGTGTCGGCAAAGGCGACTTGGTGGCGGTCGGCTATTCGGGGTCATTCCCGGCAATGAATGTCAGTGTTCTGGCGGCGCTGAAAACCATCGGTGCTCGGCCGGTGATGTTGGCCAGTGCGGGTTCGTCGCAATGGGGAGCGAATAATCCAAAGTTCTTGTGGATCGATATGGAAACGATGCTTTACGAAGAGGAGTACATCCCTTTCCGATCGGTCGCTTGTTCGATCGGCGGATACGAAGATTTGGGGATCGGACTTGGCGATGAAGCACGCAAGATGATCCGCAAATCGATTACCGACAACGGCATGAAGCGACTCGAGGCGGACGATTTTGCCAATGCGATCGACGAACGAATGGCGGTTTATCGAAAACAGGCCGGTTCACAAGAATACAAAGCCTATATCAACGTTGGCGGCGGAGCGGTGTCGGTAGGCAAGACGATCGGCAAACGAGCTTACAAGCCTGGACTTAATCGCACGGCGTCGCGAGCGACCATGCAGATCGACTCGATTATGACCCGTTTCATGCGAAAAGATGTCCCGGTCATCCACCTCGTCGAAATGGATCAAATTGCCATGATTTACGGCATGCCGCTAAAACCACAGCAACAACCCGCCGTCGGCGAAGGAGGCGTATTCAAACAAACGCGTCGCAGTCGACTGCTGATTCTAGTGGTTTTGTTGGCGATCCTCGGTTCACTCCGCGTCTTCGTGCTGACTGACTTTGGGCATCGTTTCATGAAAGGCCGCGGTTCACGCAAGATTTCGGGTCAACCCGAACCGATGGTATAGCCGCGATCCTACCGGCACCCTCTCTGATAGACAGCGCTACCAGAGAGGGTGCAGCCGCGTTACCAACGGCGTCTTGGGATGGAGTACAATCATCCGCACAAAACAGGCGGGAATGTGATTGGCTTTATCAAATCCCAGGAGCAGTAGCAATGTCTGCGCGTGGCAGTTTAGTGAGTAGCCCAACCCAGTGCCCCGAATTAGTCAGCGAATCGAAACGCTACATCCCGCTATTATGGTTGGGAATGTTGTCGCGACGCGATATCGAAAGAAACGGCGATGGAACGTTCGAGGTCAGTCGCTTAAATGCGATTCTGCGAACGGAACACAGCTTGCCGTTCCTGTGCAAACTCTTTGCAAACCTACCGATCAAAAATGCTGCTGATTCGCTTCTTGATCGGCTTCGGAAACTTCGCTGTGATACGATCGGCATCGACATCGGTGATCTGATCGAATCCGAGCCGCCTAATCCGGGACTGTGTGATGCGTTGGATGCGATTTCGTCGCGGAACGAAAACTATTCTCTCTCAATCCCAGCTCGAACCGTCGCCCATCCTGTCAACGGCGACGTGATCCACGTCAAACCACTAGAGATCACCTCGACCAAGGACATGTTGCTGCGAGTCTGCTGGCTCAGCTCGGGCCGGCTCGAAGATTTTGAGGAAGAGGAACTCGAGGAAATCGTCCGCGGGCATCTTCGGAGCTAAACATCCAAGCGAATCGCAGCAGCGGTGACGTCATTCGCACCAACGCGACCTATTTAAAACGGTTTAGCGTGTAGTACGCTTCCTTGTGCAACAGCGGCACATCCGACTTGCTCCGCAGCCCGTCGGCGTGCAGTTCATGCACGTGTCCGAGTTGCAATCCGTCCACAACGATTCGGACAGTCATACCGTCGTCCGATACGCTAGCCGATTGGATGGTCGGCGTTGTATGGTCCACCTCGGGGCTGCCGTACTGCTCACGATACTCGTATGTGTAGGTGGTCATTTTGTAGCTTTCCAAATCGCGGGCCGAATCGACATCAACGGGTTCGGTGAACGTCAATTCAAAACCGTCGGATGTCAGCCGCATGTGTTGGATTTCAAACGGCGTTTTGCCGGTCCAATCGAGCCGTTCGACTGCGAATGGCCGTCGTCCGACCGAGCCCCAACCGCGGTTTGTACCGCCAACAAAAATAGATCCTCGCGGCGACATTTCGACGCCGACGTTGCCCGAGGCAAACCCGCGTCGGAACGGAAACGCAGCGCCTTGGTATAGTCCATCGACTTTTTCCAAATCCACTCGCATCAATGTGCTGTGCGATTGATCGGCGACAAACAACTGTCCCGCAAAGGGACCAAATTTTCCGTCGCTGGTGTCGCAAGCGATCCCCGATGCACTCTTACCCATCTTGTTATAGGGAAACAAAACCGCCGGCGGTACAAGCTCGGGGATCTTTTTTGCTTCCACGTGTAATCGGCTGCCGTCTTCGGGCATT
>NZ_ANOG01000868.1 GCF_000346295.1 Rhodopirellula maiorica SM1 | reverse complement strand
TGGCGGGTCTTGGCGTGAATGTGTCTGGCGACGGTTTTAGCTTTGAAGCTTGTCCGATTCGGTATTTGTTGAATCGGAACTGTTCTCGGCGGCTAGTCAGATTTACGGTCACATTCGCAGGCTTCCTTCCCACGGATCGTCACCTCCCCGCAGTTGCCTTCGCCTCGTACTGTTCTTTCGTTAGAATTTCATTTGGTATACTGACTCCATGAAAGAAACCGGAACTAAGTACAGGGGACTTTCACCCCACAAGATCACGCCCATGCTGGGCGTACTGCACGCGAGGACGGGAGTCGCGGTTCTTGGTCTGCTTGCACGTCTTTCGCCCGTCCCGCGTGATTTCTACCGTTATTTGGACGAGGGTGATCGTCACTCCTGGACTTGAACAACAAACATTGAGCACTACGTCCGTTGATGGCCCGATCACATTGGAGAATCTTCACCGACACAATGAGACCCGATGCGGCAGAACGCATTGTCGCGAAATTGC
The DNA here is from genome assembly GCF_000346295.1 of Rhodopirellula maiorica SM1. Lineage (GTDB taxonomy): Bacteria > Planctomycetota > Planctomycetia > Pirellulales > Pirellulaceae > Novipirellula > Novipirellula maiorica. Next base: position 1,096 of record NZ_ANOG01000868.1, on the reverse strand, counting down.
GTGCCCGCGTTGACCGTGCCTTTTGCGGGGCCACCGTCAACGATTATCATAAAGGCGGACACGTCGTGACTTTCGATGTCTAACACGAATTCAATGACTGGACTGCAGTCGTGTACGACGTGATATCCTGTGCCCAACAAATGGGACAGGGTTGGTCGATCAGCGGATTTGTTGATGAAGAACTTGACTTGATCGCGACTGGTGCATCAATTGCCGGTATCAAGATGGTACATTGTTTCTGTCCTCGACCGGGGACGCCAAACGCCAAATAACAACCGCGTGCACCGGAGGACGCGAGCTGGGGGATTTGGCCGATGGAAACTTTTCCGCGCGTTCCCGGTGACGCGTGACGTTACCCGACAGACAGGAACCTCGATTGCGACGTTTAGCTCCACTCTTACTCGCCACGGTAATTGGCTGTTCGCAATCTGCGAGTGACCGCAGCGACGCGATCGACAATCCTCCACAAACAACGCTTGCGACTGACACAGATGCTCCATGGGGTGGCCTCAAGACCCAAACCGCTGGATCTCCAATTAAGGATGCAGCTCAGATCATCGTGCTACTTCATGGCTACGGTGCTACTGAATCTGATCTTCTCCCACTCGCGGATTACATCGGTGGCGACTCGCGTGCTTTCGTGTTCCCCGCTGCACCACATTCTGTCGACGGTGGAGGGCTCGCATGGGCGACAACTGAGGATGAACTTGCATCCGCTCGTGCGAAGCTTGCATCGTTGGTGCGATTCGCTTCACAAACTTACCCGAATGCAGAGATTTCGATCGGCGGATTTTCGCAGGGGGCGACTGTGTCAAGCATGCTTCTGTCGGATTCGGCGCTGCCAATTCGGCACCTGATCCTATACTCGCCCGCCCTTGCGATCGACTCGTCATCAATTGACTCGAGACACAACATCCGAGTTCTGCTTGCTCACGGCAAGAGTGACGATGTGTTACCGTTCGCTGATTCTGAACGCTTGCACGAAATGCTTGAACGCAGGGGAATTCAAATTAACTGGCTTCCCTTCGACGGCGGACATACGATCACAACTGAACTGCTCGACGCCACACGAGACCAACTATCCAAGAAGAGTGGG
>NZ_ANOG01000867.1 GCF_000346295.1 Rhodopirellula maiorica SM1 | reverse complement strand
TCCGCGAGGCGTGTTCGCCTGCGATGAAATGTTTTCTAGTGCTCGGTCGGTGTCGTCGGCTCGTTGTGAGCCATGTGGTACTGCTTCGCCAACGTCGACTTGGTTTCCGCCATGTTGATCACCGGCATCAACTTGCAGAACAGCAAGAACAATGTGAAGAACAAACCAAACGAACCGATCAGCATCGACCAGTCGACCCACGTTGGCGAGAAGTATGCCCACGCACTTGGCAGATAGTCACGTGACAAACTGGTCACGACGATCACGAATCGTTCGAACCACATGCCGATGTTCACGAAAATGGTGATCAACACGATGATCCACGGCGTGGTTCGGAACTTTTTGACCCAGAACAACTGGGGGCTGATCACGTTACACGTCACCATCGTCCAGTAAGCCCACCAATACGGCCCAAAGGCACGGTTGATAAACGCGTATTGCTCGTCCGGCACTTGGCCGTACCACGCGATGAAAAATTCAGTGCCGTACGCCAGACCCACGATCGAACCGGTTGCCAAGATTATCTTGCACATGTTGTCCAAGTGGCGAATCGTGATCAGTTTCTCGAGCCCCAGCATGCTGCGTGCGGGCACCATCAACGTCAACACCATCGCGAAACCGCTGAAGATCGCTCCGGCCACAAAATAAGGCGGGAAAATCGTCGTGTGCCAGCCAGGTACTTGGGAAACCGCGAAGTCAAACGAAACGATCGTATGTACCGAAAGAACCAGCGGTGCGGCGAACGCGGCAAGCAACGCGTAGGCCTTTTCGTATCGCATCCAGTGACGCGACGAACCGGTCCATCCCAGCGACAGGATACCGTAAGCCATACGGCGATATTTGTTTTTCGAGCGATCGCGGAACGTCGCCAAATCGGGAACCATCCCCATGTACCAGAACAACAGCGATACCGTTCCGTACGTGCTGACCGCAAAAACGTCCCACAACAGCGGGCTGCGGAATTGAGGCCACATCCAGAGATTCAAACTCGGATACGGCGCCAACCAGAACGCCAACCATGCACGTCCCACGTGGATCCCCGGGAACGTTCCTGCACAGGCCACCGCGAAAATCGTCATCGCTTCGGCAGCGCGGTTGATACTGGTTCGCCATTCTTGGCGGAACAGGAACAAAATCGCACTAATCAGCGTTCCCGCGTGACCAATACCGACCCAGAAAACGAAGTTGACAATCGGCCAACCCCAGAAGATCGGAGACCGGTTACCCCACACACCGACACCGGTGTAGAAGAGGTAAGCGATACAGATTCCGAGCCACTGCAGCAGCGCGAATGCGATCAAGAAACCGATCACCCAGCCTTTGCTCGGCTTGGTCTCAGCAACTCGGCATACCGTTTCGGTAATATCGTGATAGGTCGTATCGCCGAGTACGAGCGGGGCACGCTCGCCAGGTCGTTCGACGGTATTGTCCAATCCGTTTGGGATGGCAAGGGACATGGTATGAAAGGGGTATCGAGTTAGGGATTAGAGAGTGATAACGGGCGGTTCGGCTAAATCGCGGTCACAGGGTGGGATGACGCCAGTGATCGATTTGGCCGATCCAGGTTTTACTTTTCGTGATCGTGGTCATCATCGTGACCATGATCGGCGTCGTGATGATCATCGTGTTTAGCGGCGGCCGCGTGATCCGAATCATGGTGATCACCTTCGCCGTGGCCCTCGTGACCATGGTGTGGCGACTGCATGTCGGCCAAGTCGTTCAATTGATTACGGGTCATCAAGCGAACGTGTGGATTGCGGACGCGTGCCAAGTATTCGGTACGTGGTTTGATGTTCAATTGTCCAAGCATGCCGTAGGCACGAACATCAGCGTGTTTCTTGGAAACCTTCGAATCGGGGTCAGCCACGTTACCGAATTCGATCGCACGCGTCGGGCATGCCGATTGGCAAGCGGTGACGATTTCGCCATCGGCAACCGGGCGACCGCCGTCTTTGCGGGCGTTGATCTTGGCACCTTCGATTCGCTGCACACAGTAGGTGCACTTTTCCATCACTCCACGACCGCGAACGGTCACTTCGGGATTGAGCACCAAGGCCTGCAATTGACGATTGGCGGATTCGATCGAGCTTGGGTAAGCATCGACACCGTAGCCCACGCCGACTTCTTTGTTGTAGTTAAAGTAGTTGAAGCGACGTACTTTGAACGGGCAGTTGTTCGCACAGTAACGTGTACCGATACAGCGGTTGTAAGCCATCGCGTTCAGACCTTCGTCGGTATGAACCGTTGCTGCGACTGGACAAACCTGTTCGCAAGGAGCGGTTTCGCAGTGTTGACATGCCATCGGTTGCTGGACCACGTCGGCGTTCTCTTCGTCGCCTTGGAAGTAGCGGTCCACTCGCAACCAGTGCATCTCGCGACTGTTGCTGACTTGTTCTTTGCCCACGATCGGGACGTTGTTTTCGCTCTGGCAAGCAACCACACAGGCATTGCAGCCGGTGCACTTGGACAAGTCGATCGCCATACCCCATTGAGGCAGGAACGGCTTTTCCATTTCGATCTCTTGGATCGGCTCTTGCCACATCGATCCGCTGCCTTCTTTGCCCACCTTGGGGACGTGAGGGCCACGAACTTCGGCGAACTCAGGCACTTTTTCGAGCAGTTGGACGGTGCCTTCGCGAATCAACGAGAAACTACGTCGCTCGGTTTCGTCACGACCGCGTTCGTCGATCGCCCAGTGGTCTTGGGTGGTCGCCAAATCGTATTCGTTAAAGCGAGGACGAGCTTCGACTTGGTAGGACACCAACATCTGATCGCTCGTTCGCAGCGGCGAAACATCGATTCCGACAGCATCGACATCCTCTTCGGTGTATCCGCCCACCATGCCCGCTCGTTTGCGGCCATAGCCGATTGCCACAGTCACGACGCCGGGTGCACAACCTGGCAATTCGTAGACAGGCATTTCGATCGTGGCGTCACCTTGCGTCAATGCGATCATCAAACCGTGATGAACACCAAGCTTTTTGGCGGTCAGCGGGCTGATCAACGCGGCGTTGTCCCAAGTCAGCTTGGTCAACGGTTGGGGCAATTCTTGCAGCCATCCGTTGTTGGCAAAACGACCGTCGTAAATACCATCCGCAGGAACAAACAGGACTTCAAAGTCGTCTTGGTCAAGTTCATCGACCGAGATCGCCACAGGGGCTGCGTCGGTCAGCGGTGTGTCTTGGACGTTGGCGTCGAGTTCTTCGTTGATCGTTAAATCTTCGGCGAAACCATCGTGCAGCAATCCACGCCATTGGCGAGAGCTGAGTGCCGAGCCGGAAATGCCATCCGCCGTGCGGCGAACAATTTCCGATCCTTCGGTCTCTCGTTCACCCAACATCGATGCAAGGACTTCGATCGCAGCACGACCACCAAGCAGCGGCAGAATTTGAGGTTGGCAGACGCCGTAGAAACCTTCGTTGTTGACCACATCGCCCCACGATTCGAGCGGATGAGCCAACGGCAGCGACCATGTGCATGCCAAGCCGGTTTCGTCATCGTATTCGCCAAGATAAACGGTGTTCTCGACTTTGCCGATTGCCGACAGCAGGTCAACATCGCCAGGTGCGGTGGCGACAGGGTTTCCGCCTAGGATCAGCAGCGAATCGATTCCACCATCGTTGATCTTTTGAGCCAGATCGCCCAACGAGTTCGAATCGGCGAGCTCGCCGTCGATTTCGGGAGCAAATTTTTGGATCTTGCCAAGCGAGCCCAGTTTTTTGTTTAGCGCGATGCCGGCGGCGATGGCTTCGGCACCCAGGTGTTCACCCACCACCACGACGGCAGCGTCACCGGCTTCGGCAACGTCATGCGAAAGCACGTCGAGGAATCGCTCGAGCCGCTCGGCGTGAGTCAGTTCGTCATAGGCTTGGGTTTCTTCGGCATGCGTATGCGACTCACCGGCGGCCAGTTTTTCAACACGGCGACCCAATTCGCTCAAGAACGCGGGCATTTCGCTTGGACGCAGCGCCAATCGTGAATCGGACATCACGCCGGTCGATGTGTATCCGCCTTCGACGACATACAGTCGGCTCATTTCGCCTTCGATCGGATCGCGGTTCTTGGCGAAGGTGCGAGCGTTGGAGATCATGCTCGGATCGTTCCCGAGGATGTCCGCTTGCAGCGTCAAAATCACCTTGGCGTCCGACAGATCGAGAACCTGTTTGGCAGGCTTGCCGAAGACGGTCTTGGTCGCGTCTCGCATCGCGGTGCCTTGCACACCGTCGTAGCGAACGAGCGTTGCCGACGGGCATTTCTTCTTCAGCGCCGACAACATGCGGACCAGCGATGGCGATGCGGTGGGCGGCATCAAAACGGCCAAGCCCGCACCCTTGTTGTTGTTCGCCGCAGTACGAATCAGACCTTGGCCGTAGGGCAGAAAGTCTTCCCAGGTGGCGTTTTCGCGTCGCTTCGGTCCTTTGCGAACCAAGAAGCTTTCGTCGCCACGGGCACGATCGGGATCGTACAGGCCAAGGATCGAAGCTTGCGAGAAAACGTCCGTTCCGGTGCCCGAGGGGTGGTCGGTGTTGGGTTCAATCTTCAGCGGGCGACCATCAACGCAGCTGATCAGCAGGTTGTAGACGCGGCCGGCAAGTTCAAAGTTGGTAGCACGACTGTACGATTCGCCAGGCAATCGGCCTTCGGGGCGGATCACAAACGGAGCGATCGATTCTTCGGAATAACGGCATCCGCCGACTCCGGCGACTGCCAATGACGCCCCCATCAATTGCATCCAGCGACGTCGCGAAACGCCCTCGGGGTACTCCGAAGCGGCGATAGGAAATTCGCGGTCGATGAACTGCTGGAAATCTTGGCTGTCTTGCATCTCCGAAAGACTGCGCCAATAGCGTGTGCGTGGCGACGCCGAGGATCCGCCAAACCCATCCTGATTAGCGGAGTCACGGCTAGCCGAATCGCGTGCCGTCGAGCCAACTGCGGCTGGATTGGATCCTTGCGAGACACCGGCCTGGGGCAGGTCAACAAGCATTCGCGAACCGTCGTTGGATTTACGTGGTGAGTGGATGGAGGTCATTGCAAAGATTTGCGATTAGGCGATACGAAATTATCTGTAAAAAACGAGTTTCAGCAGTTCGGCCGAGAGTGTCGTGGATTCATCCGGCCGCTGCCGAACTAACACTGCCGAACTAACGGTGACAAACCGCACAATGGACCTGTGGGTTGATGTTCTCGCCTTCAGGATCACGCTTCTGCTTGGCGAACGCTTCTTGGTCCCAATCCGCGGGCGGCTCCCAGTCGAGCTTGGTCACGAATTCTTTGGGACGCAAATGAGGATCGGGGTTTCGGTGACAGGTGATACACCATGCCATCGACAGCTCTTCGTGTTGGGCAACGACGTCCATCTGGTCGATTCGGCCGTGGCAACTTTTACAGCTGACGCCTGAATTGACGTGCGCCGCATGGTTGAAATAGACGAACTCGGGCAGGTTGTGGATGCGTTTCCAAGCCATACTGCGGCCCGTTTCCCAACTCTTGTGAATCGGCTTTAGCTTGTCACTTTCTGCTCGCACCGCGGCCAGCGCGGTAACCCCTTGGTCATTCGCAGGACTGTGACAATTAATACAAGTCGCCGTCGGCGGTACCGCTGCGTGAGCCGAGTCAAAGACGGTGTTGTGGCAATAGCGACAATCCATCTTGAGTTGGCCCGCGTGGATCGCGTGACTGAAGGGGACCGGTTGTTCAGGTTGGTAGCCAATATTCAGCGTCTTTGGATCGGTGATCAGCCCACCCATGGCGCCGGCATAAATGCCGCCTCCAACGATGGCAGCAGCCAGAACCATAAGAAAACGATTGACCCAGCGTGGAAAGAGAAACCGTTGCATAATTGATGGTCGCCGCGCGTGAAAACGCGACCAGATTCGCAGGGATAGAGAAAATGGACACCGAGTGGTTCAGAGAATCGCCGTAATCATACAGCGAGAGCGAGACAGTATTGTGTGCGAACATGCACTAAGGCAATAGCAGCCATCAATAAAGCGACATTGTGTCGCATGAAAAGCACCGCGATTCGCCGTCATCTTCTAACCGATCCGAAAGGTCCGGCACGGCGATCACCCTCCAGAATGCAACGAAGGTGAATGACGCCCCCTTCATGCCCAGCTAATACCGGGATCTGTGGCCGCAACGACGCGCAAAGTGACCTGGGGGACGAATGTGTTTTGCAGATCGCAGCAACATGGCAGATCGCAGCAACATGGCAGATCGCAGCAACATGGTTGCTTAACGCCACCAATGTCGATCCTCTGACACAGGGCGGACCGGGCATCGCATCGAAACGAGGGCCGAAGCGATTTCGGTCACCGCCCAGTCGAGATTGTCGATCTCGAGTCGGTATTCGGGCCAGTTGCCGCCGGAAGGCCACATTTGATGGGGCGCCGGCCAGCGTGTGGCTGCGGTGGCCCATTGCATCCGCGCGACCAGCCGCGGAATGTTTGCGTCGCGTCCGGTTTTTTTACTGTCGCCCGTGACCGGCAGCGGGGGGACGGGCAGCGGGGGGACGTAGGCGGAAACCCAAGGCTCGTCCGCGTGGGCAACGATCGGTTCGCCCGACGCCGCAGAGGCACGCTGGTTTTTGGCCCAGCGTCCCGAGAGTGCCTCGTCTAGAGCCTCGCCCGATTGAATCGGTTGCGTGGCGGCGAAAGTGCGGATTCCATGTTCGGCACTCAGACGCTCGCAAAGTTGTTGCCGGATCGAATCATCGGCTCCGACTAACGCTAACGAGGCGTTGCCCGCAGAGAGATGCTCGCTCAGTTCGCCAAGACTCCAACCAAAGCGGGGGTCGCGGTAATGGGCTGCGACATCGCAAGCCGGCTGCAACACAAATTGCCGCGCGGTGTAGCGTGGGTGAGGCACAATCAGGGCCGCACTGCCCCCGACCAGGTTGCCGTGTAGCACCACGTCCAGATCGATCGAACGGGCGTCCCAGCGACGACGACGCTGGCGTCCGAGTTCGTTTTCGATCGACTGCAGAAGGCTTAGGATGTCGCGAGCCGAATGCGTCGTTTCGAAGGCGCCCACCGCATTGAGAAACGGTTCCTGGCCCGTGGGGCCGCCAATCGGTGGCGTTTCAAATAACCGGCTGGCGGCAAAGTCGTTCACCATGGGCGACGCCGTCAATTTGCGCGCCGCTTCGGTAATCACCGTGTCGCGGTCGCCGAGGTTGCTGCCGAAGCTGACGAGGCATTGGGCACGCGGGGGCTTCGAGCTCATGGCGACACAGGTTTCAGCGTTCAGTGTTTTTGCGGGACATTCGACACGGCAAACAAGAAAATGCCGGAGGCGCGTCGACTATTTGGGAAACGTCGGATTGGTTGCAGGAGAGAGAGAAGACAGTTGCGGTTTCACCAAATGTTCTGCCAAATACCGGGTGTAACTCTCGCAAATGTCGCGACGACAGGACAAAATCGCCAACTGGCCCTGTCGACGAGAATGAATCAATTCGGCTGCGACTAGTTCTTTTAGGTGGTGCGAGATCGTGGCTTGCGTGATCGGGAACTCGTCGACAAGCGATTTGCAAGCGATTTCTAGCTCGCTGGCGATGCAGGTCAGGATCGCAAACCGCTGAGGGTCCGCGATTGCTTTTGAGATGCGATGAACTTGCTCGTCGCTCAATTGGGTCACAGTTGGGTCCATAGCTTCTAATTTATAAGTGGCCCGCCCGCTCCACTAGAGTGCAATTGGCCACTGGGGCGTAATCGGCAGTGTCAATGTTCGCGTCGAGCCGGCGAATGCGGCAGAAACCAAGATTTAACACGACTTAGGGGTGTGCCCCACATTGGACGTGGCAATAATGAGGGCGAGCCTGTTCGTGGCGGGAACCCCATTTCGCCGGTCATTGCTAGGTGGG